>NZ_CAMKXG010000227.1 GCF_946477055.1 Lonsdalea britannica | reverse complement strand
GTGGGCGCAGCTGGACTTTATCGGCTGGCGAAAAAACCTGCGTCGGCGGGCGTTGGTTCTGGCGGCGGTCAGTCTTGCGCTGGGCATTGCCATTGGACGGCGCACGCCGTCCCCGCTGGGACTGGGCCTGCTGTTCGCGCTGTTGTTGTTTGCGGTCGTCGCCGTGCTGTTGTTTCGTAGCACGCTGCAAAAACACCTCAAAGCGCTGCGCGAAAGCCTGCCGGAAGCGGTGGACGCCATTACCCGCAGCTGCCGGGCGGGCGTGCCGGTCGCCAATACTTTCGCGCTGGTGGCGGAGCACCTGACCGGTCCGCTGGCGGCGGAGTTTCGCACCATCGACCACTGGCTGAAGCTGGGCATTCCGCTGCGGCAGGTGATCCAAACCTCCGCCAGCCGGGTGCCTATGGCGGAGTACCGCTTTTTTGTGGTGATCCTGATCATCAGTCAGGAGGCGGGCGGACGTCTGGGCGAAACCCTCGAACGCCTGTCGGCCACGCTCCGCGAGCGGCGCGAACTGGCGCTGAAAGTCCAGTCGAAGACTTCGGAGGCGCGGGCGACGGCCAAGATTGTGGCGGCGCTGTTTCCCTGCTGTCTCGGCTACATGTACCTGAAGTCGCCGGATGATTTCATGTTTCTTTTCGCCGACCCGGTGGGCAGCACGGTGCTGATGTACGCGCTGTGCAGCGTCTCGCTCGGCATGCTCATCACGCACCTGATGGTGAAACGGATACGGTAGGAGAACGCGTCACATGACCTCTCTGTTCGACGACCCCTGGCTGTGGCTGGGGATCACGCTGGTAGCGAGCGGCCTGTTTCTGGCCCGTACGCAAAGCCGTCAGCGACAGCGGCAGCGTTTGGCCGAACGTCTGCGGCCGCACCTGCCGACGACGGCGGAAGACGATGCTGGTCGTCCGCCGGACGGCTCGCTCTTGCGCGATCGCGGAGTGCCGTTGCCGCCGCCGCTGGAGAAACTGCTGCGGCCGTTGGCGGAGCAGGGTGAACGGCTGGCGGGCGCTGAGCGGGATCGCCGCCAGCTTCGTCGGATGCTCGATCTGGCCGGTTTCCGTCGCGGCGAAGCGGTGGGCTGGTTGGCGTTGGGCAAACTGCTGAGTGGTGTGCTGTGCGCCCTGATACTGGTGGGCGGCGCTCTGCCGCCTGCGGACCGCGTTGGGATGACCGGACTGGCGGCGGCGCTCATCGGCTACTTCGTCGGCGCTCTGCTGCCGGAATGGTGGCTGAGATGGCGCGCCGCCAGCCGGGGAGAAAAGCTGGCGCGGGCGGTGCCGGACGCACTGGATCTGATGGTGGTGTGCGCCGAAGCCGGTCTGCCCATCGGGCGCATTTTTCAGGTGGTCTCCAAAGAGCTGGGCCTGTCGGCGCCGGAGATGGCGGACGAACTGCGCTACACCGCCGCCGAACTGCAGATCCTGTCGGATCGCACCACGGCGATGACGCATCTGGCTGAGCGCACTCGGGTCGCGGAGATCGAAAGTATGGTCGCCACGCTGATCCAGGCCGAGCGCTACGGCACGCCGCTTTCGCAGGCGCTGCGCACCATCGCGGACGAGAGTCGCAAAACCCTGATCCTCGGGCTGGAGGAGAAGGCGGGGAAGCTGCCTGCGCAGCTGAGCGTTCCGCTGATGGGGCTAATTTTACCGCCGATTATCGCCATTATGGCGTCGCCGGCGTTGCTGAAAGTGATCCGTTTGCTCTCCCACTAAGCGCCATATGGCGAGGGCGAACGACCCCTTAATACCTATCGAGCACAGAGAAGAGAAATACGCTGATGACAAAGATCACCCTGTCCCAACGCGGCGGCCTGCTGGCCCTACTGTGCGTCGTTCTCCTGAGCGGCTGCGCAACGTCCCAGGGACTGAAAGGCACCAAGGAAGAAGGGCTGCGTCTGGCGCGCCTGCTGCGCGATCAGGGACGGTTGGAAGCGGCGTCTGAGGTTTACGCCCGGCTGGATTCGCGCGGCAAGCTCGACGGCGGCGAGCTGCTGGAGTACGCCAGCGTGGCGGCGCCGGTACGTCCGCCGCTCCAGGTGCTGGGGTTGTATGGCCGCGCGCGGCAACAGCTTGGCGCCTCAACGCCGCCGCAGACGCTGGCGATTTGCGTGGGGATGGGACGGGCGCAGCTGGCGCTGGGAAGGGGCCAGATGGCGCAGCAGGATTTCCGCTGTGCGCTGGACGTCGCGCCGAACAACGCCAGCGCGCTTAACGGTATGGGCGTCGTGATGGATGCCGCCGGTCGTCATGACGAGGCCAGAGCGTTGTTCGACAAGGCGCTGCGCAGCGATCCCGCCGATGTGGCGGCGCTCAATAATCTGGCGCTGTCGTGGCTGAACAGCGGACAGGCGGACAAGGCCGTCTCGCTGCTGCGCTCCAGCGAACTGAGGCATCCTTCCGTAAAACTGAATCTGGCGCTGGCCTATCTGTACGCGGGGCGTGACGAAGACGCGCGCGGAGCCATCGCGTCTGTCGCCGTACCTGAACGTATCGACGGGTTGGTCGCCGAGCTGTCGCGGCGCGCGGCGGATCTGCGTCAGTCCCGCGGACAGGGAGAGGCGCTGCTGCTGGCCAGCCGCCAGCCCCTGTCTCTGGGTGAAGAGAAACCGTAATGGCCGGGGTGTCGCGGCACATGAATGCCCCACGGCTGACCGGTGTCTGGCGTGACGTGCGTGGGGTCATCGCCACCGAAGTGGCGTTTCTGGTGCCGGTGGTACTGGTGGGCGTCATGATGCTATTCGAGCTGGCCCGTATCGGTCTGCTGATCGCCATTGGCAGCGTGGCGCTGGACAAAGCCGTGCAGTCGTTCCGGCTAGACGATCTCGGCGGGCAGAGTCCTGATCGCATGGCGCAGGATCTGCGCGATCGCATGGTCGAGGTCGGGTTTGGTTACCTGAAGGCGGACGATCTCACGGTCAACGTGCTCCATTTCGACAATCTGAGCCAACTGGGCGGGCTGACCTTGTCCGAGGACGAACAGACCCAGAATGCGCGTTCGCTGCCGGTATGGTCGGTGACGGTCCAGCTGCGCCAGTCGTTCCTCACGCCGCTGCCGGAGGTGCTCTCGCTGGGCGGCACTTTCCGCTATCAGTACAAACACATTTACGGCACGGAGCTGCGGGATGAGTAGCCGGGCGGCGATCTGGCTGCGGCGCTTCTGGCACGATCACGCCGCCTCGGCGGCGGTGGAAACGGCGCTGGCATTCCCCATCGTGCTGGCGGTAGGCGCGTTGTGCGCGGATCTCTACACCGTCGAGCTGGAACGCGAACGTCTGGAGCAACGGGCTGGCGCCGTCGCGTCGGTGCTGGGGCTGCAACAGGACCTGACTGAACAGGGGTTGCAGGGGCTGCTGGATGCGGTAATGCCGGACAGCGGCGCCGGAAATTATCACGTGTTGATTAGCAACGTCCGCCAGACCGGCGAGGTGTACTGGCAGTTGAATCGCGGCACCACGGATGCGTTGTGCGCCGACAACCAGGCCGGGCCGGAAGAGACGTTTCCCGGCGACCTGCCGGAAAAAGACGCCAAAAACGGTCAGGCGGAAATCTCCATGATCGTGGTTGAACTCTGTCGGCAGGGTGAAGACATCAGCCTCGCGGGCGGACTGTCGCTTACCAACCTGCTGCACGTTACGGCGGTCAATCGCGTTATCGACGGCACGATTGCGCTGGATGACGCGCTGGCGCAGGAGGCCGGACTCGACGATGAAGACAATGAATAAGCGTCATGCGACAACATCGCGTCTGACGCGGCTTGCGGCCCGTTTCTGGCGGGAAGACGCTGGCGTTGGCACGGCCTTTTACGCGCTGGGTATGATGGGATTGTTGGTCGCGGGGGCGTTTATCGTCGATACCCTGACCGCCACCGGCGATGCGGCGCAAATCAAACGCGCCACGGATGCCGCCGCGCTGGCCGTGGGGCGTCAGGCGCTGATCAAAAACAGCGGCGGCTCGGAGGATGCGCTGCGCCAACAGTTGGCTTACGACTACGTCCGCGCCAATCTCGGGCTTAACAGCACGCTGGCTAATGCTCTAACGTCGGGTGACGTCTCGGTGAGCGAGGGGCAAACCGGTCAGGAGCGTAAAACCTATACCGTCGCGGTGACGTTCACCACCGCGCCCAGTCTGCTTCAGCTCAGCGACCGTCAGCAGGAGATTCACTCTACGGTCGAGGTGATTTACCGGCCCGCCGAAGTGGCGCTGACACTGCCTAACACGTTATCGGAAGGTGCGTCCGAACTCGGATCGCTACGACGTCTGGCGAACCATTTCGCCGATGCGCTGCTCAGCGATGCGCCGGACCGTCGGCTGGCGTTGGTGCCCTACAGTCAGACGGTGAACGTCTACGACGCGGACAACTGGAGCAGTCGCATTCGCAGCTGGCCGTCCAGCGCCGCGCTCAAGCCGGTGGAGCTGACCTCGCTCTTCAACAACAACGATTACGGCATCGCCAACCTGGCCAGCCGCATGATGCCGGATTTGCAGGACCAGCGCATGTGCCTGCATCGCGGTCTCTATCGTGGTGAAAACTACTTTTGGGATCGCGCTCCGGCAGGCACGTTCTCGGTTCACTACCGGGCGGACCTGCCGGAGAACGCGCCCGGCATGCCGTGGATCCAGTGGACCGGCCCTAACCCGACGTTCGGACAGGCGACCGGCACCAACGATACCCGCTATATCGTCGCCGACAAGGGGTGTCCGACGGCTGCGCTGCTGCCGCTGACCGACGATCTTCCGGCGATTGCGGCCCGGCTGGACCAGATGGAATCTCAGTTCAACGTCAACTATGCGCTGGCGATGGGGTGGGCGGCGATGTCTCTGGCTCCGGCATTCCGCGGGGAAGGGGGCTGGGGCGATACGGAGTATCCGCTGGATTTCGACGGCAACGGCAGCGGCAACATTAAAGCCATCGTCATGCTGGCCAATACCACCGGCGATTGGTTCGATACCGACGCCTACAACTACTACGTCGGCCAGACGATAGACGAAGCTTCCGGCAGCAGCGAGCAGTACCAGGTGGTCACCGCACGTTTCCAGTCCCTGTGCGCCAGCTTCCGCGAACGCAATCTGCTGTTCTATTTCATCGGCGTCAGGCCGGGCGATCCGGAGGATTTCGGCCGCACGCTATTCGACACCGTCGCCCGACCCGGCCTGCTGACCTGCACCAATAACAACGGCGGTTCGATGACGTTTGCCGACAGCGCGACGTTTGCCGGGGCGGAAGATGACATTGCCGACAAGCTGGACGCCATTCTGGCGGATATCGAAACCCGAAGCAATTACGTCCGACTGATTGAGTAATCAGCGGGATTAGCCCTTTTTAGGTGACGTTCATGAAAAAAATCTCTGACCCACAGTACCTTCGCGTTGCCCTGGCGCTTGAGCCCAGAATGATGTTCGATGCGGCGGCGGTCACGACCGCGGCCGAGGTGGTGGCTACCCAAGCCGCAACCGATGCGCCGACCGTCACCGCGACGCCAGCGGTGGATAGCGTCTATACCATCGACGAACACGGGGTGGCCGGCGCAGACGCGCCGCTGTTCAGCGCCGTCACGGTGGCGGCGGATGCCGCAGGCGATGAGGTGACGAAGTTGGTCGTGACCGTCAGTACCAGCGGTGCGGATCAGGCGCTGGTGGTAGACGGCTCGACGATTGCGCTGACCGCCACGGGGAACTCGGAAACGGAGAACCATTTCTACACCTATAACGTGGCCGTCGCCGACGGAAAGGCCAC
>NZ_CAMKXG010000226.1 GCF_946477055.1 Lonsdalea britannica | reverse complement strand
TTTTTCTTCCGGCGCGTTATCGATCTGGTCGAATGCGCGAGCAGCACCGCCGTAGACTTTCGCCAGTACGGTAGTGATAGCAGCGGTCAGCGTTGTTTTACCATGGTCAACGTGGCCGATAGTACCGACGTTAACGTGCGGTTTAGTACGTTCAAATTTTTCTTTAGACATCGATTGTCCCTCTAAGACACGGATAAATCGGTGATATCACCACATCAACCAAGCAATTACTTGCTGAGCTTAACAAAAGGAAATCAGGAGGAATATAAAAGGAGTGGTGCTGATAGGCAGATTCGAACTGCCGACCTCACCCTTACCAAGGGTGCGCTCTACCAACTGAGCTATATCAGCACATCTAATATGGAGCGGGCAGTGGGAATCGAACCCACATCATCAGCTTGGAAGGCTGAGGTAATAGCCATTATACGATGCCCGCATCCTGGAACTCGGCTACCTGATTTCTTTGTAGAGTTAAAAACCCCGGCACATATTACATCCGCGCCAAGATTTTTTCGATCCGATTTTAGATACATCAGATCGTCTTAATCCTGTCTCCAGGATTGAATTGATGGTGGAAGAAGGAAGATTTGCCACGCAACTCCTCACCTTCATCAACATGACATATTAAGCTTTATCACGTTGATTCAGCCATTGTTCATGGCTTGAATTGGTGGTGGGGGAAGGATTCGAACCTTCGAAGTCTGTGACGGCAGATTTACAGTCTGCTCCCTTTGGCCGCTCGGGAACCCCACCTGGTTGTGTACTTGATGGTGCCGGCTGCCGGAGTCGAACTGGCGACCTACTGATTACAAGTCAGTTGCTCTACCAACTGAGCTAAGCCGGCATCAAGTGCTGCGCATTCTAGGTAGACTGGCCGGTCTATGCAACAAAAAAATTGCTTAAAATGCACTACCGCTTAGATTTTGCACATTTTTGGACATTCTATTGCATAAGCGTTAGCAATTCGTGCAAATATCCATCACATCATCGACCTCAGCAGCGCTTTCCTCAAGGCTAAATCAAAAATTACACCTCATCATTTCTTCTTTATGTAGACCTGCAACCCACAGCCCATCAAGGCGGTTTCGTATATCACGGACGTAAAACCCAAAGAATGATGACGGCAGTGGTATGATTTTTGCTCATCACAAATCATCAACCATTCCTCTCTGCTGGCTTTCGCAGGAGATACATGATGAAAACTGTTTTACTTTCTACTGATACCCTTCCTTTGTATCGACATGCATTGGCGGGATTACTCATTAATGCCGTTGAGCATGGCAGCTCCGTCGGATATCGAACCCCTTTGTCCTATGAAGACGCCGAAGGTTACTTCCACGGACTGAGGTATGCCATTGCAAAAGGAGAACGTCTGCTTTGGATCACGCTCTATGAAAGTGAGGTTGTAGGAACCGTGCAGTTGGAGCTTTGCCAAAAATCGAATGGGCAAAATCGAGCTGAAATCCAGAAAATGCTCGTTCACCACCGATATCAACGTAAGAGGATAGGACATCATCTTCTGCAAACACTCGAAAAGTCGGCATTGAGCCTGCAACGTGGCCTGCTTTACCTGGATACGGAAGCCGGTTCCGCGGCGGAGTTATTTTACCAGTCGCAAGGCTACACTTGTTTGGGCGAAATTCCCGATTACGCCTGCACACCTGAAGGGACCTATCATCCTACGGCAATTTATTACAAACGCCTTTTTATAATGAATTGAAGCGAGTCGTTAATCGCTGACTAAAATAACGCTGAGGCCTTTATTAAGGCATCAGCGTTCCGTTGGATTTCTTCTTCTTTTCTTTACCCGCATGGTGGTAATCTTCCCGTCATCATTTAGTTCCCCCCAGTAAAAGGTGGATTGTCTTTTTATCCGACGATTTTAAGACCTGTATGACACCTTTTAACGCTGTACTGGCATGTAGAAACGTATTTATGAGAGATAGAGAGCAATCCTTGGCCACACCATATCTGCAATTTGATCGTCAGCAGTGGGCGACGTTGCGGGATTCGGTCCCGTTAACGCTGACAGAGAATGAAATATTAAAACTCAAAGGTATCAATGAGGATCTATCTCTGGACGAAGTTGCAGAAATTTATCTGCCACTTTCGCGTTTATTGAACTTTTACATCAGCTCTAATTTACGTCGCCAGGCAGTACTGGAACAGTTTTTAGGCACTGACGGACAAAAGATCCCCTACATTATTGGGGTCGCCGGCAGCGTGGCTGTGGGTAAAAGCACGACCGCGCGCGTCTTGCAGGCTTTGCTCAGCCGTTGGCCGGAACACCGTACAGTTGAACTGATTACCACTGACGGTTTCTTGCATCCCAACAAAGTGTTGAAAGAAAGAAACCTGATGAAGAAGAAAGGATTTCCCCAGTCGTATGATATGCACAGTCTGGTGAAATTCGTTTCTGAGGTGAAGTCAGGGGCAGCCAGAGTCGTTGCGCCAACCTACTCCCATTTGACCTACGACATCGTCCCCGACCGTCACCAGGTCATCGAGCAGCCCGACATTCTGATATTGGAAGGCTTGAACGTTTTGCAAAGTGGTATGGACTATCCTCACGATCCACATCGGGTCTTCGTATCCGACTTCGTGGACTTCTCAATCTATGTAGATGCGCCGGAAGAGTTGCTGAAAAGCTGGTACATCAATCGATTCCTGAAGTTCAGACAGGGTGCGTTTGCCAATCCTGACTCCTACTTCCACAATTATGCGAAAATTACAGAAGAAGAAGCCGTGGAGTTTGCATCTCAGGTATGGAGTGAAATCAACGGGTTAAACCTGAAGAAAAATATTCTTCCTACCCGTGAAAGAGCCAGTTTGATAATGACGAAAAGCGCCGATCATGCTGTCGAACGCGTAACACTACGTAAATAATATGCTCAGGGGATACCCATCCCCTTATCCTTTTGATACGCCTCGCAACGAAATTTCCCCCCCGATATAGGGTATCAATACGCCGTTTTGCTCCAGCAGCAATGCTCCTTGGTTATCGATGCCTTTATCAACTCCGACGATCTCTCTATCCCCCATCAGGAGCTTTACCGGTCGATTATAAAAATTATCCAGGGACTTCCATCGGGGAATGAAAGGCGCCAAGCCATGCTGTTCGAAAGAAACCAGCGCTGCGCGTAATTCAGTAATCAAGCGTGCCGCCAGAGTGTTGCGACCGATCGCTATCCCGGCTTCCTGAAGATTGATCCAGCCTTGATTGATCATCTCCGCTCCCGGCTCGCGCATGCTCAGATTGATACCGGCGCCAATGACGAGGTGAGCCGCATCGCCAGTTCTGCCGTTTAGCTCAACCAGAATTCCAGCCAGCTTGCGGTCATTCAAGTAAAGATCGTTGGGCCACTTAACCCGAATACCATCCGCTCCCAGACTGTGCAGCACTTCCGCCATGATGATGCCAATGACCAGGCTAACGCCAATCGCGGCCGCTGGTCCTTGCTCTAAACGCCAGTAGAGCGATAAGTAGAGGTTCGCACCAAAGGGAGAGAACCATCGCCGCCCTCTCCGGCCACGTCCTGCCTGCTGATATTCGGAAATGCAAACGTCCCCCGATGAAACCGTATCGAGGCGGTCCAGCAAATATTGATTGGTAGAGTCAATGACGGGCAGCACATCGATATTTCCACCGTTGGTTAACGCCCGGATTTTTTTGGCATCCAGCAGCTCTATTGGTGCAGGTAACGCATAGCCTTTACCTGTTACGGTATAAACATCGAGGCCCCATTCACGGATGGTGTGAATGTGTTTGTTGATTGCTGAACGACTCATGCCCAAGCGTTCACCAAGAACTTCACCCGAATAAAATTCGCCATCGGCTAAAATGGAGATCAACTTAAGTGGGACGGTATTGTCTCTCATGCCAGCACCTCGACCGCGTTAACTTCGCCCTGACCAGCGATAAATCGCACTTCAGGTTCCAGCCCAATGCCAAATTTTTCAGCTACTTGATGACGTACGTAGCGTGCCAAGCTTACAACATCTCGGCTGGTCGCATTCCCTGCATTGATAAGAACCAAAGCCTGATTGGCGTGTACCGCAGCACCACCAATGCGATAGCCTTTAAGCTCACACTGGTCGATAAGCCATCCGGCAGCAAATTTAACGTCACCGTTAGCCTGAGGATAATGCGGCGCCTGAGGAAACTGCCGTAATAGCTCGTTCGCATGGGCGGCAGGAAGCACCGGATTCTTGAAAAAGCTGCCTGCGTTTCCATTCACGGCAGGATCGGGCAGTTTGCTCTTGCGCATAGCGCACACCGAATCGAAAACGTTCTGTGGGGTCACAGTTTGAGGGTCGAATCGTGTCAGATCGCCATAGTTAAGAACAGGCTGCCAGAGTTTGGGCAACGTGAGTCCGACTGCTGTAATCGCATAACCATCACGATATTGATGCTTAAAAATGCTTTCACGGTAGCCAAACTGGCAACTCTCGTGCGCCAACCGCAGTTGTTCACCGGTATTGAGGTTCAGGACATCAACATAGGCACACACGTCTTTCAGCTCAACGCCATATGCCCCTATATTTTGAATCGGAGACGAACCCACACAACCTGGGATCAGCGCCAGGTTCTCTAATCCGGGAATACCCTGATTCAGGGTGAATTCGACCAGGTCATGCCAGACTTCGCCTGCGCCCACGTGAAGATGCCAACACGCATCAGCCTCTTCAATCGCAATCCCTTTCAGACGATTCAGTACGACACAACCTTCGAAATCTTCGAGGAAAAGAACATTACTTCCACCGCCTAGAATGAGGACTGACTGGTCTGAAATAGTCGCATTTTTCCAGGCATTAAGAAGCTCATCGGCTGAACTCGCTGTAATCACCTCTTTCGCTGAAACAGGCAGGGAAAATGAGTTATAGGGCTGTAATGATGCGGCGGCACTCGTCATAGTCGTCTTCAAGCTTGATATGTTTAATCGCTCTAGTTTACTCGATCCAGAAACATTATTGAGCAGTGTTTTCAGAGGGCGCTCAAGTCGTATAGCTGCATGGCTTGTTGAACAAAAACCGAACGCCAATTTATCGACCACTGACGTTAATACCTGACATCGTTCATCGAACGCGTACCCACCTCCGATTCATTAGCAAGAAAGCCACTGAAACCTTCTCATGGATTTCTAACGGAACGAACGCTTTCGGCACTGCCGAGCAGAACTAAAGATGAAATATTGTAGAGACCAACACACCCTTCACGCCTCCGCGTAACGCAGGCGCGGTTTTCGTGAAGTGACTAGCCACGGCCGATCTGTACTGGCACAGAAATCGGATGGCAGGACTTTAGCTTGATTAGCTCGTCTTGTGGGAACGCGTAATCCAGGGCTCACAGAGGGCAACGAGAGACATAGCATTCCGGTGTGGGGAGATAACGCAGTTAGGTTGTTCCCGTGGTTATCCGACCATGTTGGTCAGTACACGCAATAAACGCCATAAGTTGTTATCAGGGATCAGAATGGATTAGACAGACCAGGCTAGGTCGGACCGGGCACGTCGCAGCGGCGGCAGGATTCAGAAATACCATATTCCCGTATGGAGATATCGCGTGGTTAGTGTCCTGTGGTAGTTCCCGCGCTCCGGTTACCTCAACACACAGAGGGTGGAGTGGAAGGTGAACTCATGGTCTGGCGCATGGCGGTGAGACGGGGGGAGGTACAGAACCGGTCTGTCGGCTTTTTTCCGCCCAACGCAAAAACCCCCAGCTTACGCTGAGGGTTTCTACTTAAATTGATGCCTGGCAGTTCCCTACTCTCACATGGGG
>NZ_CAMKXG010000225.1 GCF_946477055.1 Lonsdalea britannica | reverse complement strand
TCGGGTTCCTGGATGATAAAACGCGCGCGATTTTCGGCCGCAGCTATGCCGCCGAGCCGGACCAGCTCATTAAACAGCTCGCGCAGGACGAGGCGATTGCCGAGGCGGACACGCTGCTGTTAACCGTGCCCAATCAGCTGGGCGTGGACTACAACGCGCATGTGATTGAATCGATACTGACGCAGGTCGCGCCGGGCTTAGGCTGGCGTTAACCTTGCCGTCAAAGGGGCGATCCGGTGTGCGTTATCCGCCGGTTCGGTCCCGCTTTCTCTGCCGTGGAGAAAACGCCTCCGTTTTTGTCTGCGAACAGGCGGTTTACCTGCCGTTTTACGCTTTTCCCCCTCTCTGTTATCGAGCCATCGTAGCGCCAAGTGTAAAAAATTCGTAATGGCATCAGGAGATTGCAACAATGGCGACTGAAAGTGGTCTAGGGTAGACGTCGTGTCTACAGCGCCGATATTTCCGCCCGGCTGAATGGTGAGCGAGGGTGGTGCATTATGCTGATGCCATATGCGACCGACGAGATTAAACGACCTAGCAATGAAAGGATTAACCATGCCAACACGTCGTGATTTTCTGATGATGAGCCTGCTGTCTGGCGCCATGATAGCCATCAACACCTCCGCGCTCGCCAGACAGGGCGTAAGCGGCGAAGTCAAAGGCGCCAGCGCTATTACGCAGGTCTTCGGCGACGGCATTCGGCTGACCGCCGTGGCCGTAGAATATGACGAAGCCATCAGCGGCGCGTCCCTGAATAAAGCCGATTTCAGTGTGGAAGGCCGCACGGTCACCGGCGTCTTCGCCAGCACGTCGGCCCATCCTGCCGATCAGGCCGCCGAGGGGCATTTCGTCATCGTTATTCTATCGCCGGAGGATGCGAACGCGCCGCTGGCGGAGAAAATGAACGCCAAGCCCGGCGGTCAGCCGCCCTCGTCCGGCGGCCACGGCGGTCCTGGCAAAGCGGGGGACATTCCGGTGTATGACACGGCTTATGCGACCCCTGTCGCCAAGGTGCATCAAACCGGCGACCTCAAGACCGAGAGCGGTCGCCGCCTTGCCGCCACGCCGACCCCGCTGACGACGACGAAGGTCGAAAATCTGGTCGTCGACGACTTCGAATCGCTGATGTTTACCGATGCGAAAACCGGCAAAATGCTGCGCTACAACCTGTTTGTGCCAAAGGACTATGATCCGAAGCAGACCTATCCTCTGGTCTTGTTTATGCACGATGCCGGAGCCACCAGCGACGTAACCCGTTCCACGCTCTATCAGGGATTGGGCGCCATTGCGTGGGCCAGTCCGTCCGATCAGGCTCAACGCCCGGCGTTCGTGCTGGCGCCGCAATACGCCGAAATTATCGCGGATGACGACTCGAAAACCTCCGATGCGCTGGACGCGACCCTTCATCTCATTACGTCACTGACGGAACGCTACAGTATTGACCGCAACCGACTCTACGCGACCGGCCAGTCCGGCGGCTGCATGATGACGATGGCGATGAACATCAAATACCCGACGTTCTTCGCCGCGTCGTTCCTGGTGGCGGGGCAGTGGGATCCGGCGCTGGTTAAACCGCTCGCCAAACAAAAATTGTGGATTCTGGTGTCGCAGGATGACGATAAGGCTTTTCCGGGGCAGAACGCGATAACCGAGGTCCTGAAAAAAGAGGGCGCGAAGGTGGCGACCGCCGTTTGGAAGGGGACGTGGTCGGCCGATCAGTTCCGCAAAGCCAGTCAAGCGCTCGAGGCCGAAGATTGTGCGATCAACTATGTGTCGTTTGCGAAAGGCACGGTAATTCCGCCCAACGAGTCCGGGGCCGGGGCGAGCGGACACCGCAACACTTGGCGCATCGCCTACACGATTGAACCCATACGGGAGTGGTTGTTCCGTCAGCACCGCTAAGGTGTATTACCTCTGATGCGATCGACGGCGGTTCACTGGGCTGAGACGGACTCGACGTCGCTTGGCGCAGTTAAACCGCTGACGTTTCCCCTCGAACCGAAACGTGGCGATGCCTGAAAACGGGCATCGCTTTCCCCATCCGTAATGCCTTGCAGTCTCTCCCCCAAAAGCCGGATACCCATGTTGCACAGTGATTTCGCGCGGAATGATTGGCGGGACGAATAGTTAATCAGGCAAAAGATCCACAAATCAACCATGCTTAATGGGCGGCCCGTTCGACGTTGCTCCTGCGCTAATACTCCGCTACATCGGCGTCCGCCCATTCCATTCACAGAAAGCGAGGTTCGATATGTCGGTATTGTTCACTCCATTCACACTGAAGGACATTACCCTGCGTAACCGCATTGCGGTGCCGCCGATGTGCCAGTACAGCGCCACCGAGGGACTCACCAACGACTGGCATCAGGTTCACTATGCGGGACTGGCGCGGGGCGGAGCCGGTCTGGTGATTGTCGAGGCGACGGCGGTGTCGCCTGAAGGCCGCATCACGCCGCACTGTCTGGGATTATGGAATGATGCACAGGCGGAAGGGCTGGCGCGCATCGCGGCGTCGATCAAGGCTGCGGGAGCCGTCCCCGGGATCCAGATCGCGCACGCCGGACGCAAGGCCAGCGCGAATCGTCCGTGGGATGGCGACGATCATTTACCGGCGGACGATCCGCGCGCCTGGGAAACGCTGGGGCCGTCCGCTATCGCTTACGGCGGCGCATTGCCGCGCGTGCCGAAAGCGATGGCCTTCGATGATATCGACCGGGTCACGGGGCATTTTGCCAGCGCCGCACGGCGCGCTCGCGACGCCGGTTTCGAATGGCTGGAGTTACACTTCGCGCACGGCTATCTGGCGCAGAGTTTTTTCTCCCCGCATAGCAATCATCGCGACGACCGGTACGGCGGGAATCTGGAGAATCGCTGTCGCTTCCTACTGGAAACGCTGGCGGCGGTGCGCGAGGTCTGGCCTGAACATTTGCCGCTGACCGCGCGCTTTGGCGTGATCGAATTCGATGGTCACGATGAGCGAACGTTGGCGGAATCCATTGAATTGGTACGACGGATGCGGGCGGGCGGACTGGATATGCTGAACGTCAGCATCAACTTCGTCATTCCCGACACTCACATTCCGTGGGAGACGCCCGCGCTGCTGGCGCCCATTGCCGAAAAAGTGAGCCGCGGCGCCGGGGTGCCGGTCGCGGTCGGCTGGGGTGTCGACGAGCCAGCGCTGGCGGAACGCGTCGTAGCGGAGAAACAGGTGGATTTAGTGATGATGGGCAGAGCGATGCTGGCCAATCCGCACTATCCGTATGTGCTGGCGCAGGCGCTGAACATCGGTCGTCCAGAGTGGGTGCTTCCCGCGCCCTATGCGCATTGGCTGGAGACCTACCACGGCGCGGGCAAGCTGTCGTCATAGCGTTAACGCTCGCGATAACCACTTTTTAGCGCATTGAAAAGGTTGTGAAAATCCGCCTCCGGGTTAAGACGCAAACGGTTATCATTTCTGTGCTGAGAATATGCGTCGCTATCTGATGACCTTATTGCGCGTCTGTGATCCGGGCACACGACATGGACACCAGTATGCGCAACCACGGACACCGTAGCGGGTCGGGCCGCGGTATCATGCCTCACGCCCGCATGACAGGAACAGATCAATGAGGACTGGGATGAAATACGTAACCGGGCTATGCCAACTGCTGGCCGCCTGCTGTGTTATCGCTTGGACGGCATCGAATGCCTCTGCGGCCGAACTCCCGGCGGTCAAGCCGGTGGTCTCCTGCGAACAGCTTGGGGCGATGGCGTTTTCCAACGCGGTCGGCGAACAGGTCTCTATCCGTTCGGCTGCGCTGACGAAAACCGAAAAGGGCGCCTTCTGCCAACTCTCCGCGACGATAGCGCCGTCCATCGGCGTGGAGATAGCGCTGCCGACGGAGCGCTGGACGCAGCGTTTTCTGCAGGTCGGCTGCGGCGGCCTGTGCGGCAATATTAACCTGCGCCTGTCCAACGCCAACGGCTGTGTTCCTGCCATGAACGGAGAGTTCACGGTGGCTGCCACGGATATGGGACATCAGGGCAGCATGATGGATGCCTCGTGGGCGGAAGATCCGCAGAAACGTATCGACTTCGCCTACCGCGCCAACCACCTGACGGCGGTGCTGGCCAAAGCGTTGATGGCGGCGTATTACGGCCAGCCGCAGCGCTATGCCTACTTCATGGGCTGTTCCGACGGCGGGCGCGAAGCCCTGATGGAAGCGCAGCGTTATCCGGACGATTTCAACGGCATTGCGGCGGGCGCGCCAGCCGCGTTTTTCCAGTTCCAGAACTCGTTCTTCCACGGCTGGAACAGCGTAGCGAATCAGCGTCAGGACGGCACCGCAATCCTGCTGCAAGATCGTCTGGCTATTCTGCATAAGGCGGTGCTGAAACACTGTCCGACGCTGTCCGGCGTCAACGACGGCCTGCTGCAAAATCCCTATGCCTGCTCGTTTTCGGCGAACTGGGTCAAGCGGTGCGCTAAACAGCAGACCGATAAGTCGGACTGCCTGACTCAGGATGAGATTGAAGTCGCCCGAAAATTGTATGCGGGAGCGGGGGATGTCTCCGGTAATCGCTTCGTGCTCGGCGGCCTGCCGATAGGTTCCGAGCTGCGCTGGCCGGTGCCTGCCAAAGCGACGGAGCGCTCTATGTCCGAAACGATGGTGTTGCCAGCCCTGCAGTCGGCGCTGTTGCCCGGCGGAAAACAGCCCATTACCAAAATGAGCGATTTTCCGCTCAATCGCAGAAACTTTGATGCGGTCGCGCAGCTGGCGCCGCTGTATAACGCGGCGAACACCAATCTGCGTCCCTTCATGCAGCATGGCGGCAAGCTGATTATGTGGCATGGTCTGGCGGACGATTCGGTGAGCCCGGCGTTCTCGCTGGCCTACTATCGGGGCGTGAGCACCACGCTGGGCAAAGCCTCTGTCGATAAGTTTATGCGTCTGTTCCTGCTGCCCGGCGTCGGGCATTGCGGCAATGGTGACGGCTATGACCAGATGGATCTGCTGACGCCGCTGATGGCCTGGACGGAGCGGGACGAAGCGCCGAAGTGGATCGTGACCGGTAAAGCCGCGCAGGTGAAAAGTCAGACGCCGCCTGCGGCCGCATCGGCGAAAGGGGAATCGGCGGCTGAAGTGCAGTTCCACGGCGTACAACAGAAAAGCTCGCCGATAGCGTCGCCAGCCGTTGAGCTGAAGGCGACCCGTCCGGTTTATCCTTATCCTTACATCGCGCGGTACACCGGGCAGGGCGATCCTAACGACGCCAGTCACTACCGGCCGGTCATGTCGGAAGCGTTTTTCCGCGTGGCGTTCGGTAATCCGGCCCGGTCGTATATCGGCCCTGATAATCAAAAAAACTATGAGGTGAAAGACGGCAAGCTGGTCGTGAAATAAGCCCGCGATTGCTGAGTACGTGATGACGTCGGACGGCGGCTGCCTCGTGTGGTCGCCGTCTTATTTTTCGTGCTATAACCAGAGGTCCCACTCATTCAGAAGTCGGTGTCTCGCTATGATCACCATTCTCGGACGTGAAACCTCCATCAATGTACGTAAGGTGTTGTGGACCTGCCATGAACTCGAGCTGCCGTTTGAACATGAGCCGTGGGGACAAGGGACATTATCGCTGTCCTCTCCTGAGTTTCTCGCCATCAATCCTAATGGCATGATCCCGGTGCTGATAGATGAAGACCATGTGCTGGGACAGTCGAATACCCTTTGCCGCTATCTGGCCAACGCCTACGGCGGAGAGGCGCTGCTTCCGGCCGCCCCGGCGGCGCGTGCGCACGTTGAAATGTGGATGGACTGGCAGGCGACGG
>NZ_CAMKXG010000224.1 GCF_946477055.1 Lonsdalea britannica | reverse complement strand
ATACGGCGTTTTTGAAGCAGTATACACCTGCTTCAAAAACGCCGTATAGCCTGCCCAATCCTTGGTGCCGAAGGTTTGGGGACGCGGCTCATTCCAGACTTCCCAGTGTTTCACCGTTTCGTGATAGCGGGATACCGTATTTTTGGCATAGTTGGCGAAGTGCTCGGCGTTACCGGCGATAGGGCCGGGATAGACGCGTTCATTGGCGTAATCCAGCACCACCAGCGGTTTGACCTGCAGCTGACTCGCCAGTCGAAGATAGTTGTCCACGTAGTTGGGATAGACGAAACGCGCTTTGCTTTTTTCCACCGTGCTCCACGGGATCTCATCGCGGATCCAGCCGATACCCGCCGCCTGAACGAGCGGCATCGCCTTATTTGCGTCCCAACGCCCCTGGCCGAAATGGGTGTTTACGCCCACCGCATCGTTGAGCGGGCCGACGGGCGGAATGAGCGCGACGTTACGTTCATCGAGCTTCTTATCGTTGCCGTCGATGATGTTGATTTTGTACAGGCCCAGCGCCGGAAACGTGATATCGACGGTAGGCGAAATTGCGCCGCCGTTGTCACTGCTTCGAAGGACTTTTTTGAAGAACGGGATCGCCAGAAGGTTACCAAGATCGTCATATTGATAGGCCTCGATGACCGCCCCGTCGTCAGGCAACCTCTGCAACGCGAAATGCTTGGTCGTAAGATCGCTGTATATATATTTATTGTTATCGCTGAAGTAATCCTGTTCGCTTTTTCCTGCCGCCTGCGCGGCGAAAGAAGCGAAAGCCAAAGATGACAATAAATATAAACACACGGACGTTTTCTTGACGTTCTGCATACTGGCCTCTCACCTACTCAATAGTGGTCCACGAACGGGAAATGCGGCTCAATGACACGACATCGGTACTAACGCGCGACAACAGCGCGATACCTCATGTCCACTCGTTCAGTCTTCGATCCACAGGCTGGCGCATTAAAACCGGCCAGCCTGTGGTTTCAGTCCACGTATTCCCGTGAGGTCTGGCGATCCGCCCGCGTCGCGTTCATTCGACTCACCTGCGGGGTGATAAACCGGAGCCTCACGCAATAAGGCCTACTCGGAAAGCAGCGCCAGAATTTCATCCGTTTTCTGTTTCATCAGCGGGATATCATTCTTCGACTCGACGTTGAGGCGTACCACCGGTTCCGTGTTGGAAGAACGCAGGTTGAAGCGCCAGGTGCCGAAAGACATGCTGATGCCGTCCGTCTCGTCAATCGCCTCTGCCGTCGCGGCATAGTGCGTTTTGACGTTGTTAATCGAGATGGCCGGCTCCGTCAGCGTCACGTTGATTTCACCGGACGAGGGATAGGCTTCGATGCGGGACTTCACCATATCCGCCAGCGGCTGCTGCTTAACGCTTAACAGCTCCGCTACCAGCAGCCACGGGATCATCCCGCTGTCGCAGTAGAAGAAATCGCGGAAGTAATGGTGCGCGCTCATTTCGCCGCCGTAGATCGCATCTTCAGACCGCATACGCTCTTTAATAAAGGCGTGACCGGTTTTCGACATCACCGGCTGGCCGCCGGCGGTGGTGACGATATCCTCGGTATTCCAGCTGAGGCGCGGATCGTGGATGATTTTACTGCCGGGGTTTTTCTTCAGGAACGCTTCGGCCAACAGCCCGACGATGTAATAACCCTCAATGAAGTTGCCCTGATTATCAAACAGGAAGCAACGGTCGAAGTCGCCGTCGAACGCGATCCCCATGTCAGCGCCCGTTTCACGCACGGCGTTCGCGGTATCGGCGCGACACTCAGGAAGCAACGGGTTAGGAATGCCGTTCGGGAAGTGGCCGTCGGGCTGATGGTGAACCTTAATAAATTCAACCGGCACGTTCTTCTGTTTGAATATCGCCTCGATCGCATCAATAACGTGCCCTGCCGCGCCGTTCCCAGAGTTCACGACCAGTTTCAGCGGCGTCAGGTTGTCCAAGCTGATGTAGGACAGAATATGCTCGATGTAGGCCGGAAGCGTATTCTCTTTGCGGTAGCTGCCGCGGGGGCGTCCATCGTTGGAAAATGCGTTGCTTTCCGCAATGCGCTGCACTTCGCGCAGTCCGGTATCGCCGCTGATCGGCCGCGAGTTTTCGCGCACCAGTTTCATCCCGTTGTAGTTGATCGGGTTATGGCTGGCGGTCACTTCAATACCGCCGTCCGTTTTCAGATGCGAGGTGGCGAAATAAATCTCTTCCGTGCCCGACAGACCGATATCGATCACATCGGTGCCCGCATCCTGCAGCCCTTTGGCCAGCGCCAACTTCAGGCTTTCGCTGGTCAAGCGGACATCGCTGCCCAGCACAATCGCTTTAGGCTTCAAATAGTCGCCGTAAGCGCGGCCTATCCGATAAGCGATATCTTCATTGAGTTCTTCGCCCAACTGCCCGCGGATGTCATAGGCTTTAAAGCAGGTCAACTGATCCATTACCGATCCCCTCTCTTAAACGCGACCATAGCGATCTTTCAATCTGACGATGTCGTCTTCCGTTATGTGATGCCCCGAACGTACTTCGATCATGATCAGGTCGATCTGCCCGGGATTTTCCAGCGTATGTACGCTATTCGTCGGGATCACCGTGGACTGGTTCTCCGACAGATAAAATTCTTTGTTATCCACGTTCACTTTTGCGGTACCGCTCACCACCACCCAGTGCTCTGCGCGATGGTAGTGTCGCTGTAGCGACAGCCCCTGGCCCGGATGCACCACGATGCGCTTCACCTGATAACGGTCGCCCGCATCGATATTGGAAATGTTGCCCCACGGGCGGAAGGAGTATTGGTGCTCGCGGAAATGGTGGCAGCCCCGATGTTTCAGCTCTTCGACCACTTTCTTGACGTCCTGAACGCGATCTTTGCGAGAGATCAGCAGCGCATCGTTGGTATTGATCACCACGACGTCGTCCAGTCCGATAGTGGCGACGAGCGCCGATTCGGAAGAGATGTAGTTGTTGCGGGAGTCAAAGGAGATCACTTCCCCTACATTGACGTTGCCGTTTTCATCTTTAGCGGAGACATCCCAGAGCGAAGACCACGAACCGACGTCGCTCCAGCCTGCATCGATGGGGATCACGACCGCATCGCTGGTCTTTTCCATCACGGCGTAGTCGATGGAATCACTCGGGCACTGCGCGAAGCTCTCCGCATCGACGCGGATGAAATCCAAATCTTTCTGGCTGCGTTCGATGCTTTCGCGGGTGATCCGATAGATGTCCGGGCTGTGCTTCTCCAGCTCTTCCAGATATTTTCCCGCCTTGAACAGAAACATGCCGCTGTTCCAGCTGTAGCCGCCATTGGCGACATACGCTTCGGCTTTCGCCAAATCGGGTTTCTCGACAAAGGCATCCACGCGGAAGCAGGAATCCGACAGCCCCTCGCCCTTTTTGATATAGCCATAACCGGTTTCCGGATATTCCGGAATAATGCCAAACGTCACCAGCTGATTATTTGCCGCGTAGTGCACCGCGTCGATAATAGCGGCGTGGAAATGATCTTCTTTCTTAATCAGATGGTCCGCCGCTAATACCAGCAGCAAACTGTCGGGATCGTTCTGATTCGCCAGATGCGCGGCTAAAGCGACGGCCGGTGCGGTATTTTTTCCCACCGGTTCGAGAATAATATTGTTATCAATCTTGTCGATTTCTCTTAATTGCTCGGCGACCAGAAAACGATGATTTTCATTACAGATAACCAGTGGGGGTTTTATCGATATATTTTCGATCCCTTCAATTCTTGTCACCGTGTTTTGCAGCAGACTTCCTACAGATTCGCCAATCGTTAAAAACTGTTTGGGGAATAATTCGCGGGATAAAGGCCATAGACGACTGCCTGTTCCGCCTGCCATTACGACGGGAATAATAGTTAACATAGCGTATCCTGGAAAATATCTGAGTGGAAAAGAAGGCTACTGATTTTTCAGCGTCCGACATTTTGGGTGTCTACCCGCAATAAAAGCCGAGATAAGCAGAAACGTATCACCGAGTTTGAATGCGCACAGATCGGATAACAGTCTTTTCAAAAAGACGTAATACCCTCTGACACTGGGATATTGCCGCGTCGAAATAGCCAGGTCCCATATTCTTTCTTTTCTTCTGAAGTCATTCATTGCCCCTTCCGTTCTGGACAAGGAGTGCATCAAATAGCAAGTCGTGCTCAGCGTGATCGTCACGCCTTTATGGGCCAGCAGATGGATGCGGCGGAAGAAGCTGGTGTCAACGCCATAGAGCGCGTAGTGCTCGTCGAACAATGACAGGCCGTGCTGGCGAAACTTATCGACCAGCGAACGATGAATAATCAGCCCCGAACCGATGGATACCGCAGAAAACGGATCCAGCACTTCGGCATCAGCCACCACGGCATTGTGCGACATGGGGTAATAAGTTTCTTTATCGAAGACCGAAATAATTTTCGGGCACTCCACGTCCGCCGTCCCTTTCAATAGCGCCTGCTGAAATGTTTCGTTAATCGTGGTGTCGTCATCCAGTAAAACAAATTTTTCCGCTTCTGGATGAGATTGAATATAACGATTATAAATTACGCTCAGCGAAGGATTATCCAGACAATTAATCAATTCGACTTTTCCGAAACTTTGTTGAAAAGCATTGGAGGAAGCCGTATCAATGTCGAGCGCCTGCGGACCATTATTATGAATGATCAGCTTAGCGGTTTTAAAGTCATAATCCGCCAGCGTAGATAATGTCGTAGACGCGGCGACCTGTTTATTATAAAGCACTACGACAACGACATAATTGCAATGCATTATAGGTTCCTTTATTACGATGCGCTTTCAACCGACGGCTGAATCAGGGCCGCATAAAAATCATTAACGAAGTCATTTTGATGACGCTGGATTAATGCCTTCAGCGACTCTCGGTAATTATCTTCCCCGCTCGATGTCATATGCTGTAAGGTCACCCGGCTCATTTCGTCGATATTATGACTCTCGAAGAGGAAGGTGGCGTTGAGATAATCCTTAATTCCATCAATCCGGGAAGCAATTATTTTTTTATTCAATAATGCGGCCTCGATCAGCACCAGCGGTACGCCTTCGAATTTGGAGGGGATCACAATCAAATCCGCCTGCGACATAATCGCCAGCATATCGTCGCGGTTTCCCAGCAGCTCAACGTGGTTATGCAGCTGATTCGCTGTAATAAAGTCGCGAATACGCGCTTTATCTTCCCCATCCCCGACCAGAAAGCACTTCACGTTTGGCTGCCGGGCAATCACCGTCTTCAACGCGGTGAGATAGTCGATTTGCCCTTTCTGCTTGTCCAGCAGTCGACCCGGGATCACCAGCGTAAATGTGTCCGGCGGCACAGCGGTAAGCGGCGTAATCGCACGGGCGACGTCGGCCTGCGGCTTACGATCGATATAATTCGCCACCACGTCGACAGGCGTGTCGCGGCCGCTTTTTTGCTGCAGTGACGCTTTGACGGAATCGCTGATGGTGATGTAGCGTGCAGGCAGCCGATAGAGAATGGCGCAGAGCGCATCCTTGAAGACGTTGGTCGCGCTCTTGCCGTACAGCTCAACGTAGCCGTGCGCCATCGGGATATAGGACGTGACAGGAACCGAGATCAGGCGGGCCGCCATGCTGCCCAGATTGCCGATTTCGATGCGTCCCTGAGAAACGATGACGGACGTGGCATGACATTTCTGCAAAATTTTCTTTATTTTCAGTATGTCACCCCACATAAACCAGGTCACCAGCGAGGCAAATTTCACCGTTTTGATCGGCAAAGTGATGATCTGATCGAAATGTCCGTACTCCCGGCAGTACGCCAGGGCCTTGGGGT
>NZ_CAMKXG010000223.1 GCF_946477055.1 Lonsdalea britannica | reverse complement strand
TTTTGCGTGGTTGTCGGGTAAGATCTGCTGTGATAATGATAGTGAATTGACGCATGGCCGCTCTTTAATCGCATGCGTAGGGACTGAACTGAACGAAAAAGTGGGCAGGGGATAATTATCCCACCTTAAGTCTATTTTCATTTTTGGCACCGATAGCACAAATTAAAAATATTGCCAGTTTTGCGGCTTATTTTTCTGGAATTTGTTTGAGAAAAGTATTTTCCCTTCCAGAAAACACTTTCGGAAAGTTATTGTATAAAGAATGAGCGCAAATAATTAAAAAAAGAGAACAAAATCATTAATGGATAAATTATTTGCTAATTATTTACCATTGCTGACTTTAATTTACGTATTTTTTGTGTATCGCAGTATTTTTTAGTGATGAAGGTGGAAATAAGAATTTTCTGCATTTTTGGTTGTCTGAACTTTATGTTTTTATGACATGTTTTCGTCTGTTAACTCAATGAAATTGAAAGGGTTGATGGGTTTGAGAAAACCCTTGTTACATGTTTAACCTAATTGAAAAGTATTTGAGGCTCAGCAACAACGCGGATTTGTTGTTATATTTATAGCGCTTTAATATTCTTTCATAAGAGTGATTCGAGGCTGTATATGAAAAAAATTGCGTGTCTTTCAGCTTTGGCTTGTGTTTTAGCCGTAAGTGCCGGTTCTGCGATGGCTGGCGAGAGTACTGTATCTGCAGGTTATGCCCAGGGTGATGCTCAAGGCGTTATGAACAAGCTGCCGGGTTTCAACCTGAAGTATCGTTATGAATTCGACAACTCCCCGGTGGGCGTGATCGGTTCATTCACCTACCTGCAAGACAGCAACACCGTAAATAATGTCTACCAGAAAGGGACTTATTACGGCTTCAGCGTGGGTCCTGCTTTCCGCTTCAATGACTGGGCAAGCATCTATGGTGTTGTCGGTATGAGCAGCGCGAAGTACACCCACAATGCTGATAACGGTACTGCTAACGCCAAAAATGATGATGTTGGCGTGGTATACGGTGCCGGTCTGCAGTTCAACCCGGTTCAGAACATTGCACTGGATGTAGGTTACGAACAGAGCCGTATCCGCAGTGTGGATGTTGGCAGCTGGAACGTTGGCGTAGGCTACCGTTTCTAATCGTATCGAGACATTGGCCCTTAAAAGGGTGTTAACTGTGTCTGTAAAATCCGCTCTTCGGAGCGGATTTTTTTATGTCTCGTCGCCATACTCCACTCCTATTTCCATCTTGCCTCTTGCAGATATAGACCCCGGTGTCTGCGCTTCGTTCCATTAATTTTCATTTGATGTTTCACCGGCACACTTCCCATGACCTGGGCGGAAAACATCGCGGTGCTGCATACATATCTTGCTGTCTGACTCTCGCCTATACTTAAATTCCGAGCAGCTTCTTTTCTGGAGAGTTTCATGCCGTCGTCTCAATCTGTGACTCCGCAAATCGCGCAACAACTACTGAAGATGGGGGCGGTGCTGGTGGATATCCGTCTGGTCGACGAGTATGAGCGTGAACATATCCCTCACTCGGTGTCCTGTCCGATGGCGTCGCTCAATGCCGATAAACTGCATGAGATCTTGTCAGGCGCGAATAGCGTAATTTTTTTGTGTCTTTCAGGGATGCGATCCACTCAGCATCGCGCTCAATTGACCGAGGCGGCGGGAACGGCTCAGGCCTATTTGCTCACCGGTGGATTACAGGCGTGGAAGCGCGCCGGTTTGCCCATTGTGAAAGGGAAACGACCGGCGATGGATATCATGCGCCAGGTTCAAATTGTTGCGGGGAGCACGGTATTGGTGGGGGTGATCTTGGGCCAGATACTCAATCCGGCTTTTTATTGGGTTGCCGGATTGGTTGGGGCTGGCCTGGTATTCTCAGGGCTCACTGGCTTTTGTGGTTTGGCTCGTTTTCTTATGCGCATGCCGTGGAACCGCGAACGCTAGGCGGGGTCATGCAGGAAGATTGAGTAAAGAACAGTGGCTACGACGATGCCATTGCTTTTGTGTATTTCACGTGGGGCTATATTCGAGGTAACGTATTGGAATGCAGAGAAAAAGAGAATAAAAATGGCGCTCCTTTTAAAAGCTATACTTGGCGCACTGGTTGTTGTGCTGATCGGATTGTTAGCGAAGACACGTAATTATTACATCGCCGGACTCGTGCCGCTTTTTCCCACGTTCGCCCTGATCGCGCACTATATTGTAGGTTCCGAGCGTGGATTGGACGCGTTGCGCTCTACTATTCTGTTTGGCATTTGGTCTGTTATCCCTTACCTGATTTATCTCATTTCGCTCTACTATTTCACCGATACGATGAAGTTGGCGCAGGCACTCGCGGCGGCCGTGGTGTGTTGGTGTATTTCCGCGGCAATATTGATCAAAGTCTGGAGCTGGTACCACGGTTTGTAATCCCTTATCAGCCCGCTTAAACAGGCTGGGGGGGGATATCACCACTCCCAGGGAAACCATTCAGAGGTCATCAGATACATGATGACTTCTGCGATGACGACGATAGTCAGCAAGAGAATCAATTTTTTTCTCCACAGCCAGTCGCTTAATGACATGAATATTCACCTCTTGTTCTCATCATGATGGACTTCGCCCCCCTCTGTTAGGTATAGCGTATCAGAGGACGTGCTTGGTGTAGGTCGATAATGGATGGTTTTTCCTCATGTACGCGCTCATTGCTCGATTAATTAAGAAAAAAATGGTGTGCGAATGAAAAAATAAAGACGTCTCAAGAAAGATTATTTTTTCCGAATGAAATATGACCCGTTAGTATTTATTTGAAAATAACACTTGCTTAACTTTTTGGTCCATGCGTTAATGCACACATCGGTTTGGCATACAGACCTTATGTAAAGCATTTTAGTAAAGCAGTTCTCAGTTCAAGCGTTATCCTATCTAGATACCTCTTTTCCGTGAGTCTCCTCCTAAGCGCCTATAAATAATTTCTGCTAACAGACCACGTTCGTCGCGTTAACGCGACCCGGAAAATAAAGGAAGTATCTATGTCTGATAAAATGACTGGTTTAGTAAAATGGTTCAACGCTGATAAAGGTTTTGGTTTCATCACGCCGAGCAATGGTAGCAAAGATGTGTTCGTTCACTTCTCTGCCATTCAGGGTGATAACTTTAAAACGCTGTATGAAGGCCAGAAAGTTGAATTCTCCGTTGAAAACGGTGCGAAAGGTCCTTCAGCTACCAACGTTGTTGCTGAATAATCTTTTTTAAAAGTTGATGTTGTTTACGATAGCGATGAAGGGAATGCCCGGAGCAGTTAAACAGCATTAGCTGAAATAGTGAATAACGTATAAATATCATTAAAAATATTCGCAACGTTATTCATTAATTTCAAAAAAAACGCCTCACATCATGATTGATGCGGGGCGTTTTTTTTATACTTCATTCGGCAAAAAAACGGTTTATCAATTCTCGAATTAAATAGCGTCAATTTATCCCCATACGATCGCCGCCCATCGGAATAGTAAAAGAACGACGACAATCAGTATCAGTGTCATGACCATCTTCCCGTGTTTCTTGGCAAGTAATCGAGACATACGTTCTCCTGAGCTTGATGGTGAATAGAGTCTGAATTCGAGTCCTTTTAATAATTCTCCGTTCATTTTAGTCACAATCTCAACGCTTCAAGAGCGGATCGCAAAAATAATCCGCGCCACGTCTCCCGGAGTACGACGTGACCGACCTACGCAAAAAACCTGAATGCGCTGTTCACCGCAAAAGAAATGTGGCACCATTTAGGAATCGATCATTTCCTAATGGGTGAGCATTATGCCAGGCCAACCACTCAGCGTTCGTGGGCGTCCACGACAATTTGATATTGATGCGGCGCTGGATCTCGCCATGTTGGTATTTCGTGAAAAGGGATATCACAGCGCGTCAATCAGCGATCTGAGTGATGCCATGCAGCTCACCGCCGGGAGTATCTATAAAGCCTTTCGTGACAAGCGTGGCCTTTTTCTACAGGTTTTCACCCGCTATACCTCGCTACGGAACAAGGCGCTGCATCAACGGCTGGCGCAACAGACCTGTGGGCGGGGAAAGATGACAGAACTGTTGCGTTTCTACATCGAGTCGGCCAGCGATGTGGAAGGGCGACGTGGCTGTCTGGTGGTCGGCGGCGCTATCGAATTACAGCAGTTCGATGCCGAACTTTCAGGGCTGGTCCGTGCCGCATTTCAGCGTAATCAGCAATTAATCCTGCAACTGATTGAAGAGGGGCAGCAGGATGGTTCTATCGCTCCGCATCATGATGCGAAAACGTTGGGTGGTGTGTTGCTATGTCTGGTGCTTGGTATGCGTGTTGCGGGAAAAATCCAGGACCTACCAGAGCGTGAACAGCTGATTGCGACCGCACTAAAACTGCTCGATTAAAATTTTTTGCCCAATAAGGAAATGATGATTTCCTATATCACTGGAGGTTTGCATGTCTACTCATGTCATCACACACGCTTGGTCACAGCCCGTCATCGACATGCCGAGTTTTGAACATCATTACGCGACTATTGAGGATGTCCGCATGCACTACGTCAGCGGTGGTAATCCGCAGGGGGACGTATTGCTGCTGCTGGCGGGGTTTCCGCAGAGTTGGTATGCCTGGCATCAGGTTATGGCGTTGTTAGCCGATCGCTACCTGATTATCGCGCCGGACCTACCCGGACAAGGCGATTCCGATAAGCCGCAATCTGGCTACGATACCGAGGCTCTGGCGGAGAAGGTGCAAGGATTGATGCAAAAGCTAGGTATCGAGCGCTATTATCTTGCCGCCCATGATGTGGGCGCCTGGGTGGCGTGGCCTTATGCAATGCGCTATCACGATCAGGTCACCAAACTGGCGTTGCTCGATGCGGGTATTCCGGGCATTACTCTGCCTGAGGCATTACCTGTTACGCCGGATAAAGCATGGAAAACCTGGCACTTTGCTTTTCATTTATTACCGGATTTGCCGGAAGCATTAATCAATGGCCGCGAAGCCCTCTATCTGGAATGGTTCCTGAGACGCAAAACAGTCAGTCCTATGGCTTTCAGCGACGCAGATATACTCGAGTATGTGCGGTTATTACGACAAAACGGCGCGCTGCGGGCCGGACTGGCTCCGTATCGCGAAGTCACGACATCGGCTGAACAGAATAGGGCACGGCGTGCTCAGGGAAAACTCACGCTGCCGCTACTGGCCGTCAGCGCCGATCAAGGGTCTATTCCCGATATGGCTGAGCCGTTGCGCCAATTTGCGGATGATGTCACCGGCATCACCATCGCGAATTGCGGTCATTTTATTCCTGACGAACAACCACAGGCGTTGAGTGAAGCATTGGCGCTTTATTTTCGTTGAGCCCGCTGGTTCAACGTCGATACCTGTCGTAAAGATGTGTGGCTGAAGGGGAAATACGGCTCAGAAATGCTTGCCCGGAATATCTGTAACCGCGGCCGAGATCCGAGAGAACGCAGGTAAGCCACATGGGGCAGAAGGAAAGGGATTATGAAGGTTCGGTTGAGGTGAAAGGCGTTTTGTATGAGTCAGGATACACATTCATGTGGTGTGAAAAGCCCGGAAGGCCTTTCACACCGCAGTATCAGTTACCACATCAAATCGTCGGGCACTTTGAAATCGGCGTACGGATCTTCTTCGTCCTGCTCTTCCTGACTCAGTGCGCTGTTTAATACGATGCTATTTGCGTCGCGCTGCGCGATCTTATCTGCGACGCTTGCGGGGATAATGGCGTATTCATTCTCGCCACTGCTATCTTTCACCAAACGAGCGATGGCGAGACGACCGCTAATCAGCTGAGATTGTGTCAGCTTATCCACAACTATTT
>NZ_CAMKXG010000222.1 GCF_946477055.1 Lonsdalea britannica | reverse complement strand
ATGTTTATCTATTTCAAAAGCCAAATAATAATAACCTATTGGATTTAGTATCGCTGTCATCCTTCGATAATAAGAAGAGCGAGCCACTGAATATTTCTCACCTTTTGTAAGAGGTTGCTGGGTCCTCGCCTCCCATTTCCTTGATATCACGTTTATTTTTTTTGAAAAGTTCAACGTGTTAAAATACGGTGGTAATTGTATGGGAAAATATCCATGTTTAAGTAACTTTTTTAGCCTCATGTTATGCACCTTTGATGTAAAATAATAAAAAATGCTTTTACCAAAAACTGATTTTAATCAATCAGAATATATAAACAGCCCCTGAGATAGATTATAAATCTAAAAAGATATAACTAAAATACGTGTGTTATAAAACGAAGTGACATCCACCTTCCCCCCAGTTTCCACAAATCCCTTGATCGCGTAACGCGGATGCGTATAGTTCTTATTTTTAATTGCGATGATTTATCCTCTGTCTTGCTCTGACCGCTATCCAGGCAAGCGTGGCTCGGCTAACAACGGC
The DNA here is from genome assembly GCF_946477055.1 of Lonsdalea britannica. Lineage (GTDB taxonomy): Bacteria > Pseudomonadota > Gammaproteobacteria > Enterobacterales > Enterobacteriaceae > Lonsdalea > Lonsdalea britannica_A. The sequence continues at coordinate 5,435 of NZ_CAMKXG010000222.1, read as the reverse complement.
TGTTTAGACCTGCATATGATGGTGCGTGCTGACGCTGTCGATGCGAAATGCAAGCAACCCTTTTCGTGGTTTTTCAATGCTATAAGCACGATACGAACCTAGGGAAGTGAATGGTTAACGTTGTCAGACAGGCGCGCTAACGCAGGAAGTGAGAGCACGAAGCCACCTGCTCTGCATAGCCCCCAGATCTCGGCTGCATCGCAGGGTCATACCGGACATGCCCTCCTGTCGCACATGAAATCATCAAGGGAAGCTATAGAACTCAAACAAGATATCAGCTGGAGATTCAGCATGTTACGGGTTTAGAGAACTGAACCGTACCTACGGTCAGGTCACAAGCAACCCGGCCTGCAATGTTGAATCAATAAAAACGCCCCGGAAACGGGATTTGCCATTTCCACCTTTCTTTATAGTTAAGCGAACTATGTATAACGTCAAAAACACATCCATGCCTTTACGTAAAACCTTGCTGGCGCTGGCGGTAGGCTCTTTCGTTCAGACGGCTGCCGCCGCAACGACACCGACCCAAGCTGACGCCGATGCCAAGACCGATTCAAAAGATACGATCGTGGTGCAGGCAAGCGAGGCAGAGAACTTCCGGCCCGGCGGCGATGCGCTGGTTCCCGCCTATCTGGATGGTCAGGTCGCGAACGGCGGTCGTCTGGGGATGCTCGGTGAACAGAAGGCCATGGATGTGCCGTTTAACGTGGTGGGCTATACCGCCAAAATGGTGCAGGACAAGCAGGCGAAAACCGTTGCCGAGCTGCTCCACAGCGATGCGGGCGTGCAGGCGGTTCAGGGTTACGGCAACGTGGCGGAAACATATCGGATTCGCGGCTTTAAGCTAGACGGCGATGATATGACCATGGGCGGTCTTGCGGGCGTGGTGCCGCGTCAGGTGGTCGATACCCAGATGCTCGACCGCATAGAAGTTTTCAAAGGCGCCAATTCACTGGTCAACGGAGCGGCCACCAGCGCCGTCGGCGGCATGATCAACCTGGAACCCAAACGCGCGGAAGACACGCCGACAACCCGCGTAGGCGTGGATTACACCTCCTCGTCTCAGGTGGGCGGCAGTCTGGATCTGGGCCGTCGTTTCGGCGATGACAATCAGTTCGGCGTCCGCATGAATGTGGTTCACCGCGAAGGGGAAGCGGCCGTGGATGACGATAAACGTCGCACTACATTGGCCTCTCTGGGACTGGATTATCGCGGCGACCGCTTCCGAACCTCGTTGGATCTGGGCTACCAGAAAAAAACGTTCCACGGCAGCGAAATGGGTATAAATATCAGCGCATTGGACGACATCCCCGCCGTCCCCAGCAATACCCGCAACTACTCACAAAAGTGGGCTTACAGCGATATCTCCAACAAGTTCGGAATGGCGCGCGCCGAGTTCGATCTGAACGATAGCTGGACAACTTACGCCGCCCTAGGCGGACAGCATGCCAATGAAATGGGCACCTACTCTTCGCCCACCTTGACCAGCGACAATGGCGATGCGACCGCGTCTCGCCTCGATACCAATAACATCATTGATGACTTCAGCGGCATGGCTGGGCTGCGGGGCCAGTTCAACACCGGCTTCGTATCGCATCGCGTCAATGTAGGCTATTCCGCGCAAACTCAGCGTACGCGCACCGCCTGGGGCATGTCGTTCGACAACCCGACCACCAACATTTATCACAACAGCGACGTCGCCATGCCGGACAACGCCTTGTGGGGCGGACGCTACGCCGATCCGCTCACCACGAGCCGCTCTCGTACGCAGGGCGTGTTGCTGAGCGATACGCTCGGCGTGTTGAATGACCAATTGCTGTTCACCGTCGCCGGACGTCATCAAAAAGTGGTGGTTCGCAACTACAGTAACGCTACTGGCGAGGAAGACGCGGACTCACGCTTTACGGAAAGCCGCTGGATGCCGACCTACGGCGTCGTCTATAAACCGTGGGAACAGCTGTCGCTGTATGCGAATCACACGGAAAGCCTGCAACCGGGCAGCATCGCGCCCGATACGGCGGCCAATGCGGGTCAAAGTACCGGTATTATCCATTCGAAGCAAAATGAAGTGGGCGTCAAGGTCGATATGGGTCGCGTGGGCGGTTCAATGTCGCTGTTTGAAATTAAAAAACCGTCGGCCATCCTCGATAGCGCCAGCAACCGCTACAGCGTAGACGGCGAGCAGCGTAACCGCGGGCTGGAAATGAGCGTCTTTGGCGAACCGGTGTTGGGCGTCCGGCTGAACGCCAGCACGGTCTGGTTGGATCCTGAGTTAACCAAAACCGCCAACGGCGCTAATAACGGCAACGATGCCATCGGGGTTCCTCGTTTTTACGGCGTCGTGGGCGCGGAGTACGACATCAAACCGGTGGACGGTCTGACCGCGACGGCGCAGCTGAATCACTCAGGTTCACAATATGCCGACGCGGCCAACACCAAAAAACTCGATAGCTACACCACGCTGGACGTGGGTCTGCGCTACCGGACGCGCGTCAATCAGGATCAGAACGAAATGGTCTGGCGCGTCGCGTTGAACAACGTGACCAATGAGAAGTACTGGTCTGGCGTTGAGGACTACGGCGTGTATGTCTTCGAAGGCGAACCGCGTACGCTTAAGGTCTCCATGAGCTACGATTTCTAACGCCCTGCCCGCTCCGAGATCCCGACGTTCAGAAATGGACGTCGGGATTTTTTGTTTCTCCGTATCAGAAAGCATTCTCAGTTTTTCCCCGTCATGACACCAATGGCGATGTCTCGCCAACGCCCAACCGGTGAACCGGAAACACGCCTTTCAATCGCTGTCATGGCGAAATATAACAACTCGAATCTCGGCATAGGCGATCATGACGGCAGCCGCCCGTTTATCCGACGACCGTATAAGAGCTATCTAGCAATTCAAACTCGTAGTGGGGATTTGGCGACAGAATGATCTGCCGATCTTTCGTCACGAAAATGGCGCTAATACCGGGATGATCTTGCAGGTAGGCGATCCCAGCCTTGACCCCCATGCCGTACATCAGCGTGGTGTAGATATCGCCGTCGATGGATTCGTCCGACACGATGGTGACGCTGTCCAATTCATTATTCAGCGGGTAGCCCGATTGCGGGTCCAGAATGTGGTGATACCGCTCGCCGTCGAGGGTGAAGTAGCGCTCGTAAGTACCCGAGGTCACCACGGATTTATCGATCACGTGCATTGCGCCGATCAACTCCCCCTGCTCAGCGAACGGTTTTTTAAGGCCGATACTCCAGCGCCCCTGAGGATCGTTCAACGACCGCCCCATCGCCTGCACGTTGCCTCCCAGATTCAACAGTGCATCCTCAACACCGTTTTGCCGAAGAAAGCCTTTGATGACATCGGCGATATAACCTTTGGCGATAGCGCCGAGATCGATCTCCATACCTTCCTGCAGGAGGAACACAGAGCGATCTTCATCGTTCAGGATCACATGGCGCGGATCCGTCAGAGCAAGCCGCTGCTGAATGTCCGCCGCGTCAGGCACCGTATTACCGCTGAAACCAATTTTCCACAGCTTGACGAGAGGACCAATGGTGAAATTGAAATGACTGTTGTCCAGCAGGCTCACCTGCAGGGCGCGTTTAATCAGCTGATAGACGATGGGACTCACCGCCACCGGATGCTGACCCGCCGCGTGGTTGATATTCATCACTTCCGACGGGGAGCGATTTACCGTGAGCAAATCTTCCAGGCGTTTGATGCGCTTAAAGGCCTGAACGACCAATTCCTCATTCAGCTCAAAGAGCGTTAAGGAAATTCGCGTCCCCATCAATGTGGCGGCATAGGAAAAGTGGTTGTCTTCAGAGGTCGTCATAAAAGCACCGTCGCGGTTGGAGGGAAAAACATCGCTAATGATGGATGCCATTAAAACGCAGGCGGGGCAAAGTTGACAACTTTGCCCCGCCTGTGGACTACGAACGCTATGACTCGACGTTACCGTTTCGCATAGGCCGCAGCTTGTTTACCGGCCTGAATACCGAAGATGATGATATCAGCCACGGCGTTGCCCCCGATACGGTTGGCGCCGTGAATGCCGCCGACCACTTCACCCGCCGCGTAGGCACCCTGAATAACATCTTTATTGTTATCCAGCACCTCGGCCGCGGTGTTAACGACCACGCCACCCATCGTATGGTGAACGCCCGGGGCGATCTTGATGGCGTAGAACGGTCCTTTGTTGATCGGGTTACGCAACGCGGTCGTTCTGCCGAAGTCGTCATCATGCTGTTTTTCAACGAACGTGTTGAAGCGTTCGATGGTTTTCGTCAGCTCAGCGGGTTCAATTTGCAACCGGTCTGCCAACGCCGCGATAGAGTCTTCGACTTCGACAAAGCCCTGAGCCACATATTCGCCGACCGCCATGTTTTTCTCTTTGACGTGATCATCAAAGACGATATAGGCATATTTTTCCGGCAGATTGATGATGCTGGCAGACACCTTGTCACGCGTTTCCAATTCATTGAAGAAACGCTGACCACTTTGGGAAACCAGAATGGCACCGCCACCGCGAATAGATTCAGAGATCAGATAAGACGTATTTTGCTCCACCGTCGGGTGGATCTGAATTTCGCCCATGTCGACGGTATCCGCGCCCAGCGCTTCCAGCAGCGTGATCCCGCTACCCGTTGCGCCTTTATGGTTGGTCGTCACGAAGCCTTTCAGGTCCGGGCGGTATTTCACAACCAGATCCTGGTTGGCGCTGAATCCGCCGGTCGCCATGATGACGGTTTTCGTCGGAATAACACGTTCTTCGTTTTCGTCATTGATGGTGCGAACGCCGGAAACCTTGCCGTCTTCCTGCAAAATTTCGGTAACGGACGTTTCGAGCATCACGTCGATGTTGCGCTGGTTAAGGTTTTTCACCAGTCCGCTGATCAGGTAGCCGCCCACTGCCGCGCCGCTGGCCGGACGGTGAGTACGGTCGACACTCATCCCACCCGTGGTCGTCAGGTCGCTCAGCTCGATGTTGCGATCAGCCAGCCAGTCGATGGCTTCGTGAGCGTGTTCAACGAAGTATTTCACCAGTTCAGGGTTGTTCTTGTTCTGGCCGCTTTTCAGCGTTTCTTTGTAGAACAGCTCTTTATCGTCGACGATGCCTTTGATTTTCTGGAAACGCGTTTCCGCAGCATTCATCCCTGCAGACGCTTTGATCGTATTCCCGCCAATCACCGGCATTTTTTCCACGATCAGCACTTTAGCGCCATCATCGGCAGCCTGAATGGCTGTCGCCAGACCCGCGCCGCCGCTGCCGACGACCACGACATCGTACTGCTGAACTTCGTCCGGGTTACCGCCCTCTTCGATAATCGCTTCTTTAAACGACTTCGTCATCGCCTTGGTGACGGCTTTCTTGATGGCTTCGCTTTGCTCGGTGGCGCCGGTCACGGCGTCGACGTGCGAACTGTTGGCATCAAGA
>NZ_CAMKXG010000221.1 GCF_946477055.1 Lonsdalea britannica | reverse complement strand
GATCTACACTATCCTCTTCGTCGGCAGCGTCAGATGTGTATAAGAGACAGGTGGGTAACTGTTGGATGAAGTTAATGGCGTTTTGCTTTCTGGGCTGGTCTACGAGGAAATAGACCTGTTTGTTCACCTATCTTCGAACTCCCAAGTCGCGGGCTAGAACACTCTCCATCCGGCTTATGCAGCCTTTGATTCTACTGATTTCACCTTCAGGGAACATGCTCTTGCTCATTTCGATAAGCGTGCGCTTCAGGTCTTTGTTAATGACCTTAGCCGCGCGTTCCTGTGCGAACGCACGTAGTGATTTCGGAATAGACCGGCCATCCAGTCGAGCGAACGCCGCACACAGTCTTGCGTGAGTTACCGTCTCAGGAAATTCGCCGTAGTCGGTGTGCTCGATGATCTGCCGGGCTGTTGATAGCTTTTCACTCATCATCCCGCTCCTCGACTTCTTTCAGTTTTTCGAATGCCGTTTCCAGCTCTTCGTTATCGAATCCATCCAGCCATGCGTTTTCGATTAGCTCGATGATTGATGAGATTTCTGCCTGATTAAAATCAACTGTCATGTTGTGCTCCACGGTTAAATTAGTTGCTCGTAACCCTCGTCACGATTCAGTGATGCGTAATAAATCTCAGCCTCGCTGTAGTAGATGCCGTTGTAATGGCACCCAGCCCACTCGCGGTGGCCGCATTCGTCGTAGATGGCTGAAAAGGTGTTGTGAGGGAGATTGGTTAGGAATTTAATGCGTTGGTCTGATTGCTGTCTTTCTTGCTCTCGTTCTAACTCTCGAATCGCTTGTTTTATGTACTCTCCGAGCATTTTTTACCCCCGCGCGCTTGGCCTTAGGTGCAGTTTTCGTCGCAGCTCTGCAATTTTGTCCAACCCCTTTTCGTCACTAACAGGGATATGCAGTTTCGGTATCTGCGCTACCGGCGCCGGAAATGCTTCGCCGCTCGATGCCCGACGAGCCATGTCTTTCAGCTCGCGCTCACAGCGCTTTCTTAATTCCGATTCCGTCAGATTGAACGACCGCATCTGCGAGTAAAGTTTTGTGACCATCAGCCAGCAGGCATTGCTGGGCCAAGGGTACCGTTCCGGGCTTTCGTAATATCCACGCTCTGCGCTGTACTTCATGACCATCAGGTAAAGCGCGTCGGGATCAGGCAATCCATGCTTACTGACTTCGCCTTGGTGGCACCAGGCGATAAACTGGCCGGGCGACGGCAGAAACGGCGTTTCCTGCTGACGGGCAAGCTTCATACCGGCGTTAACCTGATCGATACTGGTTATGCTGTTCTCGGCAAATGCCAGCACCCACTGTCGGCGCAGCTCGTTCAGATCATCTTGCGTTTTGATATTTGCCATCAGCGCCGGGAAAGCGGCTTTCAGTTGGCGGAAAAGCTCGTTGAAGATGTGGATCGCCTGCTCTGGCACCTGCTGCTTTGGCTTTTCAGCGGCATGCATCTGCTGCAACGCCTTGCCGTCGCGGTTCAGGATGGCGGTAACGACGTTTCTCATAGCTGTAACCCCTCTGCCCAGTCTGTGTTGTTGAAGTCCAGTGTCTGCTTACCGCCGCTACCGGATTTAGCCTTGTCACGCTTAATTACCAGCTGTGACCACTTCTCACGAAGCTTTGCAGGACACAGAACGTTGCCGCACCAGAAACTGTCCTGGCTGGCCCAGCGGAACAGGCTGCACATGTCTCGATGATCCCGGCCGTCTTTCTCGCGCATCAGTCGGATGTCGTTAGCCCAACCGGCAAATGCTGGCTTTCTGGCAGACGGCTCGATTGATTTCACCACGTCGAACATCCACTCCGCCGCGCGCAGGTCGTCGGTAGTTCCCCACTTGTCGCCTTTCGGTGACTGGATGGCTGCTTCAGGGCGTTGCGGTTTTGGTTGTTTGACAGCAGGAGAGAGATTTCTCTGACGAGAATCTAATACGTTAGTATTAGATGTTATATTGTTTGTGGCACTTTGATGGCAATCTGTTGGCACTACCTCCCCTCCAGCCCTTGCTGTATGCGGGTTTGCGATGGCACTTTGATGGCAATCTGTTGGCACAACTTTTTGCTGATAATCATCGTATTTTGTGACCAGAATCTTCGAAAATTTCTTGTTCGATTCTTTGCTGATCATCCCCAGTTTTTCGAACTTCAGCAGCAGGTATTTTATCCGGTTCGGGTCGATACCTGTTTCCTGCGCCAGGGTGTGACGCCCGGTAATAAACTCCCCTCTCCTGCAAAGCAGCTCACCGAATTCAGTAGATACTGGTCCGGGTGCATGGTTTGCAGAGAGGATGAAGTGTATCCACAGGTGAACAGCGTCAGAATCCGTCCTGTAGAAAGGCAGTTCCATTATTTTTCTGTGCAGCAAGGCAAACCCCTTACCGGTTGCCTCCGGTACGTCAGAGGCCCGCTTATCGGGCCTTAATGGTGTCACATTTGAATAAGCGAGATTCATGACTATTCCCCGCCCCCGTCGATACTGATTCCGGCGCGGTACTCAGACAAAATGCGGTTAATTTCTTCAGAGTAATCAGGGCTAAATTCCAAACGAGGCCCCAAAATCCCGTCAAAGAATTTTGCATCAACCAGCAGCTCTACCAAACGGCGGGCTTTCTTGGCGCTGAATTGCGGCATGGCGTCACTTTTTGTCAGCTTCTTCTTTCCAGCTGCGCGAGCTTTCCCCATCTGCTCCGTTGCCACCGATTCCGCTTTCGACCCGTGCTGCTGAGATAAAGCAACGGCGGTGGTAGGAGCGATTTCCCCAGATTTGACCATGGCGAGTAGCCCGTCGCTACAATCCAAAAGTTGAAGGTGGTAACTCACGTCGGCGATAGACCGCTTAACTTTTTTGGCAATCTCCGCTGGCTCCCAACCTTGATTCTTCAGGCGAAGATAAGCTGCCGCGCGTTCCAGTGGAGATAGCGATTTCCCCTGTGAGCTGGTCACCATGAAGGCAATGCGGTCGGCCTCGGAACCAACAAAGTCTTTGCACTCAAGGCGAAGTATTTCGTGGCCCGATTCAGTTGCTGCGGTTGCGCCGTAATAGCGGTGGTGTCCATCGATTATCTTGACGCCCTGATCAGTCACTTGGACAGCCAACGGCGGAACAAACTCTCCCGCAATGAAAGCATCGCGAAATTCAGTAACGTGCTCTTGGTCGATTTCTCGGACGTTGTAGCCCGGCTCGACGTACAGCTCAGAAATCGGAACCATATAGGTTTTGTTGACCTTTGTTCCGGTTCCGTTCTTGTCTTTGCCTTTGTATAAAATCGAAAGTGATGTCATAATCTCTCCTGTGAATTGATCCAGTAATTCCGTTAAGCGTCGAAGCTGTTACCGCAGCTCAGCGTTTTTTCATTTTCGAGATACCCCACCAGCCGCTTGGCTAATTCCGCCATCTCATCGTCATCAATGCCGTAATTAAGCACGGACAACATCAGACTCACTTGGCTGAAGAAACCGTTCTTCCAGCGGCTTACTTGGTACTCAGGAACTCCCATAGCAGCAGCAAAAGCTTTCTGGCCCATGAGAGCTAATTTGTTAAGCAGCGCGGATTCGATACGTCTCGCGTTTTTGCTTTGAGTTGCACTTTCCATACTTGATAATTTCCCTAGTGAAATATTGCATTATTAATTGAGCGATCAGCTGATGCTGTCGCTTGTGTAGTGTTCCGCGTTGACGGCGGTGCAAATTGGTAAAGAGCGGTGGTTCTATACAGCTAAATGCTTGTTACTTGGGAAAGGTCGGTGTTCTTCTGCTTCAACCTTTCCATCCGGAGTTCTGGTAATGAAGATTTTCCGGCCAACGCGAACTGCCTTGCTGATTGCCGTCTGGTGAACGCCTATTTCGCTTGCCGCTTTGGCCTGCCCGTTCGCCCTTACGTAATCAGCTAATGGAATCTTTTCCATTTTCTGCTCCATGTGGTTACGCATACGACAATAATACCACGAGTATTATTTATATCAATACTTGCGGTATTTCATTTTTAAATAACTCAGGTATTACAATCAAGGCATGGAAAAGAAGAAGAAGCTTTCACAAGAACAGATAGATGACGCTAAGCGCTTAAAGTCTTTGTATGAGGCAAAAAAGCGTGAATTAGGGGTCACCCAACAGACGATCGCTGATGCTCTTGATATAACTCAGGGTGCGGTGGGGCATTACCTAAATGGACGGAACGCGTTAAACGTGGCTGTTGCATCAGCATTCGCAAACGCTCTGAAATCTTCAATAGCTGAGTTCAGCCCATCACTTGCGAAAGATGCGGCGCAGTACGCGGGTTCTATAGAAAAAAACTTCACTTACGCGGGGCGGTATAAAGAATCCCCCCGATACCCAGTCATAAGCAGCGTACAGGCCGGTGCATGGTCTGAGGCTATCGAACCCTACACACTCCATGAGATATCGACGTGGCTTGAGTCTGACGCGCATATTCAAGGTAAAGCTTTCTGGCTTTTGGTCGATGGTGATTCTATGACGGCACCCACGGGATTAAGCGTTCCCCAGGGTAGCTATGTGCTGTTCGATACTGGCCGCGAGGCAATCAACGGTAGCCTGGTCGTCGCCAAGATGTCCGACGTCAATGAGGTCACGTTCAAAAAGCTGGTGATCGAAGGTGGACAACGCTACCTGAAGGGTCTAAACCCTAACTGGCCGATCATCACTATAAACGGCAATTGCAAAATCATCGGCGTGGGGGTCGAGTCGAAGATGAAGTTTGTTTAGCTATGGATGGCAGTTGGTAATTAAGCTTTGGGTAGATCGCGGCCCTGCTTGACAAAGATAACAAATGGTAAATTTACTGTATATTGGATCAGGTGAATGCAATAATGGATGCGAGTGTAATTGCGGAAACAGATGACATGAAGTTCAGAATTGTTTATGACGGTCCAGCCCTAGACAACCATGAGATGGATGTCCGCGATTTAGCTCCTGCACTTTTGTCTCTATCTGACGTCTTAGATGAAGCTGGAAAGACAATATATGGAAAAGAAAGACGCGTATCAGTAAAGGTAAACGCTTCTTTTAAGGCAGGGTCTTTCGGAGTTGATCTCTTAGCTCAATCTTCATCACTATCCAGCCAAATAACCGGGATTTTTTCTGGTAACGGTGCCTCAGCTGCCTGCAATATAATCAGTTTGGTTGGATTTGGATATTTAGCATCAAAAAAGTCATATAAGGGTCTGATTCAACTAATAAAATGGGTTGGACCTAAGAGTATAAAAAGAATAGAACCAACTTTTGATGGCCGCACAAAAATTTTCATTGATGGTGAAAGTGAGTTTTTTGACTCACAAGTCATTGAACTGTATAAAAATAAAAAATTAAGACGGTCGCTTGAAAATGTAATTTCTAAACCCTTAGAAAGAAGTGGTATCGAAAGCTTTGCTGTCACTATCGACAATGGGAAGAATTTTGTTGAAGTGAGTAAAGAAGAGGCGATATTTTTTAAAGTTGCTAACTCAGAAAAAACAATAATATCTGAGTCAATTACTGAGAAAGCACTTCAGCCATTAGATATCTCTTTTCGTGAAGGACACAAATGGCAATTTTCAGATGGTGCAAGCCCATTTCAAGCCGAAGTTAGTGATGGGAGATTTTTGAATGCTATTGATGACCAGTCAATAGCTTTTGCCAAGGGCGATCTTTTGTTGGTTGATTTAAAAGTAACTCAGTTCTTGGTAGAAAAAGGCATAAAGACAACCTATGAAATTGTGAATGTTAAAAAGATCATAAACCCGCAGCGTCAAATTGAATTCCCGTTCGATTAAACCCGGCCCCGCCGGGTTTTTTGTGCCTGCCCTTCCCAGTCGCAACACCCATCTAACCACCATCGCAAAAATTAAATTCCCTTATAAATCACCAAATTAATACTATCAGTAATATTTTTATTACTTGCGGTATTGCTCATGATTAATACTTGCGGTATTGTTTATTCATCGCAACGAAACAGCGACGCGGCAAA
>NZ_CAMKXG010000220.1 GCF_946477055.1 Lonsdalea britannica | reverse complement strand
TCGCCACGTCAGGCGTCGTGCTCTTCGGCATCGCGCTCGTCTTCACCTTCAACGCACTGGTCTCCATGCTCCAGTTCGTCGCCAACGAAGACACGCTACAGGGGCTAGTCTTCTGGACGATGGGCAGCCTGGCCCGCGCATCGTGGGAGAAACTGGGTGTTCTGCTGCTGGTGTTGGCTGTCGTGATGCCGCTCTCCATGATGAACGCATGGAAACTGACGGCGTTGCGTTTGGGCGAAGACCGGGCGATCAGCTTCGGCATCAACGTGCGCCGACTGCGGCTGGCGACGCTGCTGCGCATCAGCATATTGTCCGCGCTGTCGGTCGCTTTCGTCGGCCCGATCGGTTTTATCGGCCTGGTGGCGCCGCACATCGCTCGACTGATCTTCGGCGAAGATCACCGCTTTTATCTGCCGGCGAGCGCGTTAACCGGTGCGCTGGTGCTGTCACTCGCCTCCGTGGTGTCCAAAAATCTGCTGCCGGGCGTCATCATTCCCGTCGGTATCGTCACCTCGTTGGTCGGCGTGCCTTTCTTCCTGAGTATCATTCTGCGCCACAGGGGGAACGTATGAATTCGTCACCCAAGGGGCTGACCCTCGCCCACTTCCACGCGGGCTATCCCAAGCGTCCTGTGATCGCGGATCTCAACGTACCGAAACTGTCGAGAGGCAAGATCACCGTGTTGCTGGGGCCGAACGGGAGTGGGAAATCCACCCTGCTGAGGGCAATGGCCGGGCTGGGCAAGGCGAGCGGTGATGTGTATCTGGACGACGTGAACCTGATGCAGCTGCCTTTCAGCAAACGCGCCGAAAACGTGGTTTACCTGCCCCAATCGCTGCCGGCCGGCGTGCATCTGCACGTTCTGGAATCAATTATCGTCGCCCAGCGCGCCAGCGGGGGCCTGTCCCCCAACGGGGATAAAGGCGAGGTTATGACGCTGCTGCGACAGCTTGGCATCGAACATCTGGCGCTGAACTATCTGGACCAGTTGTCCGGAGGGCAAAAACAGCTGGTTGGGCTGGCGCAGTCGCTGATCCGTCAGCCGTCGCTGTTGCTGCTGGATGAACCGCTCAGCGCGCTCGATCTCAACTATCAGTTCCACGTGATGGATCTGGTACGGCGAGAAACCCAGCGTCGGAACATCGTCACCGTGGTGGTGGTCCACGACATTAACATCGCGCTTCGCCACGGCGATCACGTGTTGATGCTGCAAAACGGACAGCTGATTGCCGATGGCGAACCGGCTGAAGTGATTACCGCCGAGAGTCTGGCCCGCGTTTACGGCGTTCGCGGGCGAATCGAGCGGTGTTCACAGGGAATACCGCAGGTGATGATCGATGGGCTGGTCACGGAGCCGATGCAGTAACCTTTCCGCCCCGGTCTATGCCGGGGCTTTAAGCCGCTAGCCTCCAGACAGTCGTCGAAACGTAGGGAAACCGTCGTGATTACCCTGCAAACGGACGAATGCCGCCCATCATGGCGGGTTGCGCGCTGACATACAGCACCACGCCCATGACGATCAACAGTGCGCCGCCGCTCAGGGACAAGACAAACCACGCGACCTGTTGCCAGCGGGGAGACACCTGTTCAGCGCCGAGGCGCGCCATCAGCCGTCGGCAGTAGCTGACCGCCGCCGCCAGCAGAGAGAGCGTAAAGGCGGTGCCCAACGCCATCGTCAGCGCAGACAAAATCCCCCAGCCATACACGCCGAGCACTTTGGCGAACAGCAGTACCAATATCGCGCCCGAACAGGGCCGCAATCCCATCGCGAACACAACCATCAAGCGAGCCCGCCATCCGCCATCTTCGGCAAGCGCCTCCGGCTGCGGGACATGCTGATGACCACAGCCGCATCCGACGTCATGCGCGCCCGAGCGGCGGACATTCGCAACCAACAGCGACGATGACGAAGCTACCGCCAGCGGAGCAAGCCGCTGGATCTGCGGAGGCCGGGAACTCGCCCGCGCCGCCAGCAGCCTACGCACCGCCCGAATGCACAGCACGATCCCCAGTAGCACCACCAGCAGGTAACTGCCCTTCTCTATCCAAAAACTGCTGACGTGCAACACCCGGCTAGAGAGTTGCAGCACAGAGAGCACCACCGTCACCAGAATCACCGCGACCATGCCCTGTAGCAGCGATGCCGCAAAGGTGAGTTGCAGGCTGCGCTTCAGGCGAGAAGGATGCGTGGCAAGATAGGTGGCGATCACCACCTTGCCGTGACCCGGTCCAAGCGCGTGCAAAATGCCGTAGGCCAGACTGAACGCCAGCAGGCTCCAACCGGCGCGATGCGGCTGCGTGCTGACCGCCTCCATCAGCTGCGACATTTGCTGATGGAGCGATCTTTGCCAGATGATGCTTTGGCGCAGTATCTCCGGCCACCAGGACCAGACTGCGTATAGCCCCCATCCCAGCGCCAGTATGACGATGAGCAACGGCCACGCAGCGCGGCGAGATGGAGTGACGGAAAGAAGAGATGACGTTATTGGCATTGCAATGTGACCCGCTGTGCAAATTGTTGACCCAACGCCATGTCTTCATCCGGGCTGTCGTTTTTATCCAACGAGAGCGCATAGGACTGCAGATCAGCATCCGGTTTCGGCGTCGTCAGCGTAGTATGGCAACGCGAAGACAGCGCCGAATTCACGGCGACCGCGTTGTCATTTTTGTAGGACATGTCGACGAAATAGGTGGGATCGTAGGAGGAAATCTGTAGGGGTTTTCCCGCCAAAGGCTGAGGATGGGCCAGCGGGAGCACGAACTCCAACACCGCCTGATTGCCATGGCGAGAAAGATGATATTCGCTCGGCACCGGCGCATATTTAACCGGTTTACCGTCGCGGAAGACATCGGTGAAATAGTGCTGACCCAGCACGTTGGCCATAACCTCCGCCGCCAGTTTTTTCCAGATTTCGGCCTCTTTGGACGCCGATCCCGCGTCGTAAAGCAGATCGGCTGACGTCATGGGGTCCATCGTCCATACCATGCGCAGTCCGGTGATAAGGTCGTTTTTCCCCTCCACCGTCAGGCGCATGTCGATAAAACTGTGTGGATGCGCGATCGCCTGAGGGATCGCGCCACATCCCACTATCATCAGCGCCGCCGCCAGTCGGCCCGGCCATCGCGACGTCATTGCACCGAATACCATCATTACCTCTGACTAATGATTTTCACTCAGGGAGGTCTTTGCCTTCGCCGTATCCGGCAATCGTATAAACAGGACCGGCAGCGCCAGTAATGCCATCACCCAGAACGTTTTACCCTGCAAATGGCCGAACAGATAACCCGACAAGACCGTGACCAGCGCGATTCCGCCGCCCATCGCCAGCGCGGAGTACACCGCTTGCAGCTTCAGTACATCGCTGCCCTGACGCGTGGCGATAAAGCGCATAGCGGACAGATGACATATCGTAAACGTCCCGCAGTGCAGGAGCTGGATCACGATCAGCCACGGCAGCGACGCCGTCGAGCCCATCAGCCCCCAGCGGATCACGCCGCACGCGGCGGAGAGCAGCAACAGTCCCTGCGCTGTCCAGCGTCGGAACAATCGATGACTGAGCGCAAAAATCACGATCTCTGCGACCACGCCCAGCGACCAGAGATATCCCACGACCGACGCCGAATAACCCATATCCTGCCAGTAAATGACGCTGAATCCGTAATACGCGGCGTGCGCACCCTGCAACAGGGTGACGCCAAGCATAAAGCGCCACACGGCGGTTTCGCTTAATAACTGACGCCACGGCGTTGACGCCGGGTCGGACGCCGTTGACGCCGTCGCTTGCGGTGCGGTTTCAGGCCGGAACAGCATTCCTATCAACATACACAGCAGCCCGACGCACAGCACCATAAGAATGGCAGGATGACCCCAAACGGCCACTAAATCCCCGGTGACCGCAGAACCAATAACGAACGCGATCGAGCCCCACAGCCGCACCCGTCCGTAGTCCATCGTGAGCTGCTGACGCCAGGTATTGGCCAGCGCATCGGTCAGCGGCACCAGCGGCGCGAAGAACAGGTTGAAGCCGATCATGACCAGCAGCAGCCACAGCCACGCGTTGCCAAGCCAGAATCCGAAGGCCATGATCAACGAGACCAATGCCAGACAGCGTAATGCGCCGATCAGCCTGGACGGATGGCCTACTCCGGCGGTGATAGCCAGACTCCCGCAGCAGCGGGCGACCAGACCGGCGCCGAGCAGCAGCCCAATGGTTTCATCCGATAAACCTTCTCCCTGTAGCCAGCGGCCCCAAAAGGGCAAAAAGATGCCATAGCAGAAAAAGTAGGTGAAATAGCTGAGAGCCAGCCAGCGAGTGGATCGTAAAACCATGGGTTCTCCTGTTTTCGACCGGCTACTTTGGCAAAGATGTGTGACGGGCGCAACCACGGTCGACAGATAAAAAAAACGCCAGCTTTGCGCTGGCGTTTGTTCGCGATGCGTGACGAAGCACGCATGGCAATCTTAGGCGTAAACAGGGAAACGAGCGCAGAGTTCCAGCACTTTCTGCTTGGTACGCTCAATCACAGCTTCGTCGTTGATGTTGTCCAGCACGTCACAAATCCAGCCGGCCAGTTCACGCACTTCCGCTTCTTTGAAGCCGCGGCGAGTGGCGGATGGCGTACCGATACGAATACCGGAGGTGACGAACGGGCTCTTAGGATCGTTCGGCACGCTGTTTTTGTTGACGGTGATGTTCGCACGGCCCAGCGCCGCATCGGCTTCTTTACCCGTGATGTCTTTGCTGACCAGGTCCAGCAGGAACAGGTGGTTTTGCGTACCGCCGGATACCACGTTGAAACCGCGGGACAAGAAGACTTCAACCATCGCCTTGGCGTTTTTCGCTACCTGCTGCTGGTAAACGGTAAACTCCGGCTCCATGGCTTCTTTCAGCGCGACCGCTTTACCCGCAATCACGTGCATCAGCGGGCCGCCCTGACCACCCGGGAATACCGCGGAGTTCAGTTTCTTATACAGATCTTCATCACCGCCTTTCGCCAGGATCAGGCCGCCGCGCGGACCCGCCAGCGTTTTGTGCGTAGTGGTGGTGACGATGTGCGCGTGAGGCACCGGCGTAGGATAAACGCCAGCAGCGACCAGACCGGCCACGTGCGCCATATCGACGAACAGGTAAGCGCCTACGCTGTCAGCGATTTCACGCATTTTCGCCCAGTCGACCACGCCGGAATAAGCAGAGAAGCCGCCAACGATCATTTTCGGTTTGTGAGTACGCGCCAACTCAGCCATTTCGTCGTAATCAATCTTGCCGCTTTCGTCGATGCCGTAAGGAATCACTTTATACAGTTTACCGGACAGGTTAACCGGCGCGCCGTGAGTCAGGTGGCCGCCGTGAGCCAGGTTCATGCCCAGAATGGTATCGCCAGGCTGCAGCAAAGCGGTGTAGACCGCGAAGTTGGCCTGAGAACCCGAGTGCGGCTGCACGTTGGCGTAGTCCGCGCCAAACAGCGCTTTCGCACGGTCAATCGCCAGCTGTTCAACAATATCGACATATTCGCAACCGCCGTAATAGCGTTTGCCCGGGTATCCTTCCGCATACTTGTTGGTCAGCTGAGATCCCTGTGCCTGCATGACGCGTGGGCTGGTGTAGTTTTCTGAAGCAATCAGCTCAATATGTTCTTCCTGACGCACCACTTCCTGCTGCATGGCTTGCCACAGCTCGGCATCATAATCGGCAATGTTCATTTCACGCTTTAACATCCGCATCTCCTGTCCTGACTCAGCTAACGTGCATTTTTACAACGCAATATAATCGCCCCGAAAGGCACTGGCCTATAGTGTAAACCGATTCTCACCAGCGAAGATAGGCTTTGACAGAGGTTTTTGCGCAAACGATTAGCCACAGGTGGCACAAGGGTTTGTGCTTTTCTCTACCTCCCTGTGCGGAGGGACTTTTTCTCATCAGGCACCTGCATCTTTTTCATGTTGGGCTGCGATCTGACTCGCTCAACCCGCCCGATTC
>NZ_CAMKXG010000219.1 GCF_946477055.1 Lonsdalea britannica | reverse complement strand
CGCACCAAAACAGCTCACCATAAAGTCGCAAATCAAACATTGCGAAAACCCACCAAATAATGTTGATCATTCAACATTTACGTGATTATTCTTTATCGACATTGGCAATCGTTTCCCCGCGTCATCCGTGAAAAGCGGCGGAGCGATGATTCACACACAGCCCTGCCTGACGTTAGCAAGGAGACCCACATGTTCGACGATATACGCGGCAAGAACGTACTGATTACCGGTGGCAGCAGCGGCATTGGGCTGGGGCTGGCGCTGAATTTTGCTCGTCAGGGGGCCCATGTGGCGATCACCGCAAGAAATGCAGCCAAGCTGGAGTCCGCCCTCCAGCACGCCAGCGCCACTGGCGTGAACCTGACGGGCTACATTTGTGATGTGAGCGTCTCCCAACAGGTGAAAGCGACCGTCGCCCAGTGCGCTGAGCACTTTGGCGGGTTGGATGTGCTGTGTTGCAACGCGGGGATTTTCCCTTCCGCGCCGCTCAGCGAAATGACGGAAGCGCAGTGGGATGAAGTGCATGCGGTGAACAGTAAAGGCTCTTTTCTGTGCGTGCAGGCCGCCATGCCGTGGCTCAAGACCGCCGAACACGGGCGCATTATTTTGACCTCCTCCATCACCGGCCCCGTCACTGGTTATCCGGGATGGGCGCACTATGCCTCAAGCAAGGCGTCCCAGCTGGGTTTCATGCGCACTGCCGCGTTAGAGCTGGCGAAAGATCGCGTGACCATCAATGCCATCCTTCCCGGCAACATCGTGACGGAAGGGTTGGCCGACATGGGGGATGACTATATCGCCGCGATGGCGAAGTCCGTTCCCCTGAATCGCCTCGGCAGCGTTGACGACATTGCCGCCGCCGCGCTGTTTTTTGCCTCTCAGGCGTCCGGATATATCACCGGGCAAACGCTGATTGTGGATGGCGGCCAGATTCTTCCCGAATCCTTATCCTGCATTTCCTGACGGAGTGGTAATCGCATGCGTAATCAAATAATGACTCACCTGGCCGGGAATGACGCGGGCGCTCCGCCGATCCAGCGCCTGCGCCCCAACGCCGTCGGACTGACCGGCGTCTTGTTTATGACCGTCGCCACTGCCGCGCCCATCACGGCGATGCTGGGAAATGTCCCCATCGCGGTGGGCAGCGGTAACGGGCAGTACGCGCCCGCGGGATTTCTGGTCGCGACGATCATTCTGGCGCTGTTCGCCGTCGGTTACGCGCAGATGGCGAAGTACATCACGGCCACCGGCGCGTTTTATGGCTTCATTTCTCACGGGCTGGGACGCGTCATCGGTATGGCCGCCGGGGTAGCGGTGACGCTCACCTACATCGTGTTTGAAGCGGCGCTGGTCGGCATTTTCGCGTTCTTCTGCGAAGACTTGGTCCACGGGCTGTCCGGGATACAGGTGCACTGGATCGTCTTCGCGCTGGGCATGCTGGTGGCGAACGGCGTTCTCAGCTACTTCGATATATCGCTCACATCGAAAGTGCTGGGCGTCTGTCTGGTGCTGGAAATTATCATCCTTACCGTCGTGGCGGGCGCGGTGCTGTTCCACGGCGGCGGGCCGCAGGGCTTTGTTCCCGAGTCGATCAACCCGTTGAAGGCGTTTACGCCCGCGCTGGGCGTCTCGGGGGCGAACGCCGGTATCGGCCTGTTCTTCGCCTTCTGGTCCTGGGTCGGGTTTGAATCCTCCGCCATGTATGGCGAGGAGTCGCGGAATCCGAAGAAAATCATTCCGCTGGCGACACTGCTGGCCGTGATTGGCATCGGCCTGTTCTATGTGTTTATTTCCTGGATGGCGATTGCCGGGACAGGCCCGGAGAAAGCCATCGCGCTGGCGCAAGACCCGAATCAAGCGGCTGAAATTTTCTATGGCCCGGCGCGCCAATACCTGGGCGAGTGGGCGGTTTCCGTGTTCAAAATTCTGGTGATCACCGGCTCCTTCGCCTGCGGGATGGCCTTCCACAACTGCGCGGCGCGCTACCTCTATGCACTGGGCCGGGAGAACCTGTTCCCACGCTCAGGCAACACGCTGGGCCTGACCCACCCCAAACATGGCTCGCCTCACGTCGCTTCAACCGTGCAAACGCTGATCGCCAGCGCCATCGTTCTCCTGTTCCTCATCGCGGGGAAAGATCCCTACGCGGATATCTACACGCTGCTGGCGATACTCGGCACGATGGGGATCATGATCGTTCAGGCGTTGTGCGCCTTCGCCGTCATCTTCTACTTCCACGCGCATGCGGAAAACCGTAAGAACAGCCACTGGTTTAAAACCTTTCTGGCGCCGTTACTGGGCGGGATTGGCATGCTTTACGTCGTCTATCTGCTGTTCGCCAATATGGATTTCGCGGCCGGTACGGCAGCCAATACGCTGTTCTATAAAGCGATTCCGTGGATTGTGCTAGCCAGCTTTGTCGTCGGTGCCGCCATCGCCACCTGGTTTAAGTTTTTTGATAATAAGAAATTCCAGGTGATTGGCCGCATCGTTTTGAATGACGAAAAATAGAGGACCGGATCATGTCTGATAACTCACGTCTCGTTCTGCTCAACGCGCATCAACTTTCCGCGTTAATCAGGAATAAAGACATCTCCTGTCGGGAAGTGATGGCGATCTATCTCGACCACATCGAAGCGTTTAATCCGCAGATTAATGCCATTGTCAGCCTGCGGGAGAGATCGCAGCTGCTCAAAGAAGCGGAAGATAAAGACCTCGCCTTGGCGAAAGGCGACTATCAGGGCTGGATGCATGGATTCCCTTTGGCGGTGAAAGATCTGGCGCTTACGCAAGGGATTCCCACTACCCGGGGATCGCGGATTTTCGCAGAGGACGTTCCCGAGAAAGATGCCCTGATCGTAGAAAGAATGAAGCAGGCGGGCGCCATCGTAATCGGCAAAACCAATACGCCGGAATTTGGGCTGGGCTCCCAGACCTATAATTCGGTGTTTGGCGCGACGGGCAATGCCTATCACCCGGCGTTGACCGCAGGAGGCAGCAGCGGCGGCGCGGCGGCGGCACTGGCGATGTACCTGCTGCCGGTGGCAGACGGCAGCGACATGATGGGCTCGTTACGTAATCCCGCCGCCTTCAATAACGTCATTGGCTTCCGCCCCTCGCAGGGCTGCGTTCCTTTGACGGAAAGCAACGAACTGTTTATTAACCAGATGGCGTATGAAGGCCCGATGGGGCGCTGCGTGAAAGACGTAGCCCTTCTGTTGGCCACGCAGGCCGGTCGGGACGATCGCGCGCCGCTGTCGCTGAACGTCGATGCCGAACAGTTTACCGCCTCACTGGAGAGCGACTGCACCGGTCTGCGGATCGGCTGGCTGGGGGATCTTCAGGGCCACCTCCCCTTCGAAGATGGCGTATTGCCCCTGTGTGAAACCGCGCTGAGCACGTTTTCTTCGCTCGGCTGCGACGTGAGCAACGTCGTGATTGATATGGATTTTGACTCGGTCTGGAACGCGTGGTGTACGCTGCGGCACACGGCCGTGATGCACAATCTTTTCCCCCTCTACGCAGACCCCGAGAAGCGGACACGCCTGAAGCCGGAAGCGCTTTGGGAAATAGAGAACGGGCTGGCGTTAAGCGCGATGCAAGTCATGCAGGCGTCGGCGGTCAGAACGCAGCTCTACAGAAAACTGCTCGCGCTTTTCGATGAGGTGGACTTCCTGATACTACCGAGCGCACAGGTCTTTCCCTTCGACAAACACCGCCATTGGCCGGACACCCTGTCAGGCCGGACGATGGACACCTATCACCGCTGGATGGAGGTCACCATCCTCGGGAGCCTTTCCGGCTGTCCTATCGTCAATGTACCGGCTGGATTTAATTCATCAGGGCTGCCTACCGGGATCCAAATCATCGGGCGTCCTCAGCGCGATATGGCGGTGCTGCGGCTGGCTCAGGCCTATGAAACCGCCACGCAATGGACCGCAAATCATAAACCGCCAGCCATTAACGACAGCGACTTGATTCACGATTAATTTCATTTATTCACCAGAGGGGGATCACAATGAGCAGCCATAAAAAAATTATCGCAGGCACCATCGGCAATATACTCGAATGGTATGACTTTCTGATTTATGGCTTCTTCGCTGCGGTGATCGCCAGACAATTCTTTCCAGCCAATGACGAATACAGTTCGCTGCTGATTTCGTTAGCGACCTTCGGCGTGGGCTTTTTTACCCGACCGATTGGCGGACTGGTGATTGGTTTTTATGCGGATAAATACGGCAGGAAAAAAGCGCTGCAGCTCATCATCTGGCTGATGTTTATCGCGGTCACGATCTTTGTTGTGACCCCGTCCTATCACCAGATTGGTATTACGGCCCCGATATTGATCGTCATCGCGCGTCTTATTCAGGGGTTCGCGACCGGTGGCGAATATGCCAGCTCAACCTCCTATCTGGTGGAAGGCTCAGACGACAATAAGAAAACGTTTTACGGTTCCTGGCAGTTATTCGGGCAGTGTCTGGCGGTAGTGCTGGCCTCGATTATCTCGATGATTATTTTCAACGTGTTCAAAGAGAGTCTGGACAGCTGGGGCTGGCGAATTGCGTTTGCCATCGGCCTGATTATTTGTCCGGTCGGGCTTTGGATCAGAAATAACCTCTCTGAATCCGACGAGTTTATTCAGCAGCAATCTGTGGAAACTCTGCCAAGCGATAAAAAACGGCTGGATGTCAGAAAAATCATCCTCGGGTTCTGTCTGGTCGTCAGCGGGACGGTGGGCTTCTACGTGTTGTTGATCAATATGCCGAGCTTCGCCAGTAAACAGCTAGGCATGCCCATCACCAGCGTACTCACCATCCAAATCGGCATCGTCAGCCTGATGGCGATCATCATTCCCCTGTTCGGCATTCTGGCGGACAAAATCGGAAGAAAGCGCGTGTTTCTGGTCGCGACTATCGGCTACTTCGTGATGGTGCTGCCGCTGTTTACCTGGGTGATTCATTCGCCTCAAATCAGCCATATGCTGGTTATGCAGCTGGTGCTGGGGGTCTGTCTGGCCGCGCAATTTGCCACTATGCCCACCATGCTGACATTGCTGTTCCCCGTCGAGAACCGGGTGACCTCGCTATCCATCAGCTACAATCTGGCGACCATGACCTTCGGCGGATTCTCGCCGTTCATCGTGGCCTGGCTGTCGCATGGTTGGGGCGCGCCTGCCCCGGCGTATTACATGTTTGCGGTGTCTGCCATCAGCCTGGGGGCGGCTATCTGTTTTCCTCGTGACGAGAAAAAAGCACGGCCCGTGGTGGCCAGCGAGTGGACGCATTAACGATGATTGTCTGGGGCCATAGAACGGATGATGTGGCCCGTGTTATTTAGCGGTGCTGACACAGGAAGAGGCATATTCAAGACCGTGGTGATGGATGCGATGGATCTGTTCGTCACTCCATCACTGCCCGACCGTCGTCGGCAGCGCTCGGACAAAGTGACTCGGCGTTGCACCGAACATTTTCTTAAACTCTCTCGAAAAATACGCGGGATCGCTAAATCCCCAGCGGTAGGCGATATCACTGACCGAACCGTGCCCCGCGCCCCGGTCGCGCAGGGTTTCCGCACACCGGTTTAACCGCGCTGTTAGCAGATAGCGGCCGAATGTCTGCCCTTCCCGCTGAAACAACATGCTGAGGTAGCGAGGCGTAATTTTAAAACGTTGGGCGACCGCTTTGAGGTTTAATTCCGGGTCTGACAGGTTGTCGTTGATCAGCATTTTTATCTGTAAAAACAGCATGTTGGCCGTCGTGGACTGAGCCGAATGGCTGCGGTGATCGGCGATAATCGTCGCCAGCAGATCCATGGCCTGATCAATCAGCCGCTGCTGGTGCTGTTTAGGCAATTCATCCGGTAGAGTAAACAGGCCATCGAGAAAGCTCGCGGTCAGCCCGCTCAGCGGATGCGAGCCGCCGAAGCTCACCGCGGTCAGGTCATCCACCCGCCCTAAGCGACGCTGTAAATGCAGTCGGGGAAATTGCACCACCAATTGCTGAAACTCCCCATTCAGGTGCAGTTCGTATGG
>NZ_CAMKXG010000218.1 GCF_946477055.1 Lonsdalea britannica | reverse complement strand
ATGGTGCCGATAATAGGAGTCGAACCTACGACCTTCGCATTACGAATGCGCTGCTCTACCAACTGAGCTATATCGGCTTTTTGGTCGTCCTGCGAGTGCCTGACGATGCGTTACGGGGTGACAAACTAGTGAAATCATGCCGGCAAGTCAAGCATCTGGCGCTCGTCTGCCGATTTTATAATCGGACAGCCGAGCGCTTTTTTCGTGTTATAGCAGCCTGTTATAAATCTCCAACCTGCTATAACACAGACGATTAAGCGCGGACGAGATCGTCGCCGTAGCCAATCCACTTGTAGGTGGTGAGCGCTTCCAGTCCCATTGGGCCACGCGCATGCAGTTTCTGCGTGCTGACGGCCACTTCAGCGCCCAGTCCAAACTGTCCGCCGTCGGTGAAACGGGTGCTGGCATTCACGTAAACGGCGGAAGAATCGACCTCACGGACAAACTGTTCCGCACGGCTCAGTGAACGCGTCAGAATCGCGTCTGAGTGCTGCGTACCGTGTTCACGGATATGGGAGACGGCATCGTCGATATCGTCCACCAGCGCGACATTTAGGTCCAGCGACAGCCATTCATCATCAAAGTCGGCGGCTTCGACTGCGATCACCTTCGCCGGTCCCTCGCTCAGCAACGGCAAGGAACGTGGGCAGGCATGCAGCGTGACGCCGCTTTTGTGCATCGCCGCGCTCAGCTGCGGCAGGAAATCCTGCGCAATACGCTGATTCACCAGCAGCGTTTCCAACGTGTTGCAGGTGCTGGGACGCTGGGTTTTCGCATTCACGATGATGCGCAGTGCGGGTTCAAACTCCATCGACTCATCGACGTAAGTATGGCAAACGCCGATACCGCCGGTGATCACAGGGATGGTCGACTGTTCACGGCAGAGCTTGTGAAGACCTGCGCCGCCGCGTGGGATCAACATGTCTACGTAGCGATCGAGTTTCAGCAGTTGGTTGACGAGTTCGCGGTCCGGTTTCTCAATCGCCTGGATCGCCGCGGCGGGTAAGCCGCACTGCGTCAATGCCCGTTGGATTACGCTGACCGTCGCCACATTGGTGCGGTACGTCTCTTTCCCGCCGCGCAGAATAGCCGCGTTGCCGGTTTTCAGGCACAGGCTCGCCACATCGACCGTCACATTGGGACGCGCTTCGTAGATCACCCCGACCACGCCTAGCGGTACGCGCCGACGTTCCAGTTTGAGGCCGTTGTCCAGAATGCGTCCATCCATCACTTCGCCGACCGGATCGTTGAGGCTGCAAACTTGACGTACGTCGCTCGCGATTGCGGCCAGACGCGCTGGCGTCAGTTGAAGACGGTCCAGCATCGCTTCGCTCAGTCCCTCTTCACGCGCGGCGGCAACGTCCTGTTCGTTGGCGGACAGAATAGAGGCGCTTTCCGCTTCCAGCAGATCGGCTATCGCGATAAGGGCCTGATTTTTCTCACTGGTGCTCAAGGCCGCCAGTTGATAAGAGGCCTGTTTTGCCGCTTTGCCCATTTGTTCAAGCACCGCGTACTCCTTAATTGATAATCATGTCGTCCCGATGGACCGCCACCGGACCGTATTCGTATCCGAGAATATCTTCGATCTCCTGGGAGTGATGGCCCGCGATCATGCGCAATGCATCACTGTTGTAGCGAGTCACCGCATGAGCCAAATCCCGACCGGACAGGCTGCGTACGCAGATGACTTCGCCACGGGAGAAAATCCCTGTGACTTCCCGAATGCCTTTTGGCAGCAGAGAGCTGCCGCGTTCCTGAATGGCGGACAGCGCGCCGTCATCCACAATGATCTCACCTGCCGGGGGCGCGCCGAAAATCCAACGTTTCCGTTTTTCGAGCGGTTCGTCGACGGCATGGAAGTGAGTACCTACCGACACGTTGTTCATGACATCGCCAATCACGCCCAGTCGGCAACCTTCCGCGATGATGACGTCGATACCGGCGCGGCAGGCCACTTCGGCCGCCTGAATTTTGGTCGACATACCGCCGGTGCCCAGACCCGATACGCTGCCGCCCGCGATGTGACGCAGCTCGTCGGTGATGGTCTGAACGTCGCTAATCAGCTTCGCATCCGGGTTGTCACGCGGATCGGCGGTGAAGAGGCCCTTCTGATCGGTGAGCAGTAACAGCTTGTCGGCGTCCGCCATAATGGCGACCAGCGCCGACAGGTTATCGTTGTCGCCAACCTTGATTTCCAGTGTCGCGACCGCGTCGTTCTCATTGATAACCGGAACAACGCGATTATCCAGCAATGCACGCATCGTGTCGCGCGCATTCAGGAAACGTTCCCGATCTTCCATATCCGCACGGGTCAGTAACATCTGACCGATGTGGATGCCGTAAATCGAGAACAGCTGCTCCCACAGCTGGATCAGTCGGCTCTGCCCGACGGCGGCCAACAGCTGCTTGGTTGCGACATTCACGGGGAGGTCGGGATAGCCGAGGTGCTCCCGGCCTGCGGCGATAGCGCCTGAGGTAACGATAACAATGCGATGCCCTGCGGCATGCAACTGCGCGCACTGACGCACAAGTTCTACGATATGGGCCCGGTTGAGGCGAGAAGACCCGCCTGTCAGCACGCTGGTGCCCAGTTTTACAACCATCGTTTGGCTGCCACTCATAATTTTTCTGCCATTGCGTTGTATAAAAAAAGAGGATGGTGAAGAAAACGTTGTAACAGGAGAGACGCGTTATGCCAACAGGCACAACGCGAAAAAAACCGACACAGGTCGATGACCTGAAGGGGCGTTACGGCCTTTCCGTTAAGGAATAAGGGGGGTCGAGCTGCTGAACCAATACTGCCAGTCGTTTGTGGAAACTTTCCCGCGTGGTGTTCACTTTTTCGGTGATAGCTTTGTCTTTGAATTTAATTTCAGACCAGTTGCCCGCTTCATCAAACAAGCCATAACGATACGAATAAGTCATACTTTGTCCCTGCGCATCCAAATCTAACCACCAGCCCCAAAATTCGCGTTTTTCCGGCTCCGCTTTGACATCGACGCACATCGCCAGGCAGTCAAAGAAGAAGTAGAAATCATGGCATTGGCCTTCCCGCAAATAAGGTCCCAAAGAGGTAAAATTTTTAATTAAACGGTGTCGCGTATGTCCACACGGTAATGTCATTCGGCATTCTCCAAGTTTTAACATTAAGTTATTAGCAGAGATGCCGTATTTTTCAACTTAATCGCGGGATAAATAAGGCTTGACGACAGGCGTTTTTATCGACACCTGCCGTCAGAAGGGACAGATTATGGGGCGGTGATGACGATGGAAACGCGACGATTTTCGGCTCTACCCTGCGCCGTCGCATTGCTCGCAATAGGGTAATCCTTACCCAAACCGCGCGTCTGGATATGGCTACGCGGAATGTTGGCGCTGACGGCGTACACATCCGCGACGACTTCAGCACGGCGCAAGGAGAGCGCCTTGTTATAGCGATCATCACCGGTATTATCCGTATGACCATCCATGCGCGCATGGCTCAGTCCTACGGCGGACAACGTATTGGCGACTCTCTTGATCGCCGCCCGGCTTTGGGAAGTCAGCTCGGATTGATCGAGGCCGAACAGCACTTTTTCCGTCAGCCCCAGCGTCCACCCCTCGTCGCTCGGCTTAAATCCCGTCGATTGCAATGCGGCAACCTGCGCTGGCGTGAACGGACCTTTGTGAGACTGACAGGCCACCAGGCCCAACGCCATGACAGCGATGAGCACGTACTGCAGACTGAATTTCATACAACCACTTACCTCGTTAACGCATGTCGCCTGTATTTTTGTTTTTCCAGGTACATGTTTTTGTCAGCCTGCTCCAGGAGGTCCTCTATAGTGGAGTACTGATCGGCAATCGCTACGCCAATGCTTAGCGACATCACAACTTCTGCGCCATTTTGAAGTTCGATCGGCTGGCTTACGCGGCGCCGGATCTTGTTCACGATGGGCATGACGTCATCCATATCCTGGACGTCAGACAGGATCAAAGCGAACTCATCGCCGCCCAATCGCGCCGGAAGGTCTTTTTTCCCTGCGCAATATTTCAATCGTTTAGCGATGGTTATCAACACCTTGTCGCCAGCAGCGTGGCCATAGGTATCATTGATGTATTTGAACTGGTTGCCATCCATAAACAGCACGGCCGTACGGCTGTGGCTCTCTTCATCTTCCAGCACGTTTTCCAGCGCGCTGCAGAAAGCCGTGCGGTTAGCCAACCCCGTCAGTGCATCGTGCAGAGAGCGTTTCAGCAAGGAATCGTTCTCTTTCAGGATCTGCTCCTGCCAGCTTTCAATCTCTTCCAGCAGGCTGTTGAAATCCTGACTAAAGATGTCCAGTTCGACAATTTTTTCCGACGGCACTCGCCGGGCGAAGTTACGGTTTTCACGAATGTCGTGCACCACTTCGGCAATATTTTGCAGCGCCATAATCAGGCCGTGGTGCAAGTGACGGGTGATGATGACGGACAATATCGAGGCGAAAACCAGGCACAGCGTGAGTACCAGCAAGGAGAAGTAGACGAAGCTTTTCACCGGGGCGTCGCTGCCCGAAATCTCGATATGGCCGACGAGATTGCCCCGATGATAGATAGGTTGCAGCACCGAACTGGGAAACAGCCACTTGGCGATCACCCGGCTCATCGGGTCAGCGTGCTCGCTGCCCGCGGCCTGCCAGAACGTAATTTTTCGGCCGTTCGCATCCGTGACGATAGCCTGACTGAACTGACCTTGCTGACCGAGGGTGCTCAGCGTTTCACGGGCCGCCACGCCGTCGCGGAACACGACAGCGGCCTCGATGCTCTGACTCAGGGTACTGGCGAGCAGCTGCAGATTCTTCTCAGAATACTGTTTGAATGAAATCAACGACGCCGTGGTGATCAACATCCATGACACCGTCATTGTAATGACAATACTTAAGGTACTGATTCGAGCCAGGGCATTTCTGAACGTGATTCTGCCGGTGACTGTACTGGACGTAGAGGCTGGCTTATCCATGTTTAGCATTCCGCGGACGACCAAGCATTAATACTTCGGGACTAACTTTCACCCCGGTACGAAACAACGAGTCCAAATTTACAGAGAAACTGACCTTTTTATCCGCGAAGATAAGACAAAACGCGCTGCCATCAACACATTCGGGGTTCTGTTCCGATATGGTCAGTAATGGATGCGCTGGGTCCAGGCTTGAAATTCCGACCTGCTCTTGAATGGATTCCCTGCCGAAGTATACCGCATCGCAGTGCGAGGACGAAAAATCATCGACATCATCTATTAATATTGCATTGAACGTGGGGATATCTTGTTCATTACGAGTATCGGTGAGCACAGTAGCAAAATGCGCTGAAGAGAATACGCAAAGCGTAGGAACTGTTTCGGTGGTTGGCCACCGGGTGTAGCTGACGATACCGGAGACGGTACGGCGGAGGTCGGCAGCCGAAACCTGATTCATCTCTGTTTTAAGATTGGACGCCTCGGCCCTGGCTAACATAAGGGGTAACATCAAAAATATCAGAACAAGTAAGATCCACCTTCTCTCCATAATAACGTTATCCAGCTGCTTATCATCCAATTGGGAAGGAATGTTTTTTGCACGCGCTGCAAAGCCACACGCGCGGCGGCTTACCTTCGAAGCTATTTTGTTTTCCAAATAGCATAGCTAATGGATACGTTATCACCATCTCACCCAAGGTAATGGGACGATAAAAGGGACGATTATGCGGCAGATAAAGACATCACTCTTGAAGCTGATGCCGTAACCAGTGACTGATTTGCTGTAAACAGAGGTGGAAATTTTCGTAGACCGGCGAAGCATTCACCGTTAGAAGCTTGCCTTGGGGCGATGAATTGACGATAAGTTCGGACTCCTCTTTCGGGCTGAGCACGTCGTCCTTCCAGTAGGCGGAGAGCATCGGCGTTGGGCAGCGCCGTCCCAACAACCCCTGCGTTTTCAGAGAGTAGCGCCCCATTTCAGCCTTTAAAGCGGCGTCGGTGCAAGACGGCATACCGAGTCGGCTGGCGAGAATATCCATGTACATGTCCGGCACGTCCTGCTGACGCACCGCGTCGGCGAGCAGCGAGTG
>NZ_CAMKXG010000217.1 GCF_946477055.1 Lonsdalea britannica | reverse complement strand
TTTCTGGCTGGGCGGTTATGACGGCGCGCTGGTCGGTTTGGCACTGGTGCCTGCGCTGATTGCGGTTCCGGCAGCGTGGTGGCTCCAGCGTGCGACCCCACTGCGCTGGTCGATGCTGAAACCGCTCTGGGAACGGATGCTGGCGGGGCGGCTGGCCAAGTTTACCCTGATGGCGCTGATGACGGCGGTCACGCTACCGGTTGCGTATATCACCATGCGTAATCTGCTCGCTGCGCACTATGGCTGGGAGGCTGTCGGGATCTGGCAGGGCGTCACCACCATTTCCGATGCTTATCTGCAGTTCATCACGGCTGCGTTCAGCGTCTATCTATTACCGACGCTGTCCCGACTGACCGAACGCCGAGATCAGGCGCGGGAAATTGTGACGTCGCTGAAGTTTGTGCTGCCCACGGTAGCGGCGGTGAGTTTCGTCGTCTGGCTGCTGCGCGATGTGGCGATTTGGCTGCTGTTTTCACATCAGTTTATTGCGATGCGCGATCTCTTCCCCTGGCAACTGACTGGGGATGTGATGAAAGTGGGCGCTTACGTATTTGGTTATCTGGTCATCGCGAAAGCCTCTCTGCGTTTCTATTTGCTGACCGAAATCAGCCAGTTTCTCCTGCTGATGGGATTCTCGCATTGGCTGATCCCCTTGCATGGCGCACTGGGCGCGGCACAGGCTTATATGGCAAGCTATCTGGTCTATTTCCTGCTGTGTTGCGGCATATTCATTATTTACTGTAGGCGAGCATGACCCCCTTAATTCACGTGCTGGGTGCGGATATCCCTCATCATAATCAAACGGTACTGCGTTTTTTCAACGACGTACTGACCCCGACGCTGCCCGCTGAGCAGGTGCGGCGCTTTATGGTGGTGGCCCCGGCGGAGGCCGCATGGCTGCAAAACTTACCCGCGTTGACCGTTGATCGCTATGCCGATAAACGTGCGCTGGCGAAAGCGGTGGTCGCGCAGGCCAAGGCGCACCGCGATACCCGATTTTTCTTCCACGGCCAGTTCAACCCGTGGTTGTGGCTGGCGCTGCTGACCGGCGGCATCCGTCCCGCCCAGGCTTATTGGCACATTTGGGGCGCTGACCTGTATGAGACGGCAAGCGGTATGGCTGCACGTCTGTTCTATCTGATGCGCCGTCGTGCGCAGGGGCGCATCGGCCGGGTATTTGCGACGCGCGGCGATCTGAACTATTTTGCGCAGCGGCAGCCGCAGGTTCCCGCCGAACTGCTTTATTTCCCCACCCGCATGGATCCGACGCTGGCCGCGCCAGACGACCTGAAAGGTCAGGCTGGGCCGATGACCATTTTGGTGGGGAATTCCGGCGATAAAACCAACCGGCATATTGAAGCGCTGCGGGCGATTCACGAGCGGTTCGGTGAACGCGCGCGGGTGATTGTGCCTATGGGCTATCCCGCCAATAACGATGACTACATTGCGCAGGTCCAGCAGGTCGGCGATGCATTGTTTGGCGTGAAACGTTTTCAGCTGCTGCGTCAGCAGATGGCGTTTGACGACTATCTGGCGATGCTTCGCCGCTGCGATCTGGGCTATTTCATCTTCGACCGGCAGCAGGGTATTGGTACGCTGTGTCTGCTGATCCAGTTCGGCGTGCCGTTTGTGCTGAGTCGCCATAATCCGTTCTGGCACGATCTACAGGAACAACATCTTCCCGTGCTGTTTTATGGCGATGATTTGGATGAAGCGGGCGTGTTGGAAGCGCAACAGTCGCTGGCGCAGGTCGACAAGCGGCAGATTGCGTTTTTCAATCCGAACTATATTGACGGTTGGCATCGGGCGCTGGCGCTCGCCGCGGGAGAGCCGGTATGACCGAATGGCAGGTCAGCGGACTGCTGGGCGTTTATCTTGTTTCCGTGCTGTTCATCCTGTTTCTGACCTGGCAGGAGTTCAAACGGGTACGATTCAACTTTAACGTATTGTTTTCTTTGTTGTATCTGCTGACGTTCTATCTCGGCTTCCCGTTTACCTGCCTGTTGGCGTTTCGTTTCAATGTGGCGGTAGTGCCAGCGCAGTACCTCTTAATGGCTCTGCTGTCGGCGACGGTGTTCTACGCCATTTATTATGTGACGTATAAAACCCGGCTGCGGGCCTCGCCTACCGTCGTTCCTTCTCCGATGCTGAATTTCTCCCGGGTGGAAACGCATCTGGTCTGGGGACTGCTGGCGCTGGTGGCGGTGGTGACCGTCGGCATCTTCTTTCTCCACAACGGTTTTTTGCTGTTTAAACTGCGGGCCTACAACCAAATTTTTTCCAGCGATGTGTCCGGCGTCGCGCTAAAACGCTTTTTCTATTTCTTTATTCCAGCGATGCTGGTGATCTACTTCCTGCATCAGACGCCACGCGCCTGGCTGGGATTTTTGCTGGCGACGGTCGCCTTCGGCATGCTGACCTACATGATTGTCGGCGGCACGCGGGCCAATGTCCTGATCGCCTTCTCGCTGTTTCTGTTCATCGGTATCGTGCGCGGCTGGATCTCGCTGTCGATGCTGGTCGCGGCGGGTTTGATGGGGATTGTCGGGATGTTCTGGCTGGCGCTGAAGCGCTATAGCCTCGACGTCAGCGGCGCCGAGGCCGTTTATACGTTTCTGTATCTGACGCGAGATACGTTCTCCCCGTGGGAAAATCTGGCACGACTGTGGCAGTTCTACGACGACATCCATTTCCAGGGGTTGGCGCCCATCGTTCGCGATTTTTATGTCTTTATTCCCGGCTGGCTGTGGCCAGGACGGCCTTCGCTGATCCTCAACAGCGCCAACTATTTCACCTGGGAAGTGTTGAACAACCATAGCGGGTTGGCGATGTCGCCTACGCTGATCGGCTCGCTGCTGGTCATGGGCGGGGCGGCGTTTATTCCGCTGGGCGCCGTGGCCGTCGGGCTGATTATCAAATGGTTCGATTGGCTTTATGAGCGCGGTCGCCAAAGTCCTAACCGCTATAATGCTGCGATTTTGCAGGCTTTCTGCTTCGGCGCGATATTCAACATCATCGTGCTGGTCAGGGAAGGGATGGATGCCTTTGTCTCTCGGGTGGTGTTTTTCTGTCTGGTGTTTGGCGCCTGCCTGCTGCTGGCCAAACTATTGTATTGGCTGCTGCTACAGGGCGGCGTTATCCGGCAGCGCTGGCGTAATTTACCCCCGTCTGGGTTGGAGCAACGCCCTGCACCCGCGAGTCCGCGGCGCGAATAATGAGGAAAACAATGGAACACAATGACGCGATCCCACAGTACCAGATTCGCGGGATCCCTCTGTACGGCTTCGAGAGCATGACGCAGTGTGTGGATTATCTGCTGGCGGGCGAACAGGTTAAAACCGGCACGTTGGTGGCGATTAACGCCGAAAAAGTTCTGGCGACGGAACGGGATTCTGCGCTGAAGGCGCTGATTGACGCGGCGGAATATAAATATGCCGACGGCATCAGCATTGTTCACTCTATTCGACGGAAATATGCCGATGCCCGCGTAGAGCGCATCGCCGGGGCTGATCTCTGGGAAGCGCTGATGCATCGGGCCGGAGAGCGTGGCACGCCGGTCTTCCTCATCGGCGGCAAGCCGGAAGTGCTGGCTCAGACGGAACGGGAGCTGCGTCGTCGCTGGCAGGTGAATATTGTGGGATCGCAGGACGGCTATTTTAGCGTGGAGCAACAGTCGGCGCTGTTTGACCGCGTGCGCGACAGCGGCGCGCAGCTGGTGACGGTGGCGATGGGCTCTCCCAAGCAGGAACGGATTATGCAGCAGTGCCGCCAGGTTCATCCTGACGCGCTATATATGGGCGTAGGCGGTACTTATGACGTGTTTACCGGACACGTAAAACGCGCGCCCAAGCGCTGGCAGAACCTGGGGTTAGAGTGGCTGTATCGTCTGCTGTCTCAACCCAGCCGTATCACGCGGCAGATAAAGCTATTGCGCTATCTGGCTTATCACATCACCAGACGCCTGTAGTTCCGCTTCCTCCCTGCGTTTGCTTGAACTTTACCGATTGAGTTATAAGCAAACGCATACCTTTCTTATTTAGTTATAACTCCTTCCCCGAAGATGTTAATCCCGCCAGCATTGCTGTATCTTTTCCGGCGCCCTGTTTTGGGCGGCGTTTTTTTGCGCGAGAGGTACCGTTGATCGTTGCCGGCCAAATAAAACAATTCATTAACTCGGCAGAAACAAACACAACATGGAATGATAGAGGATTTATGACAAAAAAAGTCAAAGAAGATCAGCTCCACCGGGGTCTGGAGGCAAGACATATTGAACTGATCGCGCTTGGGGGCACCATCGGCGTCGGTTTGTTCATGGGGGCGGCGAGCGCACTGAAGTGGGCCGGTCCTTCCGTCTTGCTGGCGTATATCGTGGCGGGCCTTTTTGTATTCTTCATTATGCGCTCAATGGGCGAAATGCTGTTTCTTGAGCCGGTGGCCGGTTCGTTCGCCGTCTACGCCCACAACTATCTCAATCCCTTTTTCGGCTATCTCACCGCCTGGAGCTACTGGTTTATGTGGATGGCCGTGGGTATCTCGGAAATCACGGCGATAGGCGTTTACGTCCAGTTCTGGTTCCCGGAACTTCCCCAGTGGATACCGGCGATTGCCGCCGTCGTTCTGGTGGCTGGCGCCAACCTGGCGGCGGTGCGTCTGTACGGTGAAATCGAATTCTGGTTCGCGATGATCAAAATCACCACCATTATCGTGATGATTGTGGTTGGCGCTGGCGTGATTTTCTTCGGGCTGGGCAACCACGGCGAAGCGACCGGCTTTGCTAACCTGACTGAGCATGGCGGCTTCTTGGCTGGCGGCTGGAAAGGGCTGTTGTTCGCGCTGTGTCTGGTGGTCGCTTCCTATCAGGGCGTTGAGCTGGTGGGGATTACGGCGGGTGAAGCTAAAAATCCGCAGGTGACGTTGAAGCGCGCTATTAACAATATCCTGTGGCGTATTCTGATCTTCTATGTGGGCGCGATTTTCGTCATCGTCACCATCTTCCCGTGGAATGAAATTGGTACCTCCGGCAGCCCGTTCGTGCTGACCTTCGCCAAAATCGGTATTACGGCGGCGGCGGGCATCATCAACTTCGTCGTGCTGACCGCAGCGTTGTCCGGCTGTAACAGCGGAATGTATAGCTGTGGGCGCATGCTCTTCTCGCTGTCCAAAAACCGTCAGTTGCCCGCGGCGTTAGGCAAAGTCACCGCCAGCGGCGTGCCAGCGGCAGGCGTGATGGTTTCTATTCTGTGCCTGATCGCCGGGTCGGCTCTGAACTACATCATCCCTAATCCGGGAAAAGTCTTCGTCTATGTCTATAGCGCGAGCGTGCTGCCGGGTATGGTGCCGTGGTTTGTGGTGCTGGTCAGCCAGCTGCGTTTTCGTCGTAAGCATCAGGCGGCGATTGCCGGACACCCTTTCAAGTCGATCCTGTTCCCGTGGGTTAACTATCTGACGATGGCATTCCTGCTGTGCGTGCTGGTCGGGATGTACATTAATACAGATACCCGCCTGTCGCTGATCGTGGGGGTAATATTCCTGGCCTTCGTCAGCACGATTTATGCGGTTCTCGGTTTGGGTAAAAAGCAGGCTGAAGTGAAATAATCACCCGTAAACAGCGGGTGGGAAAGCGGTAGAGTCGATGATTTGAAGGGAAATGAGCAAAGCGTAAGCAAACGCGCTCTTTCTTCAAAAAAGCACTAGACAGGATTCTATTAAATCCGTAGTATCCCCACCCGCAACGGCGCTACGCGCCCGTAGCTCAGCTGGATAGAGCGCTGCCCTCCGGAGGCAGAGGTCTCAGGTTCGAATCCTGTCGGGCGCACCATTCGAAGCGTTTAATATGATTCGATTGTAGTGCGGGAGCTGCGGAGGTACTTAATGACTCCGTGAGAAGTGAGTACCGGAAACGTAGTAAAGAAGTGGTAATATGGTGGCTATAGCTCAGTTGGTAGAGCCCTGGATTGTGATTCCAGTTGTCGTGGGTTCGAGTCCCATTAGCCACCCCAATTTTTAAAGTTTGTGACATGCGAAGGTGGCGGAATTGGTAGACGCGCTAGCTTCAGGTGTTAGTGTCTTAACG
>NZ_CAMKXG010000216.1 GCF_946477055.1 Lonsdalea britannica | reverse complement strand
GTTCGGCCAGCATTTCCAGCGACAGATTGCGGCGCATGAATTTACGAATCGAGATGGTGGTGCCGTCTATCGCCAGCGGATAGGTAATAACGTTGACGCGGCTGCCGTCCGGCAGACGGGCGTCCACCATCGGACTGGCTTCGTCGATACGTCGTCCGACGGCGGCCGCAATGCGCTGCGCCGTGTTAAAGACGTGCTCTTCGTCGATAAACGTAATCGGCGACAGTTCCAGTTTGCCGAAGCGTTCGACGAAGACCTGACGGGCACCGTTGACCAGAATGTCGTTCACCGTATCGTCCGCCAGCAGCGGCTGGATCGGCCCGATGCCGGTCATTTCATCCAGCATTTCGGCAGCCAGCGCATCCTCTTCCTGACGTGACAGCTGTAGCCGTTGTTCGTCGCAGATGTGGCGGATAGCGGTCTGAATTTGCTGGAGCAGAGGTTCTCGCCCCATCACCGCCGCTTTTCCGGCGTCGATCTGGTCATACAGTTGGGCGCGGATCAAACGACGCTGACCGCTGCGGCTATCGCTCTGACGGGCGGCCGACGCAACGGGAGCGGCAACCCGCGCTTCGGTGCCGGCCTCCGCAATCGCCGACGTCGCCGCAGGCTGAGGCGCGGCCCCGGCCGACGTCTCCCGTTTGGCCTCATGATTTCTTCGCATTAACATCGCCAACCCTCCTGATTAAAACGCAGCGGTCGCGTTAGGCGCGCCGCAGCAGGCCGTCGTACCACCGTTTTTTCGCCGGTTTTGGCGGTACGCCGCTGACCAAATCCGCCAGCTGTCGCAGGCCCTGTTGAAAACCGGGTGCGCCCGCAACGTTCATCGCGCCCAGGCTGAGACTCTGCGCCAGCGCCCGGTCGGCGTAGGGCAGCGTGACATCAATAGTGCGTCCGACGATGTGCTCGAACTGCCCGCGATCGAGCGGCGGCTGGCCGCTGAAACGGCTCTGGTTGTGCACCAGCAGCAAGCGCTGCCCTTCGCTTTCATCACCGATTTCATGCAGGATGCGGCGCAGATTGCGTGCGTCCTGTAACGTCAGTTCCGTCACCAGAATGCGCAGGTCGGCATAGGTCAGTACCTCCAGCGCGCCCGCAGGGAAATAGCTCGGAAGATCCCACACCACCTGATTGAACATTCGGCACAGGGTGCCGCCCAGATTGAGCACGGTGTCTACCTCAACCGGCGACGGCGCGCCCAGTTCCGGCTTCTGCGCCAACAGATGCAGACGGGCGTTGACCTGTAGCATGGCGCGTTGCAAAAGCCGGGCATCCAGCGCCGGGCTGGCCAGCACCGCCGCCAGCCCGGCGTCTTCCGTCTGGCCGGAGAGCAACAGCTGGCAGCCGTTGCGGCGGTCGTAATCCACCAACGCGACGGGCAGATGCCGTTCCTGCGATAGCAGCTGACTCAACCCCATCGCCAGCGTGCTGACGCCGCAGCCGCCCCCGGCACCGGCGATGGCGACAGTGCGTCCCATTCGCGCGTACTCCGGCCCCATCAGTTGTCCGCCGCATTTCGCCAGCGTGGCCGCCAGAAGATCCAGCGTGTAGGGCTTGACCAGATATTCGGTTACGCCCAGTTGCAGCAGCGCACGGTACAGGCTGACGTCCTGACTGCTGCCGGTGACGATCACCTGCGTCGTCGGTCCGCACAGCGCCAGCAGTGCCGTCAGCATCGGCAGCGGCCAATGCTCGTCGTCCAAATCGGCCAGCAGGATGCGCGGCGGCAGGTTCAGTTCACACCACTGCTGAGCCACGGCGAGACCGCCGGGCATCACCGTCACAGAGTCACGTTTCAGGCGACCGAGATGGTCACGCAGCGTATCGGCTTCCGCCGCCGAGTGGACAAAGGCCGCCAGTTCGGCGCGCCGTTCTTCGCTGTCCCGTGTAAACGTCGCGGTTGAGTCACTCATGTTGTTTGCGCTCCCCATCAATCTTCATCAAAGTTGATATCGATGAGCGCCTTCACCTCATCCTGCTGGTAACGCTCAATGCTGTTGACCGCCGTCACGCCGTCGGCGCCGTCCAGCGAACGTGCCTGAATCAGATCGCGCGGGTCCGCCACCATCATTGCCAGGTTGTTTTGCGTGGCGCAGCCGAGGTAGCCCATGCCTTCAAACGGTTTCACCATCTGTAGGTTCGGGTCGTTGATCTGGCAGCGGGAGGTGGTGACCGCCAGCGCCTGCGATAGCACTTCCAGGTCGCCGCGCTGACCGGCCGACGCTCCCCGACGCAGTACGATGATCTTCTGGCCGTCCGCGCCCGCGTTTTTCAAAGCGCTCGCCAGACGGGTCGCGATCTGTTCGCCGCGCACCGTATACGGAGTAATTGTGACGCTTTGATGCGCCAGCCGTCCCTGCTGGTTGAGCAGGGTATTGAGGCGTCGCAACGAGTCTTCGTTCAGTCCGCGGCCGTTGGCGGCAACCTGCAATGTGACGGCCAGCGCGCGAGGCTGGACGGTCACCGGCGTCAGGCCGGGCTGGTCAAAGCGCTTGAGCCGTTCGTCGTTCAAGGAACGATCGCTACAGCCGCCGAGCAGCGTCGCCAACAGGGCGGCGGCGATAAGGCGTTCGTGGTGAGTGAAAGTCATGATGATGTCCTGCGATTCAATAGAGATAGCCCACGGCGCCGTAGCTCGGCGTCACCGCATCCAATACTTTCACGCCCTGTCCCGGCGTCTGTAGCTGGCCCGCGTTGACCGGCTCGACCACGTAGGCCGTCGCGATGATCACCAGTTCGGTTTCCTCGTGGCTCGACGATTCGTTCTCAAACGCCCGTCCCAGCAGCGGAATACGGCTCAGGCCGGGAACGCCGGTCACGGTCTGGCTGTTGGAGCTGCGCAGCATGCCTGCCAGCGCGAAACTTTGGCCGCTGGCCAGCTCTACGGTGGTGTCAGCTCGCCTGACGGTCATCGCCGGAATGGTCGAGCCGCCCTCCAGTTGAACCGAGCCGACCGAGGTCAGTTCGCTGACTTCAGGCGCAATGTGCAGGCTGATGCGGTTGGCGGACAAGAGCGTGGGCGTCATGCGCAGGATCACGCCGTACGACTTGTAATCGATGCTGATGTTGTTGTTGGTGATCAAGACGATGGGGACTTCGCCGCCCGCGGCGAAGGCGGCCGTTTCGCCGGACATGGCGGTCAGATTCGGCTCCGCCAGCACCGAAGCCATCCCCTGCTGATTCATCGCCGACAGCAGTCCGCTGAGCGAGCCGTCGCCGCCCCCGATGTTGAAGCCCAGAAAATTGCTGCCCTCAGAACCGGTAAACGTATTGGTCGTTGAGTCGAAAAAGTCCGTCAGGGTGCCGGTGCCCAGACCTATCGAGCCGCTACCGCGATTGAGCGAGGCGTCCCAGTTAAAGCCCAGTTCATGCGTCAGCTTGCGCGACACTTCGACGACCCGGACGCGAATATTGATTTGCGACGGCGTTTTGATTTTCAGCTGATTGACGACGTTGGACGAACTGGCGCTCGCACCCGCCAGACCGGTGCTCCGTGCGCCACCTCCGCCTTGCCCGCCGCCGGACGACGTGGACGTACTGATATAAGCCTGCACGCTGTCGATTACTCGTTTGGCGTCTTGCGGCGTATCCACGCTGCCGCGCACGATCACGCCGCTGGGGATCGCGGCTTCCAACTGGATATCGGCGGCTGGAAATTCCCGGCGCAGGCGCTCTTTCAGCGCGGCCAGGTCATGTTCGGACACGATGCGAATGGCGTTGATTACCGTCCCGTTTTCATCCATTGCATACAGCGTGGTCGACCCCACCGCTTTGGCGTACACGAACAGGTTGCCGGGCGACGGCAGCTCGAAGCTGGCGATCTCCGGGTCGGCCACCAGAACGCTGTCCGGCAGTTGATCAAGTTGCAACATCCGCCCCTGATGGACCGTCAAATGAATGACGCTGGTTTCCGCCACCTCGGACACGCCCGCCGCGTCTGCAAAGCGCGTCGTCGCGAAGAAGACCGTCGCGTAAAGTGCCGATCCGGCCAGCCAATAAGCGCCGACCAAGAGCCATCGTTGACAGGTCACGCGACACCCTGACCTGAGAGCAAAAAACATCTTCATGTACTGGTTTCCATTATGGGATGGTCTTGTCCGCTGCGGGCGACGGTTAACGCCGCGCCCCAGCAGGCTTATCGGGAGGGGAACTGTTGGATTTCCTTCTTGTCGCCCCGAAAAATTTTCACCTGATGACCGCTGTGGGAGAAACCGCTGTAAATGCGCGTGCTGTCCGCCAGCGTGGTCACCCGTGCGCCGTCAGCCGCGAGTGCCTCGTCCTCTTCCCCCGCCGTCGCGCTGCGCAAAGCCAGATGCAGCAGCCCGACCTCTTTCGCCACCGCCAGCACCTCAGCCTGTTCGGGCGTCGCCTCGACGGTCACAGTCTGATAGGCGGGCGCCCTCGTCGTCCGGCTGCCCGGTGTGGCGCGCGTCGCGTCGCCGTCGACATCCTGTCGCGGTCTGACTTCGGTTTCGGTTTGATTATTCAGGGCCAATACGCGCAGGTTGCGTACGATGGTCTGGGCCGCCAGCACCGGCGGCACCAGTGGCTGAGCGCTGGTGGGCGTCAGCTGCGGCTGTTCATCTCGGCGCAGGCTGAGAATGATGTCGACGCGGTCACCGGCGGACACCAGTCCGGCGTTGCTGGCGACGGCATTGGTAGGGATGGAGATGGCACGCATACCTGGGCTGAGTACCGCTGCGACGAACCCCGGCTCGCCGGGTCGAACCAGCAGATTGCTGGTCAATGGCGTTCCCGCGGACACTTTTTCCCGCAGCGTGGCACCGTATAACGGCGTTTCTCTGTCTTTATCGCGAATAAAATAAAAAGAGCGGGTGACGGGCTGTTCCGTTTCCTCCCAGCGAATAGCCGAGGCGTCGATAAAGTCACCGGGATATAATGCTTTTGCCGCGACTAATACGGCGGTTTTTTTAATTTCCGCGGGAGGCGGAGATAAATGAACTACTGGTGGTGTGGATAATTGGCTACGAACAACAAGCGCAATAATTCCGGCAATAATAAAGGCCCCAGACAGTAATAATGTCGAATTTAATTTCATTTTAATTTTTAACCCAGCGCCGCCGATTCTATTTAGAACAGAGGCCAAATCAGGATATAAGCCGCACCAAAAGCAATGGCAATGCCATAAGGAAGCCCCTGGGAAAGATCGGCAGGCAATACCGTCGGCGACGCGATGTTGAGATGCAGCCGTCGATTCAGATTATCGATACCCAGCGCTAACGCGGGAGGGATCGTATTCAGCAGGGGAAGGATCAATGCCAGCACCCCGCCGGCCAACGCCGTGACCATGACAAACGCGAGCTGTTGACCGCTGCCCACCCACAGGCACAACACGCTCATCATCTTCACATCGCCAGCGCCCAATCTTCCCGTCAGAAACAGCAGAAAACCCACGACGAAAACCACCGCCGCGCCGGGCAACGCATGCAGCATCGCGGTCGCCGGTCGGACCGTCGTCCCCGCCAGAATGGCGGTCAGAATACCGACCGCAATCCATCCCAGCAGCAACATCAGGACCGCTCGGTTAGGTATTCTACGCTGAAGCAGATCGCTGCCGACGCACCAGAGGAGGCAGCCAGTCAACCACAGCGTTTGTGCTCCCTGCACATACCCGACCATCTCCGTCATTATTTCGTCGTGGTGGTCGTCGTGCCCGAACCGCTGGTGCCTGTGCCGGTAATCTGGTCTGCGATTTCACTGAATTTCTCGTTCAGCGCTTTGACGAAGATACCGTCGCTGCCGAAAATCGCGCCGATAGCCGCTGCCATCGCCGCCGCCAAAATGCCGTACTCAATGGCGGTCACACCACTTTCATCGTGGATAAAGGTGTGCCATTTCGCCTTCAGCTGTTTCATTATCCGTTCTCTCATCGCGGGTTAAACGTCTATCCCCCGAGCCAACGCACAGGGGTCACGGAATCAATAATGAGACTTATTATCATGAACAACAAGCCATAGCGCATTAAGATGCGTTAATCTTCAGGAAATAATTCATTTTGATGCGAACAAATAAAACCAAGCCAATCTATCTGTCTCTTATACACATCTCCGAGCCCACGAGACTAAGG
>NZ_CAMKXG010000215.1 GCF_946477055.1 Lonsdalea britannica | reverse complement strand
ACACTATCCTCTTCGTCGGCAGCGTCAGATGTGTATAAGAGACAGAATATATACAAATCAATATAATTGTCTTGTTTTTTGGCCTGTGGTTAGATTGCCGCTCGTTCAACGCATGACGGTTTCATGGGATCTTTACATGCTGGATTGGCGTGGAAAAGGCGAGGTGGTGATGATGAATGCGCTGTCGCTGAACCACTCGATGAAAGATCCTGGCATCAATGCATTGACCGGTCAGGGCGTACTTTTTGGCTGCCGCCAACAAGCACGTTTTCATCTATTGAATTAAATCGGGAATGAAAATGAAATTATCCAATATTGCTTTGGCTACGATGATTGCTGTTACCTCTCTCACTGTCGTCAATGTGCAGGCAGCGGATAGCCACAATGGAAATGTGACCTTCAAAGGGAAAATTATTGATACGCCGTGCTCTGTCTCTCAGGATGATTTGGCTCAGACGATTGAGTTCGGTGAAATCAGCAAAACCGTGCTGAATAACGGTGGAACGTCGGTGATTAAACCTTTCGATATTACTTTAAGAGATTGTTCCATCGAGACCTCAACAACAGCAAATGTTGTATTCTCAGGAGGAACTGCTGCCGGCACAGATAATAAACTGCTGGCGCTGAATGGCGGTGCTAGCGGCGCTGGTATTGCGATTCAATACTCTGGTGAAAAAGTATCGTTTGACGGTACTACTGCCGCGGTGAGCAATTATAACCTGGTCAATGGCGATAATACGTTATCGTTCACTTCCTTCGTGCAGAAATTGCCGTCTGTGACGGATGTGACGACCGGTAATTTTGAAAGTACGGCCAACTTCGTGATCTCCTACCAGTAAAAAGAATCTATGGGAAAGGATTCCCTTTTAATATACACCAAGGAGATATCAGGAAAAGCATGTATTGTCAGCAGAATAAGGGCATGTGTACCGGATTGTCTTTATTAAATTATGGCTATATTAAAATATGACGCGCTAATAACAAAAATAAAGTCGGCTGCAAGGAGTATTAGTCCACCGTGCGCCGTGGATGTTAAAGAGGGGCACGCTATAGGACATTCTCCCCTTGTCGTTAAGTAATAGGTGAAAATCAATAATACGTGGTGATTGTCTGGCTAAAAATAATTCCTGTGAATTTACGAGGGCGTGTTCTATGGCCGAGATATGTATTTATAAACCTATTGCAATATGGAATCGCGATCTGTTTCTTGGATGAGATTAAGTGAATCCTTGATGGTCGGCGTGACTCTTTTATTTGGCGGTGTTTGCATCTGTTTTTTATGTCGTCGTCAGAAATGAAATTCAGAGATGCGGTGACGTGGGGAGTGTAATGATCTCTTATTTACCCCTTTTTCTTTCCTGAACGATGTTAACAATACACTGGTAACTATTGAT
This sequence comes from Lonsdalea britannica, assembly GCF_946477055.1. Classification (GTDB taxonomy): domain Bacteria; phylum Pseudomonadota; class Gammaproteobacteria; order Enterobacterales; family Enterobacteriaceae; genus Lonsdalea; species Lonsdalea britannica_A. Next base: position 4,732 of record NZ_CAMKXG010000215.1, on the reverse strand, counting down.
GACGAATACGCAGGAAAAGAGAGTTATAAATAAACTGAATAGCACCTGTCGATACGGTCTGTTCATGGTTTGTTTTTTCTCCAATAATGCAAAAGCGACGGAATTCAATGCCAGCGTATTGGATATTGATGAACGTAATGAGATTGATCTAAGCCGCTTCGCTGATTCGGACTACGTCATTCCCGGCGACTATATGCTGACGATTAAGGTCAATAGCAAAATGATTGACCAGCGGAGAGTCAGCTACCTTGCGTCGAGCCCGGACGGTCGTCAATCACGCCTGTGTCTGGATGCGGAGACCGTCGGCAAACTGGCGCTAAAGCCGGAGGCCGCGGAGAACATTACGTGGTGGAACAACGGGCAGTGCGCGGATGTCTCTACCCTTAACGGAGTGAATGTTTCCAACCAGATTGGGATGGGAGAACTGAATATCTCCATCCCTCAGGCGTGGATGAAATACAGCAACAAAAATTGGACGCCGCCGGAGCAGTGGGACCCCGGTATCAACGGCGTCATGCTGGACTACAACCTGGTGGGCAACGTGCGTCGAGGCACCGGTAATGGCAGCTCCGCCCGTTATCTCAGCAGCTACGGCACGGCGGGGTTTAATCTCGGGGCATGGCGCTATCGTGCCGACTACCGGTATTACATGAATGCCGCGCGAGACAATCATCGTAAAGAGTTCTCCTGGGATCAGTTCTATGCCTTTCGACCGCTGCCGTTTATGTCGGCCGATGTCAGGCTGGGCGAGATGTATCTCAACACCAACCTCTTCGATAGCTTTCGGTTTATCGGCGCCAGTCTGGTCAGCAATGAAAACATGCTGCCGCCCTCGCTGCGTGGCTATGCGCCGGAGATTCGCGGCGTGGCCCGCTCCAATGCGACGGTCACCGTTATGCAAAACGGGCGTGTGATTCATGAAATCACCGTACCCGCGGGGCCGTTCTCTCTTCAGGATCTGAACAGCGGCGTGACCGGAACGCTGGACGTGCGAATCACGGAAGAAGACGGCTCCGTCACGACGTTCAAAACCGAAGCCGCCAGCCTCCCTTATCTGACTCGGCCGGGGCAAATCCAATACAAGCTGTCGGCCGGCCGCCCGTCGGACAGTCAGCGCCATCAGGAAAATTTGACGTTCTCCTCAAGCGAGTTTTCCTGGGGGATGAGCAATGCCTGGTCGTTATATGGCGGCACCACGTTGTCCAACGGCTACCAGTCCGGGTCTGTGGGATTGGGGCGAAACCTGTATCTGCTGGGGGCGGTGTCGGCGGATATCACCCAGTCTCGTGCCAGTTTGCCGAATACCCCGTTGCAGAATGGGCGCTCCTTTTCTGTGAACTGGTCGAAGCGCTTCGATTCCATCGACGGGCAGGTGAACTTCGCCGGATACCGTTTCTCTGAAAAGACCTTCATGGGGATGTCTCAGTATCTCTATGCGTTGAATAACAACGGAAGCGACTATCACAACGAAAAAGAGCGTTACGTCATTACCTTATCGAAAAATTTCGATAGCGAAAGGCAGTGGTTGAACGGCCTGTCTACGTATCTGAGTTACACCCAGCAAACCTTCTGGAATGAGCGGCAGCAGCACCGTTACGGCATCTCCCTGAACACCTATCTCGATTTGGGGCCGATTAAAGGGGTCTCCGCCGGAGTCTCTGCGTGGCGCTCGCTCTACAACGCGAATACCGACGATAGCATCTATCTCAATCTCTCCATCCCGCTGCGCGACCGGGAACGCGTCGGATACGGCTTAGGCAGCTATGGCGGGAAGATGACCCAAACGCTGACCTACAGCAATCAGCAGGATCAAAACCGAAGCTGGAATTTGAGCACGCGCTACGACGCCGCCAGCAAAGGCTACGTCAGTGGGACCTACAACTATGCCGCGTCGGCAACCAACGCCAGCATGGGGCTGTCCTGGCAGCAAGATGGTTACACCTATGTTAACGGCTCCCTGCGCGGGGGGATTACGGCGACGCGTCATGGCGTCGCCGCCCATCAGAAGGGGGTTAACGGCGGAACGCGTGTGATGGTGGACGCCAATGGCGTGCCGGGCGTGCCGTTCTCCAACGGCAGCGTGGTGACCAACGCTGATGGACTGGCGGTGATTGCCGGGACCAGCAGCTACTTCGATGTCTCGACGCGCGTCGACGTTCAGCATCTGCCAGACGACGTCGAGGCGTTGACAACCATTGTGCAGGGCACGCTCACCGAGGGCGCCATCGGGTACCGCAAATTCGAGATCGTCAGCGGCAATAAGGTGCTTGGCACATTGAGGCTGCCAGACGGACGTTATCCCCCGTTTGCGGCGACGGTGACGAACGCCAGCGGACGTGAAGTGGCCATGGTGACAGAGGAAGGACAGGTCTATCTCACCGGCGTTGCGCCAAATGAAACATTGACGGCGCGCTGGGACGGCGAAGCGCAGTGCCGAATGACCTTGCCTCGAACCTTAACCGGCCTGGCGTCCCTGCTGCTGCCTTGCCTGCCATTGCCCCCAACCAATGCAACAACTGGAGAAGAGTAAATGAACCAACATCGTCATTTCAGGATGTCTGCCGTACTGCTGGCGTGCATCGTGATGTTTTCGCCGACCTTGCAGGCGGCGATCAACCTTGACCGAACGCGGGTGGTCTACGACGGGGCGGAGCAAACCACCACCGTCACGCTGACGAACGAAAATGGAACCCTTCCTTTTCTGGCGCAAAGTTGGCTGACCGATAGCGAACACCGCAAAATTTCGGCCCCGCTGATGGTGCTGCCGCCGCTGCAGCGGATCGAGGCGGGCGGGCGCACCCTGATCCGTCTGGTGAAAACGTCGGGGATCGATCAACTGCCGCAGGATCGGGAGTCTCTGTTTTATCTGAATGTGCGGGAAATCCCGCCCAAACCGGAGAAGGCGAACGTTCTGCAGATTGCCGTGCAATCGGAGATCAAAGTGTTTTATCGACCGAAAAGCATCAAACCGGTGAAAGACGACGTTTGGCAACGCCGACTTAAAATCCGCAAGTCTGGTCAGCAGTTCGTGGTGGAAAATCCCACGCCGTATTACATCACCGTCAGCAATATTCAGCTCCGCTCAGGAGAGAAGGGGACCTCCTCTCTGCTGAAGGATCGGGCTTTTATGATTGCGCCGAAGTCCTCCGTCAACGTCGACGTTAAAGACCCGTCGGTGCAGGCGTTCTCGCTGTACTACGTCAATGATTTCGGCGGTCATCCGGAGCTGCGCTTTGCCTGTCAGCAGGCGACCTGTGCCGTGGTCGATAAGCAAACTCGCTGAAACAGGAAATGAAGATGACGACCGCCATGATGCGGGGCGCTACGGACGCGGAGCACATGACCATAGCGCCGTGTCGCGGACCAAACCGCCGGGATGTCGCGCTACGGCGCATCTCGTTGCTGAAACCCGCAGACATGGAGACGTCGGCGACTACATTGAAAAAGGGGAGAGTATGTCCAGAGTAGTGACCTCAGGCGCACGGCGTTGCCTGCCGTGGTTCTGCGGCGGCGTGTTGGCCATGCTGGCCGTTGACGCCTCCGCGTTGGAATGCCGCAAAGATACGGTAAACGGGCCGGTTTCCGACAGCGAGGATATCGGCGCGCTGAAAATCCCTTCCACGCTGCCGGTGGGCAGTCGGCTGTGGACGTCGAAAACCTACAGCCGCAATCTGGCCTGCTGGGCTTACAAAAATGTGAAGCCCAATGGCGAATACGCCTACTTCTACCCCAACCCGGGCGGAGAAGTGGTGGGCGCCGGGATCGGCATTGGGATCATCTACAACGGTCAGGATCTCGGGATCGTCTCGGGCGGTGGCGGGAGCGGCTCGCGGGTGTCGACAGGAAAATTTATCGCGCCGGGACCGTCAGGTTCCGCTCCGCCGAAAAATCCGACCATGATGCCCACCACGGTGCAGCTGTATCTGGAAAAAATCGGCAATATCAGCAACAACGGCTCGGGCACGGATTCTCTCAGCGTATTTCAGGTGGATGGCGAACTGGGTATCAACAATAAGCCTGACAGTAACTATGTTTTCCGGCTGTCCGGGCTGAGAAACATTGAGGTGATCCAGTGTTCGGCCAACGTCATTGTGTCGCCCAACAGCTATATCGATTTCGGCACGGTGCAGGCGTGGAGCAGCGCTTCCGCAGGCGTCGTGGCGCAGCAGGATTTCCAAATCAGCGCCTCGACCGACGGCGGCGAGGATTGCGGCAAAGGCTTCGACCTCACCGTCAACTTCGACGCGGCTTCCAGAAACAACGTTCTGGCCAGCGCTGACGGGATGGATATGGGAAATGGCTCGATGCTGAAAATCGAAGACGGCTCGACCGGCAACAACATCGTCTACAACCAGTTCATTGGCTTCATCAATGGGCTGACATCAGCCAGCGGCACGGTGGAAAAGCAATACACCGCCAGACTGTACGCGTCAGATGCGGCAGTCCCCGGCGATGTCGAGAAATTCATCGTCTTACGTTTCAACTATGACTAAGGCGGGGACGATGACGACAAGATGCCGAACCGCGATTCGTCGGGCCGTGCATGGCGTGCTGTGGGCACACCTGATGTCGCTGCCCGCGATCGCCGCCACCTCCGGTAGCGGGAATGCTCAGGACTATGTTTATGACGTGGGGTTTCATGTGCGGGTCGTGGATTCGCCGTGCGTGTTGAGCTCAGACTCAGAAAATATCGATGTAGACATGGGCGAAGAATCGACGCGGACCTTGCAGA
>NZ_CAMKXG010000214.1 GCF_946477055.1 Lonsdalea britannica | reverse complement strand
GATCTTGTGCATGCTCGCGCCGAATTCGCTAAAGCGGCGGCGCAGGGCGACGTACAGGCGCAGCTCGCTTATGGCGAGATGCTGCGTCTGGGATTGGGCGGCAAAGAGGACTACACCGAGGCTGTGAAGCAGTATCGGCAGGCGTCTGCCGCCAACAACCGCATGGCGCAGTACCGTATGGGCACGATGCGACAGGAAGGACTGGGCGTGCCGCGCAACCGTATTCATGCTTACGCCTGGTTCTCGCTGGCGGCGACTGAAGGCATGGTGAATGCGATCAATGCCCGTAACGCGCTCGAAGAGGGGATGCAGCCGGATGAGGTGAAGGCGGCGCAGAAGCTGGCGATGCACTGGTCCTCCGGCAAAGGCATGACCCGCGAGCAGGACAACCAGTAATCTTTCCTCACGACCTGATCGACAGCGCGTCAGCCCCCGGTAAAGCCGGGGGCTGACGCGTTTTTCGTCATGCATTAAAACCGGCGGTGGCTGAGTGTCGCGATAACCGTCCGCGTTTCGCGCGCACTTCACGGATCAAGTCTGTTCTGAGCCGAATAGCCTAGGGCTGCAACGTCGGCCTCTGTCGTGAATACCGCCTCCCCCATTCAACCCACTCGAACCCTTTCCCGACTCACTTCACCCGCCGCAGGCACTGCTGGCGTCGCTCGTCCACACGTTTGGCGAACCACGCCGTGGTCAGTTTACGGGTGATCTTGGGGCTTTCCAGCGAGATCCCCGGCAGCATTTCACGCGGCGCTTTGCCACGCGCCGAGCGGTCCGCCAGCGCATAGACCTTCTGGTAAAGGTCGGTTTTTTCGAAGGCCGCGGTATCGCCTTTCTCCAGATCCCGACGGATTGCGCTGTCGCTCAGTTTTAGCCGCTTCCCGAGGGAGCGCACCGCCAGTTCGGTGGCGCCGGCCTTGTTTGACCCGTAGTTAATCAGATCGCCATCCCGCGCCAGCGAAATGCCGCTCAGGCGACTCACCACCTGTTGAAACGCCGCGTTGCGACTGGCATACCAGCCCGCGTTAAAGTCGGCGAAGCGGTAAATCGACTGCGTGTAGCTGGCGGGATAGCCCAGCAAATGCATGATGCCGAAGTACATGCCTCCGCGACGGCTGAAGACTTCCCGACGCACGGTGCCGTCGATGGGATAGGGGTAGCCTTTGGCGTGAGCTTCGGCGAACGCGATGCTGACCTGCATCGGCCCGCCGGTGCGTACCGGGTTGAGACGGCCAAACAGTTGCTGACCCATCGGCACCATGTCGATGAAGTCGTCAAAGATCGCGCTCAGCTCTTTCTCGCTGCGGACTTTGTCTAAACGCTCGCTATAGGTTTTGCCGTTGGGCGAGGTGATCGACAGCGCCGTGCGCACCAGAAACGCCGGAATATGGAGCGGTTCGGCGCGACGGTTAATCTCCTGCCAGGCGATTTTTGATAAGCCGGGCACCTGCGGGTCGGCTTTGAACGTCGATTCCTGCTCGGTGACGGCGAGAACGGAACACAGGTTTTCCGGGCTGGGGTCCAGCTGCTGCGCGGTGAAGGCGGCGGCGATATCCTCCGCCCAGCCCTGTCGATCGCTCACGTTGGCAGGCATCAGCGTCAGCAGCTGCGCCCGGATGTCCGCCGGGCGCGGAGCCGGGGTTTTGGCGACTTTGTCGGCGCAGCCCGCCAGCGCCAGTACGGCGAGCAGGCCCAGCATGCGCAGCGGGGAGCGAAACGAAAAACGGTGCAGATTCGGCATGTTATCTCGGGTTAGCGGCTAAAGGGCTGACATGACGTTAGCGCAGCGGGCGGCGATGATCCAGCCTGGCGATCGTCGTGGGTACATGCTTTTTTTCGTTCGCCCTGGCATAGTTGGCGTTACGCGTAACTTAATACACTCACGATCTGATGGAACGCCCATGGCTGCTGCCCAACCCTGGACCCGGGACCAACTGCTGGTCGCCTTCACGCTGTACAGTCAATTGCCTTTCGGCAAGCTGCATTCGCGCAATCCTGACATCATCCGTTACGCCGCCCTCCTGAATCGGACCCCTTCGGCGTTGGCGATGAAGCTGGTCAATCTGGCGAGTCTCGATCCGTTTATTATCGCCTCCGGGCGGACTGGCCTGCGCGGGGCGTCCAACGCCGACCGTGCGCTGTGGCAGGAGATGAACGGCGATCCGGTGCGCTTCGAACAGCAGTGTGAGCAGGCGATGGCGAGTCTCACTTCGCCGCCGATCACCTCACAGGCGCAGGAAGCGGCGGAAGATTTTCGCGGTGGGGAACGAGTGACGTCAGTGAAAACGCGCATCGGCCAACAGCTGTTTCGCAAGCGCGTGCTCGGGGCTTACGGCGAGCGCTGCTGCATCACTGGTCTGGACGAACCGATGCTGCTGGTGGCCAGCCATATTCGGCCGTGGAAAACGGCGGACGAGCATCGGTTGAACCCCAGCAACGGCCTGTGTCTGTCCAATCTGCACGACAAAGCCTTCGATACCGGGCTGATCACCTTTAACGAGTCGCTGGAGATGCAGCTTTCTCCCCGAATCAAAAAGCTCAAAAGCCCGGTCAGCGAGATCTACTTCGCGCAGTACGAGGGACGTCCTCTCCGCCTGCCCAGCGAGTTCCCGCCGGACATGGCGCAAATGGCCTACCACCGCCAGCATATCTTTCAGGCGAAAGGATAATCACGCGGGGCGCGTGACACCCGCTGTCACCACGGTGGTGAGTGGGTACTGTGGCCTGCGCCGGGCATTATGTATAATCTCCGCCTTGCCGTTCATTCCCCGGAGCCTGATATGACTTACCGCGTTGTCTTCATTGATGACCATTACATCGTGCGTTCAGGATTTGTGCAGCTGTTGGCGCTGGAAGAGGATATCGACGTCGTGGGCGAGTTCAGCTCGGCCGCCGAAGCGCGCAAGGGATTGCCGGGGCTGCAAGCGCACATCTGTATTTGCGATATCTCTATGCCCGATGAAAGCGGGCTGGATCTGCTGGCCGACCTGCCCTACGGGCTGGCGGTGATTATGCTGTCGATGCACGATAACCCGGCGATGGTCGAGCTGGCGTTGGAGCGCGGCGCGCGCGGATTCCTGTCCAAACGTTGTCATCCGGAAGATCTGGTGACGGCGGTACGCACGGTGGGTCAGGGCGGCGTCTATCTGATGCCGGAGATCGCCCGCCAGCTGACGCGCTCGCAGGTCGACCCGTTGACGCGGCGCGAAGGCGAAGTCGCCATGCTGCTGGCGCAGGGACACGACGTGCGCGAAGTCGCGTTGCAGCTGGGACTCTCCCCGAAGACCGTACACGTTCATCGCGCCAACCTGTTCGCCAAACTGGGCGTTAACAATAACGTCGAGCTGGCGCAGCGCATGTTGGGGTACTGATGCAGCGCGTCATTTTTGCCGTTTCCATTTTCTTCCTCTACGCCGCCGCCTGGTTTTGCCTGTGGGGGATCGGCACCGCGCTGGTCGCGAACCCGCTAGAAGCCGTCATGTTATTCCCCTTCGGCCTGCGAGTCGGCGTACTGCTGCAAACGCCGCGTCGATGCTGGAGCGGGATCTTGTGCGCGGAAGCCGTGATGTTGTGGGTGCTGTATCAGCAGTTTGGCGCGAGCGCTGAACTGTGGGCGCTGCTGTGTACGTTGCCGGCGAGTCTGGCGCTACTCCGGTTAACGGCCGGGTGGCTACAGCGCTCCTTACAAAGCGAGGCGGAGTGGCAGTGGCCGTTGCAACAGGGTGCCGTCGTTGTGCTGGCGGCGGCGTTGCAGGCGGTGATCTGGTCGCTGGTGACGGGCGCAGCTACCGTGCAACCGCTGCTGCTGGGGTTGAGCGGCGGACTGACGGTCGCGCCGACCTGTCTGCTTATCTGGCAATATTTGTCCCGGCAGCGCTGGGCGCCGCTGGAGCCGGGGTTGATTCATCAGCCGCTGAATATGCGGTTGCATCATCTGGGCGGATATCTGGTGTTGTTCGCCTTCAGCGTCTGGTTGCAGCGTCAGGCCGATGACGTTGAACTGCGGCGCTTCGCGCCGTTTTGTCTGGCGATCCCGATTGTGTTCATGTCCTACCGTTATGGCTGGCAGGGCGCGCTGTTGGCGACGTTGCTCAACGGTGTGGTGCTGATTGCGTCCGAACCCCACGGCATGGGCCCGCATCGCGATCTGCTATTGTCGCTGCTGGCGCAGAGCTTGACCGGCATGCTGCTGGGCGCGGGCATTGAACGTCAGCGTCACCTGAATCATCAGCTGGCGCGCCGGCTGGAGGAGAATCGACGGCTGGCCCGTTCGCTGGTGACGGCGGAAGAGGACACCCGGCGCAAGATCGCCCGCGAGCTGCATGACGAGGTCGGGCAGACCATCACGGTGATCCGTACCCACTCCGGCATCATCCGTAAACTGACGCAGGAGCCTCGGGTGCTCTCCAGCGCATCGGCGATCGAGTCCTACGCCCTGCGGGTGTACGACGGCATTCACGATCTGCTGGCGCAGCTGTGGCCCGCCGCGCTCAGTACGCTTTCTTTGTCTGGGGCGCTGGGGGCGTTGCTACGCGATCTGGTGCCGCCCGATCAGGGGATAACGACCTCGCTGGACTGGCAAATCCCGGACGCGCATCTCGACGATACGCTGAAGATCATTCTTTATCGGCTGTGTCAGGAAGGGGTGACCAACGCGTGCCGTCATGCGGAGGCGACACATATCGACGTCAGCGGTCAGCTGAATGCGGCCGGACAGTACTGCGTCAGCATTCAGGATAATGGCCGGGGCGTGGACGTGGAAAGCGTTAAACCGGGCTACGGGCTGCGCGGAATTCAGGATCGCGTACGCGCTATCGGCGGCGAATGCGCTCTGCGCAATGAAGGTGGAACGCGCCTGGTTGTGATCCTCCCCGCAATTTTCGGAAAAAATACCCAAAACTAGGAAAAAGTCTTAGTTTCTATGCGCCATTGGCTTGGTCGGATCAGGCGCGCGCGAGGCACCATAAGCGCCACTAACGCTACAGCAGTATAACGAGGTTTTCATGTGGTTCATTTTAAAAAGCCGTCCTGACGCCCCTCAGGTGCAGGACAGCGCCCAGATCGATGCCGCCTATAAATATTGGCGCATTCAATTGATGTGGGTCATGTATGTCGGCTACGCCGCTTTCTATTTCACACGCAAGAGCTTCAACTTCATTATGCCCGCCATGGTGGCCGATCTGGGCCTGAGCATGTCGGACATCGGTATTTTGGGCACGCTGTTCTATATCACCTACGGCTGCTCCAAATTTATCTCCGGGATGATCAGTGACCGTTCCAATCCGCGCTACTTCATGGGGATTGGCCTGATTATGACCGGGATCATCAACATCGTCTTCGGCCTGAGCTCCTCTCTGCTGGTGTTCGGCGCGCTGTGGATGGTCAACGCCTTCTTCCAGGGCTGGGGATGGCCGCCGTGTTCCAAGATCCTGACTAGCTGGTACTCCCGCTCTGAGCGCGGAAGCTGGTGGGCGATCTGGAACACCTCTCATAACTTCGGTGGCGCGCTGATCCCGCTGCTGGTGGGCTTTATTTCCCTGCACTTCAACTGGCGTTACGGCATGATCATCCCTGGCATCATTGGGATTACGCTGGGTCTGCTGCTGTGCTGGAGACTGCGCGATAAGCCGAACACGATGGGTCTGCCTAGCGTCGGTCAATGGCGTAACGACGAAATGGAGCTGGTGCAGGAGTCTGAAGGTCAGGGTCTCACCAACCGTCAGATCATCAAGCGCTACGTGCTGACCAACAAGTACATCTGGCTGCTGGCGGTGTCCTACGTGCTGGTGTACATCGTCCGTACGGCGTTGAACGACTGGGGTAACCTTTACCTGACGCAGGAAAAAGGCTACTCCCTGATGACGGCCAACTCGGCGCTGGCGCTGTTTGAAGTGGGCGGATTTATCGGTTCACTGGTCGCAGGCTGGGGTTCTGACAAACTGTTCCACGGCAACCGTGGTCCGATGAACCTGATTTTCGCCATTGGTATCTTCCTGTCCGTGGCCGCGCTGTGGTTAATGCCGGGCATCAGCTATGTGCTGCAGGCGGGCTGCTTCTTCGCTATCGGCTTCTTCATCTTTGGTCCGCAAATGCTGATCGGCATGGCGGCGGCAGAGTGTTCTCATAAAGATGCTGCTGG
>NZ_CAMKXG010000213.1 GCF_946477055.1 Lonsdalea britannica | reverse complement strand
GCATTGATTTACCGTCAGACCTACTACTCTATTGGCGGCGGATTTATCGTCGACGAGGCTCACTTTGGTCAGCCGGTTATCGCCCCCGTCGAAGTGCCCTATCCCTACGATTCGGCGCAACAGCTGCTCGCATTGTGTAAGGCTAACGGTCTGTCCATCTCCGCCCTGATGTTACGCAACGAGCGCGCCATTCGCCCTCAGGCCGAGATTGATGACTATTTTGCGAATGTCTGGCGCGCCATGAGTCAGTGCATCGACCGCGGTCTCAATACTGAAGGACTGCTGCCCGGCCCGTTACGCGTTCCCCGGCGTGCGGCCGCGCTGCGACGTATGCTCATGTCATCCACCGCCCTGACGCAAGATCCCATGTCCGTCGTAGATTGGGTCAATATGTTCGCTTTGGCCGTCAATGAAGAAAATGCGGCGGGCGGTCGCGTCGTCACGGCGCCGACCAACGGGGCCTGCGGCATCGTGCCCGCCGTACTGGCGTACTACGATCGCTTCATTGAGCCCGTCGGTCCGCAGGTGTTCTTGCCCTATTTCATGACAACAGGCGCTATCGGGATTTTGTACAAAATGAATGCCTCCATTTCGGGCGCTGAGGTCGGCTGTCAGGGCGAAGTCGGGGTGGCATGCTCGATGGCTGCGGCCGGTCTGACCGAATTGCTGGGCGGCAGTCCTGAACAGGTCTGCGTCGCCGCTGAGATTGGCATGGAGCACAATCTGGGGCTGACCTGCGATCCGGTCGCCGGTCAGGTACAGGTGCCCTGTATTGAGCGCAATGCCATTGCGGCCGTGAAAGCGATCAACGCGTCGCGCATGGCCATGCGGCGCACGTCCGAGCCTCGCGTGTCGTTAGATAAAGTGATCGAAACGATGTATGAAACCGGTAAGGATATGAATGCGAAATATCGGGAGACGTCGCGCGGCGGATTGGCAATCAAAGTCCAATGTGATTAAACGGCGCTGAATGTAGAAGGCTGTGCGCGGATGCGCACAGCCGATAGCGAAGCGAGTTACGCCTCTTCGTCTTGATCCTGTTGGTCAACGACGCGTTCAATACGCACCAGTTCGATACGGTATTCGCTGGCCGCCATGATGGTAAATCTCAGGTGGCTGAACTCCAGCACCTCCCCAACATGCGGGAACTCATTGCTGTGAGCCAGCAGCAATCCGGCGAGCGAGGTGTAATCCTCTTTCGGGTCCACCAGATCCTGCATGTCCAGCGCCTGCTGCAGCGAGTGCAGATCGGTTCCGCCCTTCACCAGCCAGCCAGTGGCGTCGGCGACAATCTCCGGCGTTTCATCCTCGTCAGGGAATTCACCGGCGATCGCTTCCAGCACGTCCAACGGCGTCACCAGACCCTGTACGACGCCAAATTCGTTGGTCACCATCACCAGACTGCCTTTCGCGCGTCGCAGGACCGGCAGCAGATTAATGACATCCAGCGTCTCCGGCACCACGATAGGCGACGTGACTGCGGCGAAGGTTTCCACATCCTGGCCCTCTTCGAGCGCCACCAGCAGATCTTTGGCGCGGACCACGCCCACCAGCTCGTCCAGCTCCCCACGGCAGACAGGGAACAGGCTATGCGGCGTATCCAGCAGCTGAATGCGGATCTCTTCCGTGGAGCGTTCGCTATCCACCCAGGAGATTTCCGTCCGCGGCGTCATGACGCTGCGCAGTGAACGCGAGGCCAGCGTCAGGACACCGCTGATCATATAGCGCTCTTCTTCGGCGAATGTCTCTTCGATACGCGTCTGAGGCTCTTCTTCGTCATCCTGTTCGTTGTTTTTGGCACGCGCGCCCATCAGACGCAAAATCGCTTCGGCGGTACGCTCGCGCATGGGGCGATGCGACTGGTGCTTGGCGAAGTTATGACGCGCAATCTGATTGAACAGTTCGATGACGATGGAGAAGCCAATCGCCGCGTAGAGGTATCCTTTAGGTATATGGAAACCAAAACCTTCGGCCACCAGGCTAAGCCCGATCATCAGCAGGAAGCTCAGGCACAGCACCACGACCGTCGGATGTTCGTTGACGAAGCGCGTCAGCGGTTTGGAGGCCAACAGCATCACGCCCATGGCGATGATCACCGCGGTCATCATGATACCCAAGTGGTTAACCATCCCGACGGCGGTAATGACCGCATCCAGAGAGAACACCGCGTCAAGAATCACGATCTGAATGACGACGGCCCAGAAATTGGCATGCTCGCGGCTGGCGTTAGGATCGTGCGGACGGTTTTCTAACCGCTCATGCAGCTCCATCGTCGCCTTGAAGAGAAGGAATATCCCCCCCGCAAGCAGAATCAGGTCACGACCGGCAAAGCTGAATTCGCCGACGTGAAACAGCGGACGCGTCAGCGTCACCATCCAGGAAATCAACGAAAGCAGTCCCAGACGCATCAACAGTGCGAGCGACAGGCCGATGATACGGGCCTTGTCACGCTGCTTCGGCGGGAGCTTATCCGCCAGAATCGCGATAAACACCAGGTTGTCGATGCCCAGAACAATTTCGAGTACCACCAACGTCAGTAAGCCTGCCCAGATTGAAGGATCTAGCAAAAATTCCATGTCAGACTCCGAAAAATGAACGAACTAATGACATTAATGCCACAGCGTTTTTGAATAAGGTTGAGATGTGTGCACGATCGGCTTGAGGCTGATGTGGGCCGGAATGGCCGGTTAAGAAGTACCAATCACCCGCCGCAGCCGGTGTAATAGAAATGAATCGTCGATGACAGTCCATAGGAAAGGCGTCCGCCTGTAACTCCTCTTTAATTGAAAGAAAGTTAACTCTAGCAGGTTGTTTCTGGTTTTAACAAAGTTTTTCTATAGACGTACTTTCTTCGTCAATATTGATAACAAGACCACACTTTTCATTATTCGTATTACGGATCACATTTTGCCCCCAACGATTGGGGAGCAGCGTCACACTATTTATTTTTTCGCAACATAAAATAATTCACGGCTGGGTAAGACATTTCCGAACAGCTTGAATCGATTCACAGTACGTTTCAGGTCGGATGCGTTTTCCTGATAAAGCAGACTCAAAAAGCATTTTGTGAACTATTGTCAACAAGACGGGAAACCATTCCTTGAGATGCGTCCTCCCGTACTCTCTGTACACAGCACACCTGATAAAGGGTGTTTAACGAGGAGGTAGCAAGTGAGTATCGCAATTATCTTATGCACTCACGGTGCCACTGCCGGGCCCTTGCTCAATACAGCTGAAATGATCCTGGGAAAACAGGACAACGTCGGCTGGATTGATTTTGTTCCCGGCGAAAATGCAGAAACGTTGTTGGAAAAATACGAGACCAAACTCGGCGAGCTGGATACGGCCCAGGGCGTACTCTTCCTGGTCGATACCTGGGGAGGCAGTCCTTTCAACGCCGCCAGCCGACTGGTGACGGATAAAGAAAACCATGAAGTAGTTACCGGAGCCAACATCCCCATGCTGGTTGAAACGTTTATGGCGCGTGACGATGACCCACGCTTTGCCGATTTGGTCGCTATCGCCCTCGAAGCCGGTCGCGCGGGCGTCAAGGCGTTGAAAACCGCGGATGCGGCCCCTGCTAAACCCGCGGCGAAGCCCTCCGCCGCCCCCGTGGTCACCCCAGGCCCCGGCGGCCACATGAAAATTGGTCTGGCGCGCATCGACGACCGATTGATTCATGGTCAGGTAGCCACCCGCTGGACGAAGGAAACCAACGTCAACCGCATCATCGTCGTCAGCAATGAAGTCGCGGCCGACAATGTGCGTAAAACGCTGCTGACGCAGGTGGCTCCGCCCGGAGTCAGCGCGCATGTGGTGGACGTCGCGAAAGCGATTCGTGTCTACAACAACCCCAAATATGCGGGCGACCGCGTCATGCTGCTATTTACCAATCCGACCGATGTCGAAACGCTGGTTGAAGCCGGTGTGAATTTGCCGTCGGTCAATATTGGCGGCATGGCATACCGACAAGGAAAAATTCAGGTCAATAACGCCGTATCCATAGACGAAAAAGATATTGAGGCATTCCGCAAGCTGGCTGCGCGCGGCATTGAGTTGGAGGTCCGCAAAGTATCGAGCGATAGCAAGATCAATATGATGGATTTAATTAACAAGGCGGCTCGCTAATACACCAAAAATAGTGATGCGTAACGATTTAAAAACTCAGAACGCTATTCATACAGGAGAAGTACAATGGAGATCACCACACTTCAGATTGTGCTGATATTTATCGTAGCTTGTATATCAGGAATGGGTTCCATTCTTGATGAGTTTCAGTTTCACCGCCCTTTGGTAGCCTGTACCTTAATTGGATTTGTTCTCGGAGATATTAAGACCGGTATTATTATCGGCGGAACATTGGAAATGATTGCTTTAGGCTGGATGAATATCGGGGCCGCCGTGGCACCCGATGCCGCCCTAGCTTCCATCATTTCCACCATTCTGGTTATTGCTGGCGGACAGAGCGTCGGCGCCGGGATCGCGCTGGCTATTCCACTGGCGGCGGCGGGTCAGGTGCTGACGATTATCGTCCGGACCATCACCGTGGCTTTCCAGCATGCGGCAGACAGTGCAGCCGAACGCGGCAACCTGTCGGCCATCAGCTGGCTCCATATTTCCGCTCTGCTGTTGCAGGCCATGCGTATCGCCATCCCGGCCGTACTTGTCGCAATCTCAGTTGGAACCGAAGTGGTTCACACCCTGCTGTCCTCCATACCGGATGTCGTCACTAACGGCCTGAATATTGCGGGCGGCATGATTGTCGTGGTGGGTTACGCGATGGTCATCAACATGATGCGCGCTGGCTATCTTATGCCGTTCTTCTACCTCGGTTTTGTCACCGCGGCCTTCACCAACTTCAACCTGGTAGCTCTGGGTGTGATTGGCGTCGTGATGGCCGTGCTGTATATCCAGCTCAGTCCGAAATATAACAAGGTTCAAGGCGCAGCGGCTCCCGCCCAAGGCAATAACGATCTCGACAACGAACTGGATTAACAGGAGTGACATCATGACTGACTCAACCGAAGTAAAAAAACTCACTGCCAGCGACGTACGAGGCGTGTTTATTCGCTCTAACCTGTTTCAGGGATCGTGGAACTTCGAACGTATGCAGGCGCTCGGCTTCTGCTTCTCAATGGTGCCCGTCATCCGCCGCTTGTACCCGGAAAATTCGGACGAACGCAAACAGGCCATCAAGCGCCACCTGGAATTTTTTAATACCCACCCCTTCGTGGCCGCCCCGATACTGGGCGTAACGATGGCGATGGAAGAACAGCGGGCCAATGGCGCTCCCATCGACGACGGCGCTATCAACGGCCTTAAAGTCGGACTGATGGGGCCGCTAGCCGGCGTCGGGGACCCTATCTTTTGGGGAACCGCCCGGCCGGTATTCGCCGCGCTCGGCGCCGGGATTGCCATGACGGGTAGTCTGCTCGGCCCGGTCTTGTTCTTCGTGCTCTTTAACCTGGTACGTCTGCTGGTGCGCTACTACGGCGTCGCCTACGGCTACAAAAAAGGCGCGGACATCGTCAGCGATATGGGCGGCGGTTTCCTGCAAAAAATGACGGAGGGGGCGTCAATCCTCGGCCTGTTCGTCATGGGCGCATTGGTTAACAAATGGACGCACGTTAACATTCCCATGGTGGTGTCGCGTGTGACTGGTCAGGATGGACACACCACGGTGACGACCGTGCAATCCATCCTCGATCAGCTGATGCCGGGTCTGGTGCCACTGCTGCTGACCTTCGGCTGTATGTGGTTGCTTCGCCGTAAGGTTAACGCGCTTTGGCTCATCATGGGCTTCTTCGCGATTGGCATTTTTGGATACTGGATTGGTCTTCTGGGTCTGTAACGCTCTCCAGCCGGGAATGGTTGACGCTATTCCCGGCTCGTTTATGGAGTCGTCATGAGTTTCACCGATATCATCATCATCCTCTGTATCGCCCTCACCCTCATTTACGCCGTTTATGATGAATTTATTATGGACCGCCTCAAAGGCCCGACGCGTCTGCGAATTTTATTACGCCGTCGCAATCATTTAGATGCATTGATTTATATCGGGTTGATTGGCATTTTAATATATAAAAACATCACGAGTTACGGGACCACATTAACGACGGTATTACTGTTTTCTCTGATATTAATGGTTATTTACCTTTCCTTCATTAGATA
>NZ_CAMKXG010000212.1 GCF_946477055.1 Lonsdalea britannica | reverse complement strand
TATTATAAAGATATCAATCTGAACATAAAAAAATATATTTACACATAAAAAATATTATATTTACTCGAAATCGTTTCCAGGAATAATCTTTTCCAGACGAGAATATTCGTCTTTTCCCTTAGGTTAGCCCACAAAGTTATTTTCATCGATCACATCAATCATAGCCGCCTGTTGATTCTCACCAACAGTCGTTGATTAAAGGACGGTGCATTTATGCTTGACCCAAAAGATTGCCGCAACTTACAGGATGTTCGAGATGGTATTGATTCCATTGATAAGCAGATATTCACTCTCTTTCTGCAGCGCTTGGATTACGTCTATTCGGCCAGCCGCTTCAAGGCCGACGAAGCCAGTATTTCAGCGCCGGATCGCGTAGAAAGCATGCTGGATGAACGCCGCCGCTGGGCGAGAGAACATCATATTGATGAGGAATTCATTGCCTCGCTGTTTAAGAACATCATCCATCAATTTATTAGCGAGCAAATTAAATATTGGCGGACGAAGAATTGAATTCTTCGAGATTTAACAACATAAATATTTCCCAAACTGCAAAAAACAAATGGATATGCCGAAATAGTCACCAGATTTATTTCTGGGCTCTAGGACAAAAAGGAGGAAAATATGGAAATCCCCTTCCATCATGGCAGTTTCTTTTTTTCATCCACATTTCGCAGCCTTTATACCGAAGGCGTTTTTAAAACGCTAACCGGGCCCGCTTCCGATCCGGACGCTCTGTGCCAAGATGTGGCGCAGGCATTTGAACAGGCGCGTCTTGCTGGCATTACTCATCCCATCGTGGTCGGCGCCATTCCTTTTGATGTGAGTCAGCCATCATCGTTGCATATTCCTCAAGCCTGCCATTTTTTGTCACGTGAAGCATTCAAACAAAAGCTGAGTACAGCAACGCAAACGCCGCTGCGCGTCGTCGCTCGACAACGTCACTCGGAACGAGAGGATTTCCTCGCGATGGTGACAAGCGCAGTACACGCCATACGCCAGGGAGAATTACAAAAAATCGTCTTATCGGACATGCAGTCATTACAGGTTGAGGAGCCGCTGGATACCGTCGTTTTGCTGGCGACGCTCGCTGAGCAAAATCCGAGCGGTTACTACTTTCATCTTCCTATGGCGGCAAACCGTTATTTGTTTGGCGCCAGCCCCGAATTACTGCTGCGGCAGGAGGCGCGCTCAATCTGGACGACGCCGCTCGCAGGCACCGCCCGGCGTGGCGCGAATGAACAGGAGGATGAAGATAACCATGCTCGGCTGCTGGCATCGAGTAAGGATCGTCACGAACATCAACTAGTCATAGATGAAATTCGTCATATCCTGGGGGACTATTGCTCTTCTCTCAAGATTCCCCAACAACCCGAACTATTGCAGACGCCCAACCTTTGGCATTTGGCTAGCCCGATAGAGGGGCAGTTGAAAACCGACAATAGTCAGTCGTTGTCATTGGCCTGCCTCTTACATCCGACCCCCGCGTTGTGCGGCGTGCCAAAGGAAAAAGCCTTTCGCTTGATTCGCGAACTGGAGCCTTTTGACCGCGGCGTTTTCGGCGGCATCGTAGGTTGGAGCGACGACGAAGGAAATGGCGAATGGGTGGTAACCATTCGCTGCGGCACCAGCCAGCAGCGAAACATTCAGCTTTTCGCCGGCGCCGGTATCGTCGCTGATTCCGACCCGGCCTCAGAATGGCTGGAAATTGAATCCAAGATGCGCACCATGCTGTGCGCCCTTGGTCAATAAACACATCTGGTTCAGCAAGTCTCTTAGGCAGGGAGACTTGCTGTCATCAATTTGGCAACGGTACGAAAAAAGCGAGTGTGTGAAAAATTCAAATGAGCCAGCTCGGCACTCATGGCGGAGTAATGGTTCTTATAATCCGGCAGCGATGGATAAGACGATCCCGCGTTACTATCGGTGTCAGCCATAGCATGAGTCCTCACAATGTCGTGGTCAGAAGCCCGGTTAGTGTTCCTGGCACTGCGGCGAAAAATATCTTTTTTAAAAGATGATTGAGTGCCCTCTAAAGAGTCGGCGGTTATTATGGGGGATGTCGGTAGGCATAAAAATAAACAGTGTTGCGGGGCGCAACACCGATTAAATATTGAGCTTCGATGCGTCTCTGAACACGATTGAGAAAACATAGAGAAAGATAATCAAGACGAATTAAGACGGCTAACAAGGCGTAACCTTGTTAGCCCTGTTACAGGTTCAAAATTCGCCCTTCACAAACGCGAGCAGGTCGGCGTTCAGGACATCGGCATTCACGGTGAGCATGCCATGCGATAAGTCAGGATAAGTCTTCAGCGTGCTGTTCTTAAGAAGCCTGGCCGACTTCAGGGCAGAATCTGCGATTGGAACGATTTGGTCATCTTCACCATGCAGGACGAGCGTCGGAACGGTGATTGCCTTCAGATCTTCCGTCTGGTCGGTCTCGGAAAACGCCTTGATGCCATCGTAGTGTGCCTTTGCGCTGCCCATCATGCCCTGACGCCACCAATTCTGGATCACTCCTTCCTGTACCTTGGCCCCGTCACGATTGAAGCCATAGAATGGGCCAGCAGGAACATCGCGGAAGAACTGCGCGCGGTTGGCGGCGAGTGCGGAACGGAAACCATCGAACACCTCAATGGGCAGGCCTTCCGGGTTCGCATGGGTTTTAACCATCAGAGGCGGGACGGCAGAGATGAGAACAGCTTTGGCAACACGACCGGCCTTCTGGCCGTACTTCGCGACGTAACGGGCAACTTCGCCGCCACCAGTGGAATGGCCGATATGGACAGCGTTTTTCAGGTCAAGATGCTCTACAACGGCAAAGGCGTCGGCTGCATAGTGATCCATGTCGTGACCGTCTGCCACCTGGGCTGAACGGCCATGACCACGACGATCATGAGCGACAACGCGATAACCCTCAGAGAGAAAAAACAGCATCTGCGCATCCCAGTCGTCTGACGACAGCGGCCAGCCGTGGTGGAATACGATCGGCTGAGCATCCTTTGGCCCCCAATCCTTGTAAAAGATTTCAACACCGTCTTTGGTCATAATTTTAGCCATGGTCATATACCCTTCATTCGATGCTGCGTTTACGGCAAACGCAATTGCGGTTGGAATCGCGATACTGGCGGCGGCAACGGCTCCCGAGAACAAAACGCCACGCCTCATCAGCGAAAAATATTCTTCGGACATTGGTTTTCTTCCGAGCCGTCTGGCTGCTTAAGAAATCACTCGGATGGTCGGCGGGTTTACTTTGCCAGCTCGAGGGGGAGCTTGTCGAAAAGCAGGTAGATTATGATAATCCTCCCCCCATCTGCGATGATTAGGTCAGTCCCTGCGTGTTATTAGATTTGGACCTGGCCGCCGTCGACGAATAATTCCACGCCGTTTATGAAGCTGGCTTCATCTGAGGCGAGGAAGAGCACCGCCTTTGCGATCTCTTCTGGCTGACCAATACGGCCAGCTGGAATGAGGCCTGCAAGGTGGTTCTTCGTCCCGTCAGCCTGCTCACCGCCCCCAAAGAGTTCATTAAGACCGGCTGTCTCGGTAACGCCAGGGCTGACAGCATTGACGCGGATTTTGCGATCCTTGAGGTCAAGGATCCAGTTGCGAGCGAAGTTGCGAACGGCAGCCTTCGTTGCGGAATAGACGCTTAGCGCCGGCGTGCCGGATATGCTCGTAGTCGATGCTGTTAGAACGATCGAACCGCCATTTTTGAGTAGTGGAAGGGCTTTCTGCACGGTGAAGAGGACGCCCTTCACGTTGGTGTCAAAAGTGCGCTGGTAGTGCTCTTCGGTAATGCTGCCCAAGGGCGCGAACTCACCGCCGCCAGCGTTTGCGAAGAGAACATCTATCTGCGAATGCTTCTGTTGTACGGCCTCATAGAGGCGATCGATGTCGGAGAGTTTGCTCATGTCGCCCTGTACACCCGTTACGCGGCCACCGATGACCTTAATGGCAATGTTAAGGGCGTCCTGACGCCGGCCTGTGATGAAGACCGAAGCGCCTTCAGCCGAGAACGCTTTTGCGGTAGCAAGACCGATACCGCTTGTACCACCGGTTATGACGACGACTTTATTTTCGAATTTATTGTCCATTGTCTTTATCCTGTCTAGGTTGGTTGATTGGTCAAAAACAGTATGGCAATAGAACGATAATGCGAGAAGACAGCAAATGTGTTACTTATCGTTCCAAATGAGGAACGATGATGAAAATTGATCTGAACGATCTGCGATACTATGCGGAAGTGGTGTGGCACGGGGGCTTCACTGCTGCTGGGCGGGCTTTAGGCGAACCAAAATCCAAACTCAGCCGTCGCGTTTCAGGACTCGAAGCGCGCTTAGGTGTCCGTCTAATCGAGCGGTCTAGCCGCAGGTTTCGCGTCACAGATGTCGGCCAGGCATTCTATGAGCGCTGTCGGTCGATGCTGAACGAGGCAGGGCAGGCACAGGCACTGATCGCGGAGGCGCAATCTGAGCCACATGGGATTGTCCGCATGAGCTGCCCCACGGGACTCGTTGAACTCATCTCCCCGATACTCATAGATTTTATGGGGCGGTATCCCAAGGTCAGATTGCAGCTTCTGGCACAGGATCGGGCCGTTGACCTTATAGAAGAGCGCATCGATGTCGCGCTTCGCGTACGTGTCAAATTAGACAGTGACGCGTCGCTCACCATGCGCTCTTTGGGGGAATCTTCCAAAATCCTGGTAGCGGCACCTCATATCGCCAGTGAAATCCGCGATATTGAAGACCTGAAATCAGCTCCGACGCTCTCTACGAGTGAGGCAACAGACGAGGTGGAGTGGCATCTAGAGACTGACGACGGTCAATCTCATGACATCCGCCATCTTCCGCGCATGGGGTGCGGAGATTTTCTGGCCGTGGTGGATGCCGCAATAGCCGGACTGGGCATCGCACTTCTTCCTGACCATACCTGTAAACAGGCCATCCGAAGCGGGAAACTCGTGCGCGTTTTGCCAGCATGGCGCGGCCAACAAGGACTAGTACATTTGGTCTTCACAACACGCCGCGGACTGCCACCAGCAGTAAGAAAGCTGATCGACACTTTGGCATCGGCATTTTCAAAGAACGCCTTGATATAGACGTCAACGATATAAACTTAGTTGAGGAAGTATCTGGTGGTCGAATACCTTAATCGATAACAGATTATGCATACCTGTGAAATAACAAAATGGGCTTATTACAGGGCGGTGCTAAATTAAATAACGCTCAAATCAGAATTAAAGTTGGGTAATTAAGAGTTTTACATTGTTCGATTCTTGGAGGTAAAGGAGTGTGCTTGAGGAGATGAACGCCGCTTAACCGCTTAAGATAATTCTTGGGTTAAATATCAGGCAATAACTCAGTTTCGATTATATGTGAGGAAAAAAGGGGAGGGAATCTTTATAAAACATTGACAGAAAACGTTTCTGAAGGTGAATACATTGGTGGGTTTTTATGGACTTTAAGTCTGGAGGATGCACGAACATTTTCCAGACTTAAAGTCCCATATTCAACAATGGCGCGGTAAGAAAACTACCAACATCATGCTGGGGACAATTCTCATGCTCGTTAAGGATCTTAACCCTTAACGAACTGGCTACGAAGAGTGGTGCCGGACTCGGGATCATTCAGCTAACTATCAAATTGAAATTTAGCATGAATTTTAATCTCTCAGCTTGTCAAGACCCGTAGGTTGACCTGTATTTTCATAGAGAGATCAAGATGATGGGTCACATACGATAAAGGAATGCCCGGTTCGTTCTTTTGGTTCGGTTCCCCATTGATGGCGATAAATCGTAATGACATTAGCGTTACGCTTGCTGTATGATTAATATCCAGAGAGTAGGCCAGAGGATAACATCATGCCAGTGACGAACAGCGTTTCTGTTAAACGCGAAACATTGAATTTACGCATCAAGCCTGCTGAACGCGATCTGATCGATCGTGCAGCGAAGGCCAAAGGAAAAAATCGCACTGAGTTTGTCCTCGAAGCTGCTCGCGCCGCCGCAGAGGAAGCGTTGATCGATCAGCGCATCATCATGGCAGATCCCGATGCTTATCAGGAATTTCTCGCTCGCCTGGATCAGGCTCCTACGCCGAATGCTGCGCTGCGTAAAACCATGCAAACGCCTGCACCGTGGGAACAGAAAAAATGATTTCCGCCCCTGAGCCACTCCGCGCCGAACATT
>NZ_CAMKXG010000211.1 GCF_946477055.1 Lonsdalea britannica | reverse complement strand
GATCTCTTGCGCTTTTAGAACAAAATTTAACTTCTTATTTTCTTTTCTATTAAATCAGAAATGGTTGCAATCCAGGGATATAACTTAGTCTGCTAATTATAAGGAGAGGTGATGGAATTGCCATTAGGATCTGATTTAGCTCGGTTGGTACGTGTTTGGCGCGCTTTGATTGATCAACGTTTAAAGCCTTTGGACTTGACCCAGACACATTGGGTCACTTTGCATAATA
This sequence comes from Lonsdalea britannica, assembly GCF_946477055.1. Classification (GTDB taxonomy): domain Bacteria; phylum Pseudomonadota; class Gammaproteobacteria; order Enterobacterales; family Enterobacteriaceae; genus Lonsdalea; species Lonsdalea britannica_A. The sequence continues at coordinate 5,995 of NZ_CAMKXG010000211.1, read as the reverse complement.
TACATGAACTGCCCCCCGGACAGTCTCAAATCCAGCTAGCGAAAGCGATTGGTATTGAGCAGCCCTCATTAGTCCGTACGTTGGACCAGCTGGAAGATAAAGGGCTGATCACAAGACATATTTGTACACACGATCGACGCGCAAAGCGTATTCTTTTGACTGAAATGGCTGATCCAATCATTGTGGCGGTGAATGATGTTATACAACAAACGCGCAGTGAAATACTGGATGGCATTACGCCAGAAGAAGTAAATAAATTAACGGTAATTATATCTCGATTGGAAAAAAATATACTGTCATTACATGAGAGCCAATCTTAATTAAATGCATTTCTAAAATGGATAAGTAATAGAGAGTTATTTGCGCCATCGTTTATTGACGAGAGTTGGCTGAACGGTTTATCAACAATTAATTGAAGTGCCAAATCACCACCCCTATGGGTGGTGATTGTGTTTGTTTAGCGTTAACGAGGGGAAACTGTCAGGGTCCGGCCGTTGTTTGCCATGGCTACACGTTGGCCTGAGTAAAAGCGGGTATTTCCTTGTTTCTGAACCACCATAATGGTGCTGCCGTCATCGCGGCGTATTTCAAGTTCAACGCCTTGAGTCCGATTCGCTGCGCCTTCAATGCTCGACCCGGCCACGCCACCTGCGACCGCACCCGCGGCCGTCGCCAGACTGCGTCCTGCGCCTCCGCCGATAGTATTCCCAAGGAATCCACCGAGAACCGCGCCGCCTACTGCGCCGATAACGTTGTTGTCCTCACCCGCCTGAATCTGGACCGGACGGGTAGAAACGACCGTACCGTAAGTCACGGTTTGAACCTGCTTGGCTTCCGATGCGCTGTAGACATCGCCTGATAACGTGCTGGTGTTTGCGCAGCCAGCCAGTGTGACGCTTGCGATGGCAATGACAATGAAACGCTTCATCATAAAAAACTCCTAATGACTATGTCGGGCTGGCACAGCCGGGTGCCGGCGAAAAAAAAGGGTATGTTTAAATTATGGTCTGTTCTGAGCGCCATTCCACTTTAAACACTAAGTTAAAACACCGCGCTTAAATTGATGATAAACGCGCTACAAAGTTCCCGATAGAACTCCCTTTAGCCATCATTTCTGTCAATTTTAGGCGTGTTGCCCAGAATGACGGTATCGGAATACTGTATTTCATGTCATCAAAAAAGGTAACCTGCTTTTTTGATTGACTATTTTTCTAAGACTCTTCGTTAGCGATAAGACTAACTTACTGTTAACTATAGGCGCAGGTAAGCAGATATGCAGTCAGGCAGATATGTAGGAGTCATGTCAGGCACGAGCCTGGATGGCGTCGATGTGGTTCTGGCCGAGATAGGCGAAGGGCGCGTGGTTCAGCTCGCCAGCCATTGCCACCCAATGCCGGAAGTCATCAAACTGGCGATTCTCGGTATGTGCCAGGGGCAGGCGGTGACGTTGTCAGCGGTGGGGCAGTTGGATACGCAATTGGGGAGGCTCTTTGCCGAGGCGGTTCAGACGCTGTTGGCGCAGACTTCGCTGCGGGCGGAAGACATTACGGCCATCGGCTGCCATGGACAAACCGTGTGGCATGAGCCTCAAGGCCCGGCCCCCAGTACGCTGCAAATCGGCGATAACAATCAGATTGCGGCCTTGACCGGTATCACGACGGTGGGGGATTTTCGTCGACGTGACATGGCATTGGGTGGGCAGGGCGCACCGTTGGTCCCGGCTTTTCATCACGCATTGCTGAGCAACGATAGCGAACGGCGCGCCATCCTTAACATCGGCGGTATCGCTAATCTTTCCCTGCTGCTGCCGGGCCAGCCGGTCACTGGTTTTGATACCGGTCCCGGCAATATGCTGCTCGATGCATGGATTCGCCAGCATCAGTCACTCGATTACGACAAAGACGCCGTGTGGGCGCTGAGCGGCAAAGTACATCACGGATTGTTGCAGCGAATGCTGAGCGATCCCTATTTTTCGCTGCCTGCACCGAAGAGCACGGGACGAGAATATTTCAATCTACGTTGGCTTGAACAACAGCTGGCGTCATTCCCTGAGATCAAACCGGCCGATGTTCAGGCCACGCTCGTAGAACTCTCTGCGGTCAGTATCACCCAGCAGATTACGCAGTCTGGAGGAGTGCAACGATTACTGGTTTGCGGCGGCGGGGCGCGTAATCCACTCTTGATGCAACGGCTGTCTGCATTGTTGCCTGATACTGCCGTTAGCCCGACTGATGCCTTTGGCATTAGCGGCGATGACATGGAAGCGTTGGCTTTTGCCTGGCTGGCCTACCGCACGTTCTCGGGCTTGCCCGGAAATCTCCCCTCTGTGACCGGCGCTAGCCGGGAAACGGTATTGGGCGCGATCTATCCTGCAATGTCCGACTAATCGGACTTTCCTGAGCTCATCCCATCCGACCGGTTGGTAGACTGCTTTCCGGTCCAATAATCATGATGGGAGATAGCGATGAACAGAATGTGGCTGATGGGGACGGCGCTGGTGCTTGTAAGTGGCTGTAGTCAATTCAGGCCTGCTCAGGACAACGTGATGCACTATTAATGTGGGACGATGCCGCTGACGGTGACTCAAACACAGACGCAGGGTCACGAGCAGGTCGCGTTCTTACTTGATGGCGAACGGCTTCGATTATCAGAGGTCGCGGATAGCGCGGGAGCACGGTACAGCGATGATAACTATACCTTTGTGCGTACCGGCAATCAGGCCACAATCCAACGAAACGGCAAACTGATCGTCGGTGACTGTGTGCTGAAGTAACGGGCAGATAGGGGGCTATCAACGTTGAGATTTTCACCCGGCGGGCGCAGAATGATTTTACTTTAATCCCCCGTTTGTGTGATGGAAGGACGCAATGACAACGGAAAATGAACCCTCACGTAATACGGTTGCGATAACGCCCGATGCTTCTGCCGCTCAAATCGATATCGCGGACTTACGCCGCGAATACACCCAGGGCGGGCTGCATCGTCGCGATCTGACGGAAGATCCGTTAGATATGTTCGAACGCTGGCTGAAGCAAGCCTGCGACGCTCGGTTGAGCGATCCCACCGCGATGTGTGTCGCCACGGTTGATGAAACGGGTCAACCTTATCAACGCATTGTCCTGCTGAAACATTTCGACCGTCAGGGCATGGTGTTTTATACCAACCTCGGTAGTCGCAAAGCCCAGCAGCTGGCCAACAATGCTCGCATCAGTCTGCTTTTCCCGTGGCAGATGCTGGATCGTCAGGTGGCGGTTATCGGCCACGCGGAAAAACTGCCGACGCTGGACGTATTGAAATACTTCAATAGCCGTCCCAAAGACAGTCAGATCGGCGCCTGGGTGTCGAGACAGTCCAGTCGTATCTCCGCGCGCGGTATCCTCGAAAGTAAGTTTCTGGAATTGAAGCAGAAGTTTCAACACGGCGAAGTGCCGCTGCCCAGTTTTTGGGGCGGTTACCGCGTGCATATCGACAGCATGGAGTTTTGGCAAGGCGGGACGCACCGACTGCACGACCGTTTTCTTTATCAACGTCAGGAAAACGGCTGGCAAATAGACCGTCTCGCGCCGTAGCGGACGAAAACCTGCACAAGCCTCTGGCGCTCCCGCTAACCGCGCTTTATTCTATGGCGTTTTCTGCCGCGCACAGCGATCGGCGGCTTATCGTATAGCATCAGATTCGACGGTTATCCTTTGTTCCAACGTGGTTGGAATTATGGCACCAGTACGTTTCCCGGCAGCCGAACGCCGGGGATACGACACGATTTTCTATAAAATGGAGTTCTCAATGGCGAGTAGTAACCTGGTAAAACAATTGCAAGAGCGGGGCCTTGTGGCTCAGGTAACGGATGAGGAAGCGTTAGCAGAGCGACTGGCGCAAGGGCCGATAGCACTGTATTGCGGTTTCGATCCGACCGCTGATAGCTTGCATTTGGGGCATCTGGTTCCGCTGCTTTGCCTGAAACGTTTCCAGATGGCGGGCCACAAACCGGTGGCGTTGGTAGGCGGAGCGACCGGCCTGATCGGCGATCCGAGCTTTAAAGCGACCGAACGCAAGTTGAACACCGAAGACACCGTGAACGAGTGGGTGGAAAAAATCCGACGTCAGGTCGCGCCGTTCCTGGACTTCGACTGTGGCGAAAACAGCGCCATTGCCGCCAACAACTACGACTGGTTCGGCTCCATGAACGTACTGACGTTCCTGCGTGATATCGGTAAACACTTCTCTGTGAACCAGATGATCAACAAAGAAGCGGTCAAGCAGCGTCTTAACCGCGACGACGTGGGTATCTCCTTCACCGAATTCTCCTATAACCTGCTGCAGGGCTACGACTTTACCTCTCTGAACAGCGCGCACGGCGTTGAGCTGCAGATCGGCGGTTCCGATCAGTGGGGTAACATCACTTCCGGTATCGACCTGACGCGCCGTATGAATCAAAAACAGGTCTTCGGCCTGACGGTTCCGCTGATTACAAAAGCTGACGGCACGAAATTCGGGAAAACCGAAGGCGGCGCGGTATGGCTGGATGCCAGCAAAACCAGCCCGTACAAATTCTATCAGTTCTGGATCAACACTGCGGATGCAGACGTCTATCGCTTCCTGAAATTCTTTACCTTCCTGAGCATCGAAGAGATCAACGCGCTGGAAGAAGAAGACCGCAACAGCGGTAAAGCACCGCGCGCGCAGTACGTGCTGGCCGAGCTGGTCACTCAGATGGTGCATGGCGATGAAGGTTTGGCCGCGGCGCGTCGTATCACGGACAGCCTGTTCTCCGGCGCGTTGCAGGATATGACGGCGGAAGACTTCTCCCAGCTGGCGCAGGACGGTATGCCGACTATCGAACTGGAAAAAGGCGCCGACCTTCAGCAGGCGCTGGTCAGCGCTGAGCTGGTGCCGTCACGCGGTCAGGCTCGAACGATGATTTCGTCCAACGCCGTTTCCGTAAATGGTGAAAAGCAGAGCAATGCGGAATACACCTTCAGTGATGAAGACCGTTTATACGGTCGTTACACGCTGTTGCGCCGTGGTAAGAAACATTACTGTCTGGTTTGCTGGAAAGCCTGATCGTTTTTGAAGGGAGCATGATGCTCCCTTTATTTATTTTATAACGGGAAAAATCGCAACACAGGGGCAAGGGTAGCAATCGTTCATGAAAAATATACTGTCGATCCAGTCTCACGTCGTTTTCGGCCATGCGGGCAATAGTGCCGCTGAGTTTCCGATGCGTCGCATGGGCGTCAACGTCTGGCCGTTGAACACGGTGCAGTTTTCCAATCATACCCAGTACGGACAGTGGACCGGCTGCGTCATGCCTGCTGAGCATCTGACCGAGATTGTGCAGGGTATTAGCAACATTGACCGACTGAAAGACTGTGACGCGGTATTAAGCGGCTACATCGGTTCACCCGAGCAGGGCGCGCACATCCTGGATATCGTTCGTCAGGTCAAAGCGGCCAACCCAAATGCGATCTATTTCTGTGACCCGGTAATGGGGACGCCTGAGAAAGGCTGTATCGTCGCCCCCGGCGTGACGGACTTCCACTGCAACCAGTCGTTATTGGTCAGTGACGCCATTGCGCCTAACCTGCCTGAACTGGAACTCCTGAGCGGACGCACGGTGCATAACGTTGATGAGGCGGTCTCGGCGTGTCGCGAGTTATGCCAGCGCGGCCCCAAACTGGTGCTGGTGAAACATTTGAGCCGTGCGGCCTACCGTCAGGACCGCTTCGAAATGCTGCTGGTGACGGCGACGGAAGCCTGGCACATCAGCCGCCCGCTGGTGGATTTTGGCGAAAAACAGCCCGTGGGCGTCGGTGATTTGACCAGCGGTTTGCTGTTGGTGAACTTGCTCAAAGGCGTTGCGCTGGAGAAAGCGTTGGAACACACCACGGCTGCCGTGTACGACGTCATGCTCATGACAAGTGAAATGAAACAGTACGAGCTGCAGTTGGTGGCGGCACAGGACGGGATCGCACATCCTCGCCATCATTTCCAGGCC
>NZ_CAMKXG010000210.1 GCF_946477055.1 Lonsdalea britannica | reverse complement strand
AGCCCCTGAAGCGCGTCGAACCAGGTTCCCCACTGCACTTTGCTGCTGAACTCCGCGCCGTAGATAAACGCCTTGTCGCGGTTTTCTGACTGGTAAGCAATGCCGATATTCGACGGTACGTTGGTGAACTTGTCTGGGTTATTCGCCCGGGTATAGCGCGTGTAAGCGATAAAGTTCTTGTAGGTGTTGTAGAACAGCGCTGAGCGGAAGGTCACCCCTTCGGTCATTTCCCCTTTTAACCCCAGCTCATAGTTGTTACTGGTCTCCGTTTCCAGCTCGTTGTTGCCGATCAGCGCATATTGCGACGCTCCCGCATAGGAAGAACCCAGTCCCCACGATCCGTACAGCTGGCTGGCATCTGGGAACTGTGCGCCGCGCTTGTATTGGATGTAGCTGGTCAGACGCGGCGTCAGCGCATATTCAAGGCTCAGCGACGGCAAGACCTGCGTGTCGCTGTTGGTGCCGTAGAGCTTCTCGACATCTTCCGTCGTGATGGCCGTGCTGTTTTCGGTCAAACTGCTCAGATTCTGCGGTTTGGTCCGCTGGTACGCGACGCGCACTCCGGGCGTGATCGACAGCGTTTTGCCGGCGACATCCATCTCCATGCGATCCTGAACGAAGCCGCCGAGCGTATCCGTGCGGCTGTCGGCTTCCGGCTGCATGATGGCGTAGTACGTGGTTTGCGCCGGATCCTGGCTAAACGGACGCTCGGTATCGGACTGCTGAACGTTAAAGCCCCAGCTGAACTGATGCATACCCCACGTTTTCATCATGGTGGTTTCAGCGCCGTAGGTATCGACGTTGTAGTCCGAATTAACCGTATACATGCTGCGGGCGGTCAGCGGCATGTAGGTTTCGTCTTGGGTTTTGGTGTTCTGGTAATAGATGCGCGAGTCGATAGCGTCAATCCACGAATCCACGGAGGACGCCGTCCAGTTATGACGCAGGCTGCTGCTCCAGCGGCGGGTATCGCTATCCTGCTGCGCGTTGCCTAAAATCGAATTCCCCGAAGTATCCCAGGAGTCGTAATTCGAGTGAGATGTCTTGGTGTAATACTCCAGCGTGCCGGTGAACCGGTTTTGATCGTCCGCCTGCCAGATCCCCGAGGTCATCACGGAGGTGGAGTGCCAGTTCATCGGATACGCGGACAAGACGCCGCTATTGTTCTGGGTTTCCTGACCGTCGCGGCGGCTGATCACCACGATACCCCGCAGCGTCTCATCGCCGCCCGCCGCCGTGATACCGTTGTGCCAGCTGCGGTTGGACGAGTCATAGTCGCTCTGATAGCCGAAATAGGTGTGTTTTGACGGAGACAGGTATTGATCCGGCGATTTAGGACGGAAGGAGACCGCGCCGCCGATGGCGTTGTTGGCGCGTTCGACGCTCGTCGCCCCTTGATCGATGGTCACCAAACCGTACATGTATGGGTCGATGTAGTCACGGCCAATTCCGAACGTATTTAACCCGGCACGTCCGGCATAGCTGCGCGCGGTCGCGTTGGGCAATGGAATGCCGTCCACGTCGATGGCGACGCGGTTGCTTTCGAGGCCGCGGATGTTATAGCCGGTGTAACCGGAGCGATCGAATCCGCTTTTGCCGTTATTGGAACCCGCGCTGGAGCTGGTAGCGCTGACCAACGGCTGATAGCGCATGATGGAGCCGAAATCATTGCCGCCGTTTTTCTGTAATTCACTGGCGTCTAACGTGACGCGACTCCCGGCCTTGGTGTCGATGGGCGCGGAAATCACCGTCATCTGCTCGCCCGGATTGTCGTCCTGCGGCTTGGCGGCGGAAGCCGTCGCAGCCTGGGTGGCAGATGTGGTCTGCTCTTTCTTGGCTGTCTGCGTTTTATCGTCGTTATCAGACAGCGCGGCCAGCGCACTAAAGGTCGTGCTGGTCAAGACGCCCGTCAGGATAATCCGGATCAAACCTGAGAGATGTTTTTCTTTTGTATGCAAGAACATACTGAAACCTCAAATGTTAAAATCGTTATATTCTTGCTCATGCATTGCTTTGCAGTATTTATTCATTATTTTTGTAGTTATAACGGCGCGGTCAACTCAGCGTTTCTGCCTTGGCCGACATCGCGTCCGACAATCCATCAAACGATATTCCCTTCCCGATTCAACGCCGCAGTGAAACCTGAGGCGCCGCGGTTTCACGGTGCGGGCTGACAACGACATCGGCTTGATACCAACGCGTGATCGCCGGTTGGGTAATCACCTGCTCCGGCGCGCCTTCCGCCACGATCCTGCCGTCATGCAACAGCACAACCTTATCCGACCATAACGAGGCCAGATTCAGATCGTGTAATACGCAACACACCGCCAGCTTTCCCGTCGAGGTCAGCGTTTTTAGCAGCCGAAGCAGCTGCTGTTGGTGATACAAATCCAGCGCCGACGTCGGTTCATCCAGAAACAGCCACCCGGCAATGCCGTCAGGCCGCCACAGCTGGGCCAGTGAGCGCGCTAACCGCACCCGCTGTTGTTCGCCGCCGGACAACTGAGGATAAAGCCGACCACGCAGCGTCTCGCAGTCGGTCAACGCCATCACCTCGTCCAATACACGTACACTCGCATCGGTTGGCCAGGGCGAACGCCCCATCGCGATAACGTCTTCCACCCGAAATTGAGCCTGTAATACGCTGTCCTGACGCATGACCGCCCGCTGACGGGCGAGTACGTTTGGCGTCCATTCCGCCAGCGGGCGGCCGTTGAGCCTGCACTCTCCACCGTGTGGAGAATAAAAGCCTGTCAGCAAGCGCAGCAACGTCGACTTACCGGCGCCGTTAGGGCCGATAACGGTCGTCAATTCGCCCGGCGTCAACGTCAGCGACACGTCGGTCAGCAGCTGTCGGCCTCCCGTACGGTAGCTGACGTGGTGAGCGCTCAGGCACAGCTCCCGCATCTCAGCCATGTTTATGCCTCAGAATCAGCCATAAAAACCACGGGCCGCCCACCAGACTGGTCAACAGCCCCACCGGCATTTCCGCCGGGGCCACCATCGTTCGCGCCAGCGTATCGGCCAGCAGCAGCAGGAGCGCGCCGCCCAGCGCCGAACCGGGCAACAACCAGCGATGATCCGCGCCCAGCGTGATACGAATAAGATGGGGCATCACCAGACCCACAAAGCTGATAATGCCGCTGACCGCCACGGCTGAACCCACCAGAATGGCGCTTAAGATCACCATCTGACGCCGTGTCTTGCGGACATCGACACCCAGATAGTGCGCTTCTTCGTCGCCCAGCTGCAGCAGGTTGAGACGCCGGGCCAGCCGCTGCAAATATCCGGCGCAGGGCAGCACCAGCGACGCCACGATCATGACCATCGACCACTGGGCCTGTCCCAAACTGCCCATCCCCCACAGAGACAGCTGGCGCAGCTGCTGGTCATTGCTGATCCAGGACAGCACGCCGGTCGCCGCGCTACACAGGGCGTTGATGGCAATCCCCGCCAGGAGCAGACGAGAAAGCGAACTGCTGCTGGCGGAGGCGCTCAGCGCGAACAGCAGGACCATAATCACGGCGCTGCCCACAAACGCCGCCAGCATCGGCCAGTAGAGCGCCACCATCGCAGGCAATGCGATGGGAAACACCACCGACAGGGCGACCCCCATCGCAGCCCCGCTGCTGACGCCCAGCAGACCCGGCTCCGCCAGCGGATTGCGGAAGAGTCCTTGCATCGCCGCGCCGGAGAGCGCCAATGCAATGCCGACCAGCACCGCCAGCAGCACACGCGGCAGACGAATGTTCAACCAGACCTGCCACGGCAGGCTCTCCGACGACGACGCCAACAGTTGCGACAACGTAATCGGCATTGCGCCGTGGTTGGCGGCGATCACCATCAACAGCACTACGGACACCGCCATGAGCAGCAGCGTCATCGATGGATTGAGCCTCACGGCTGCGCTTCCACCGCGTTACGCAGGCGCAACAGCGCCGCTGGCGTATCCAGATCGAATCCCAACATCGCCATGTCGTCGACGACCAGCAGACGTTTATGTTGACCCGCAGGCGTCAGCGCCAGACCGGGCAACTGCCAGATGTTATTTTCGCCGCCGAGGGTTTTTACGCCCTGCTGGCTGATGACCACCCAGTCCGGCTGGCTGGCGACGACGCCTTCCTGAGACAATCGCTGATAACGGTTGAAACCCTGCATTGCATTCTGCAGTCCGGCGGCACGGATAGCGGCGTCCGCCGCCGTGTTTTGCCCGGCCCCCATCGCTGACATGCCGCTATGGCTCAGAATAAACAGCACTTTGACGGGCAGCGGCTTCGTCGGCAGCTCGGCGAGTTGCTGGTTGACCTTCTGCACCAGGGCCTGCCCTTCTTTTTCCTTACCCAATGCCTGAGCGATAACCGTGATTTTGGAGGCAATACCCGCGACGTCCTGTCCGGCGGGTACGCTCACGACTTTCACGCCGCTTTTCGCAATCTGCTCTATCGCCGTGGAAGGCTGAGACAGCTCGCTGGCGAGCACCAGCGTCGGCGTCATCGCCAATACGCCCTCCGCATTCAGCTGTCGCATGTAGCCGACATCCGGCAGCGCCAGCGCTTCCTGGGGATGCAGGCTGGTGCTGTCGCGCGCGATGACGTCGCCGCCCGCCTGCAGGGCGAAAACAATTTGCGTGACGTCGCCGCCGATAGTCACCAGCCGCGTCGCGGCCTGCGGCGAAAACGGCAGGCACAGCGCCAGCATCAAAAGGATGTTCTTCATGCGGCGGCTCCCGGTGTCGCCAACGAAGAAATTTGCTGACGCCACTGCGTCTGCTCCGGTTCGCCTTCCGTGCGCTGACCAAACAGCTGCGCAATCTGCGTGCCGTCGGCGGCAAACAGCTCCAGACTGGTGACAATACCGTCGCGCGTGGGCTTACGCGTCACCCAGCTTTCCGCGATGGTGTTGCCCTGCAAATGCAGCGTGAACGCTTTGTTGAACACGTTGATCCAATGTTCCATCGGCACCACTTTCTCAATCACGCCGGTAAAGATCTGAACGCAGCCTCGATTACCGACAAAGATCATGATTTCGTTGCCATCCTGATGCGCCGCATTCAGCAGCGTAGATAGCGCCTGGTTGTCCACCAGACAGGCCAAGTCATCGCTCACATGGCGGAAAGCCTGCTGACGCGTCAAATTGTGCCGTTTCAGAAGAGGGAAAAAATCATGCACGTCTTGCATGTCGCGCCACTCTTGTTCCAATCGCGGAGCATCAACGACGACGTCAGACGCGGGTGCGGCATACGGCGTGAGCGCCAATGGCGCATTGTCGGGGGCAGTGAAACGCTCGACCGTTTCCTGCCATGCCGCCCAGTCGGTGTGTTCCGTACCGTAGACCTTTAATACGGCGTCACCCTGACGGTCAAAGAACTGAATACTTTGGCGCTCGCCGCGCACGGTTTGCTCGATAAAGAAAAACACGCTGGCCCACTGCTCGGGAAAGACGCGCAAATCCAGACCACGCGGATTGAGCACTAACCCTACGTGTTCGCCGATACGCTGGTTACGGTAAAACCCGATCTGCTCATGCACGGCATATTCGTTACGCGTGATGGATTTTGTCTCCCCCACGTTTTCGAGCGCCGCCAAAATCTGCCGGGGGTCGTCAATCAGTCGACGCGCCTCATGCCCCACACGCAGGTAAGAGAGCTCCGCTTCACTGATATTCATTAACTGGGCCAGTTCACGCGCGTATTTTTTAGGATGCTGCTCTTTAAGTTGCAGATAATGTTGATAATCGTATTGCATGAATAGAAAGCTCCGACATTCGCACTGTCTTTTAGCAGGATTGTTTTAGGTAACTACACCGACGGTAATGATAATTATTACCATCCTCATAAAAATTTAACAAGCCAATATTGGCTGCATGAAGAAACCTTAATTCCACATTTCATCAAGGGGTTAACTACGAAAAAATAATAACTAATCAGGTAGGCTAATCGATAGAGATATAGAAAGTGGGCGTCTTCGACGCGAGCGGGGAACGTGCGGTGGAGAAATGAAGATGCCCTTGAGGAACACGGCGCCCATGAAGCGCTGCATGCCGACATGACAGCGGCGCGGAGACGCGGGGCAGCGAGCATTCCCAGCGTTTTGGGATGCAAAAACAACACGCAAAATTTAAAACCATCCTAATGGATTAAATTTAAATAAAAACCAAACGAATCGAAAAATCGTATTATTTTTTCATCTTATAAATAAAGTCTCAACGAAAATGAACTATAACTCAGAAT
>NZ_CAMKXG010000209.1 GCF_946477055.1 Lonsdalea britannica | reverse complement strand
ACGCCGAGGCGGTCGCGCAGGTCACTCAGCAACCGCAGAATTTGCATCTGCACCGTGACGTCCAACGCCGTCGTCGGTTCGTCGGCAATCAGGATTTTAGGCTCGGACGCCAGCGCCACGGCGATCATCGCCCGCTGACGCATCCCACCGGAGAATTCATGAGGATAGTTGTTTATCCGCCGTTCGGGATCGGGAATGCCCACCTGCCGCAACAGTTCCACCGCATGGGCTTTCGCCTCGCGGCGGCTGGCGCCGAAGTGCAGACGTCGGCTTTCGGCGATCTGCGCGCCGACGGTCATGACCGGATTCAGGTGGCTGGTCGGATTCTGGAAAATCATGCCGATTTCCCGGCCGCGCACGGTGGAGAGCGCTCGTTCCGGCAGCGTGAGGATATCGCGCCCGTTGAGATTGATGCTGCCGGAAACCACGCGAAGCGCTTCTCCGGGGAGCAGCCGCATCATCGCGCGGCAGGTCACGGTTTTGCCGGAACCGCTCTCGCCGACCAGTCCGAGGATCTCTCCCTCGCGCAGCTCAAGCGAGACATCGTCGACCAGCGCGATACCTTGCCGGTTGACGACCGTCAGATGTGATAACGCCAGTAACGTCATGGCCGTTCTCCCAATAGGTCGCCCAGTCCGTCCGCCAGCAGGCTAAAGCCCATCGCCAGCAGCACAATCGCCAATCCGGGGAACGTGGTGATCCACCAGGCGGTGGTAATAAAACTTTGCCCTTCGGCTACCATCACGCCCCACTCCGCCGTTGGCGGCTGTACGCCTAATCCCAAATAACTGATGGCGGCGCCGTTAAGCAGCACCAGCACACAGTCGGACATGGCGAACACCACGGATCCGGTCAGCGCGTTGGGCAGCAGATGGACAAAGAGAATACGAGGATGGCTGAATCCCAGGCTGCGTACCGCCAGCATGAAATCCCGGTGCTTCAACGACAGTACCTGTGCTCGCACCAGACGGGCGTAAGTGACCCAGCCCACCATCGCCATCGCAATATAGAAACTGGCTAATCCCGGCCCGAGGACCGCGATTATCGACAACATCAGCACCAAAAACGGAAACGCCAGAATGATGTCGATACAGCGCATCAGCAGCGTATCCACGACGCCGCCGACGTAGCCGGACAGCGCGCCAATCGAGGTGCCGATCATGAAGGGAAAGATGACGCCCAGCAGGCAGATCTGCAGGTCGACGCGCGCCCCCCAGATGACGCGGGAGAAAATATCGCGGCCGAAGTTGTCGGTGCCGAACAGATGGCTGAAGCCCGGCGGCATCAAGCTGGCGGTGGGGTCTTGCGCAATCGGATCGAACGGGGCGATCCACGGCGCGAACACGGCCAACAGCGTCCATAGTCCGACAATCGTCAGACCGCCGCTCAACGCGAGGCGGCGAGGAAAGGCCAGCCACGGCAGCCGCCGCATAACAGGTGTCTGACTCATAGCTTGATCCTCGGGTCCAGCGCCACTGTGAGCAGGTCGGCGACCAGGTTAACCGTCACGGTTCCCAGCGCAAAAACCAGCACGACGCCCTGCACCACCATATAATCTCGGCTGAAAATCGCCTTGATTAACAACTGCCCCATCCCGGGGATAGCAAAAACACTTTCAATGACCACGGTGCTGCCAATCAGCCAGCCGATATTGACCGCCAGCAGATTAATGGTCGGCACCAGCGAGTTCGGCAAAATATGCCGCCAGAAAATGCGCGACTCGGGTTGTCCCCGCGCGCGCGCGGCCGTGACGTAGTCGCTTTTCATTTCCATCAGCAGGCTGGCGCGCAAATTGCGGGTCAGCACCGCAGACAGCGCCAGCGCCACCGTCAGACACGGCAACACCATATGATGCAGGCGATCCAGCCAATCGCGGCCATAGCCGGACACCGGGAACCACCCCAGTTCGATGCTGAATAACAAGATCATCATGATGCCGAGCCAAAAAGCGGGGAACCCCAGACCGGCGGTGGAGAACAGTCGAATCACCTGATCGGCCAGTTTACCGCGCCGCCGCGCCGCCCAGGACGCTAACGGAATGGTCAGCAAGAGCGCTAAAACCACGCTGCCTGCAATCAGCCAAATAGTCGGTTCAACACGCGAACCGATCACTTTCAGGGTATCCACTTTATAAACGATGGATTTCCCCAGCTCGCCGTGAAATAGATTACGAAGAAAATAGAAATACTGTAGCCACACCGGCTGGTCGAGACCGTACTGTTCACGCACTCGCGCCAGCGCGCCTGGGGTAGCCCGCACGCCGAGAAGAATTCGGGCCGGGTCGCCGGGGATCGCTCGCACCATGGCAAAAGTGATGATGCTGATGCCAAAAAGCACCGGCAACAGTTGGAGTGGCCGAAATAATATAAACCGATAACGATGCATACTAATTCCCTGTGTTTATGCTGGCGTATCTATTAATGACACCGTTTATGAACGGTTTGGCACAAACGGGTTGAGCCAGAAATTAAGCATTGCGCTGCGTGACCGGAATAATGAAAAACCGGCCGCAATAAACGCGATTTGCTAGGGAGCATACCAGGTCGTTTTTATTAAATAACGACTCACCAGAATGAAGGTCTGGTCGGTAAAAGGCATCATTTTTCGAACAGACGTGTATTCCTATTCAAAAATGGCCATTCACTTCAATAGTATGCCTTTTCTGTCTTTATATTTCACTCAACATAAGGTCTACTAATGAAAGAAAAACACAATAAGTCATAAAAAGCCCTGAAAGGCGGGAATCTACTCAATCATACCGGTCGTGAATAGTTAGCAAAAATGCTAGTTTTGCCTTAGCAAAAATGCTAGGTTACGCTTGGTTATTGACCGGGTTGAGGCCGAACATGCGCTCTGGCATCTGTACCGACCATCGTCCTCTTTTTAACGGGCTACATTTTGCGGAGGGTAATCATGGATAAGACTACTCAGCTTACCTCGTTGACACGTTCAGCCACTTCACTGGACGACGCTTTTGATCACATGTTCGCGCAAACGTTACACTTGGGATTCGACCGCGTGATTTATGACTACGCGCCGGTCCCCCGGACAATGGATGGGAAACTGATCAATCCTTCTCTGTTGCGTGTTAATAACGTGCCAGAAGACATGCCATTGCAGTGGTTCGAAAATGGTTTCTTTCAAATGGATGTTGTTCAACATCACGCTCTGGAAACCTGCGCGCCATTTGTATGGTCATATCAACGTCCTGAACGGACGCCGCTTCGCTCACGTATCGGCGAAGAGCATCAGTGCGTCACACATTACATGCGTGAAAACGGGATGCCTTGCGGCGCGACCGTCCCTCTGCACCTGCCTCGCGGAGGCTTCGCCACCGTAACGGCGATTCTTAACAACACGCATGAAGAACAGGATATCAGCAGTACATTATCAGATCTGACGTTTATTGCTCATCGTTTCCAGGAATCGGCGTTTCCCCTGTTCAGCGAAGATCTCATGACCTGCCAATATGTTCATCTGACCAAGCGCGAGCGCGAGTGTCTGACATGGTCTGCGGAAGGTCTGACGGCGAAAGAGATCGCCCGTAAACTGAACCGCTCCGTCGCGACCGTCACGCTGCATTTGAACAATGCCACCAAGAAACTGGGAGCGAATAATCGAGTACAGGCCGTCGTTCGCGCCATGTACTACCACCTCCTCGATAGCTAAAACTATCTATTTTACTAGCTTTCCGCTTTCGCTGACGCGCCTTACTCTTAAGCCAGACTTAACAGACATAAGAGTGACCGTTATTTATGAACACTGTCAGCGAAGGCTTTGCCCCTTTTCTCCAGTATCAAACCTGGTATCGAATCACCGGTGATTTACAAAATGGTATGACACCGTTGGTCGTTGTCCACGGCGGTCCCGGCTGCACCCACGATTACGTTGATTCATTTAAAGACATCGCCAACACAGGTCGCCCTGTGGTTCATTACGATCAGTTAGGTAATGGCCGTTCGACGCACCTACGGGAAAAACCAGCCGATTTCTGGCAGATCTCGTTGTTTCTTGATGAGCTGGATAACCTGTTAAAACATCTTAACATTCAGGACGACTATGCACTGCTCGGTCAGTCCTGGGGCGGCATTCTGATTTCAGAACACGCCGTAAGATGTCCGACCGGTTTGAAAGCTATCGTTATCGCCAACTCTCCGGCGTCGATTCCGTCATGGCTGCAGGCCGCCGCGAAGCTGCGCGCCGAATTGCCAGAAGCGGTTCAAGCGACCCTGCTTGAGCACGAAGAGGCGGGGACGGTGGATAGCGAAGCCTATCGCGAAGCATCACAGGTGTTCTATCAGCGTCACGTCTGCCGTCTGGACCCGTGGCCCGCTGAGGTGACACGCACCTTTGATTATATCGATGAAGACCCCACGGTTTATCACGCAATGAATGGACCGACAGAGTTCCATGTCATCGGCAGCATGAAAAACTGGAGCATCATCGATCGCGTCAAGGCCATCAACGTCCCTACCCTTTTGATTTCAGGGCGTTACGACGAGGCTTCACCAGAAACGATCCAACCTTTTGCAGACGGTATCGCTGATGTTGAGTGGGTTATTTTTGAACACTCAAGCCATATGCCGCATGTCGAAGAGCGCGAAGAATGCATGAAAACCGTCGGTGATTTTCTGCAGAGAAAGATTCGATAACATAAGAAGAAAGACCAATACCAGGGAAGGCGACATTTTAGTCGCCATTGTAAAACGCGCCGGCTATAACGGCCGGCGCGTTTCTTTTTTAGAGCGCTATTAAAGCGCCGGGCTTTATCACTCAGCCCAGAGGTGACCGCCTGTTGCCTAAGCTTGTTAGTTAGGACAAAAGACCGGTTCCTCATTCATTCCTCGCAAGACCGCCAGGGAATGGCGCGGTCTTGTTTATATTCTCATTCCTCTATTTTCTATCACACGCCCGGTTTATTTTTACCCTGCGACTGTCGCTAAGACGGTAGGGTCTCCGCGTCTCTTGCCAACGCCCAAGAAATCCGATGGATTCCCTCTGCCCCACCGACTCACTGGCAGGTCCGCCCGGCTAACCATGAACCGGCGCGACACGAGATATCCACGCCGATTCGTCACCCATCAGCCGTTACATCAGGTCGCTGACCCTGAAACGGTCTGGCCGCTTTGGTGGCGATACCGGAACGCCACGGCAAAAACGCAGCCCAGCACCAGCGTGTAACCCGCAAACGTTAGCCAAATCGCCTGCCAGTCCTTGACGCCAGCCGTCGTGAACAGATCCACCACCCCTCCGCTGACCAGCGCCCCGATATAAGCGCCCAGTCCATTGACCATGCTCATAAACATGCCCTGCGCGCTGGCTCTGAAACGAGAGTCGACTTCCGTATCCACAAAGATCGTGCCGGAGATATTGAAAAAGTCGAACGCGCAGCCGTAAATAATCATCGAGAGCACCAACAGCAGGAACCCCATGCCAAGCGGGTCGCCGTAGGCGAAAAACAGAAAGCGCAGCGTCCAGGCGAACATGCTAATGAGCATGACGCGTTTGATGCCGTAGCGGCGCAGAAAAAACGGAATGGTGAGAATGAAAAACACCTCCGAGATCTGCGAGAGCGATAACAGCACCGACGGATAAGTCGCCGCCAGACTCGACTGATAGAGCGGATTACGCGCGAAGTCGTGGAGAAACGGGTTGCTGAAGGTATTGGAAACCTGCAATGCGGCGCCTAATAGCATGGCAAAAATGAAGAACACCGCCATACGCGGCGTTTTGAACAGGGATAATGCCCCCAGCCCCAGCGCATTGAACAGACTGGTGCTACCGCCTTCACGATACAGCGAGCATCGCGGCAGCGTCAGGGAGTACAACGCCAACAGCAGCGAGGCGGTGGAAGCCAGATAAAGCTGACTATTGCTCAGTTCAATCTGCCCAAAACTCACCGTCCACATCGCCAGAATGAACCCAACCGTGCCGTAGACGCGGGCAGAAGGGAAATCCTTCACCCGGTCCAGCCCGTGCTGTTCCAACGCAAAATACGCGATGCTGTTGGACAACGACATGCTGGGCATATAGGCGATGGCATTCAGCAGCATGACCCAGAACATCATCATGGGGTCCGTCGCCTGCGCCGCGAGGTAAAGCGCGATCGCGCCCAGTAAATGGCACAGACCATAAAGGCGATTAGCCCGGATCCAGCGGTCGGCGATAATCCCCGCCAGACCCGGAAAGACCAGGGAAGCCAGCCCTTTTGCGCTATAGGCCATTCCGACC
>NZ_CAMKXG010000208.1 GCF_946477055.1 Lonsdalea britannica | reverse complement strand
GAGGAGAGGCTGGAGCGCCGCGCGCGCGTTGTCGTATTTCTTGGTCTGGTACGCCTGAATCGCCCGGCCATACTGCGCCGCCTCGCGTTCGCGCACGTTGCCTTTTTCCCAGTTGCTCAGAATCGTAGCGGCGATCGGGTTGTCGTCCGATGAATACATCGTCAGGACACGAATACGCGCTAACAGGAAATCTTGCGACGAATGGACCGGCGTGGATCGCATCTGGTTGGCACGGTTACGGGAGTCGGACAGTCGACTTTCCGGCAGCGGGTGAGTGAGCAGCATTTCCGGAGGCGTGGTGGCATAGCGCGTCTGATCGGCCAGACGCTGAAGGAAATTAGGCATCGCCTGCGGATCGAATCCCGCGCGTTGCAGCACCTGAATGCCGATGCGGTCGGCTTCCTGTTCGTTGGCCTGCGTAAAACTGATCATGCCTTGCTGCGCTCCCGCCAGCGTGCCGCTCAGCGCCGCCATCCCCATCTGTGGATTAGCCATTGCCAGTAGGATCGATCCCAACGCGCCCGCCCAGGTCAACGGCGCGCTGTTTTTCTGCGACTCGATGGCGCGCGCCAGATGGCGCTGGGTGACGTGGGAGATTTCATGCGCCAGTACCGAGGCCAGCTCGCTTTCATTTTCCACGTAGCGGAACAGGCCGGAGTGGATCACCACGTTGCCGCCGAAAAAGGCGAAGGCGTTGATTTCGTCGTTATTGACCAGAAAGAAGTGAAACGGTGTCCGCACGGAGTCGGCGGATTTGACCAGCCGGTTACCGAGCTGATTGATGTACTGGAGAAGCAGGGGATCGTTGACCAGCGGGGCGCCTGCTCGCAGTTTGCGGAGATAGAAATCCCCCATCTCCAGTTCCTGATTGATGCTCAGCGTAGCGCCGGCCGTCGTGCCGATATCGGGCAAACGATCCTGAACGTCAGCGCCGACGGCGACCGGGCTGCCGGCAAGCAGCGTTGTCGCCAACATCGCCATCACCGTCTGGTGAAGTCGGTTAGCCATTGTGCGTACCCCCTTGTGAACAGGGCGAAGTCTTTATCATGGTCTTCATCTTAGCCAGAGGTCGCCTGCAAAGGAAATACCCGGCATAAAAAGACAGCGTGTTGAAGAGTGCGGAAGGTGAAGAAGGGAAAGCAGCCGGTACGAAGCGTGCGTACCGGCGGAGATGCCGAGCCAGAAAAGCGATTATTCGCCTTTCAGATAGCTGAGCACGATGTCATGGTGATTGCTGGTCTTGAAGTTGTCGAAAACTTTTTCGACTTTGCCTTCGGCGTCGATCAGGAAGCTGATGCGATGGATGCCGTCATAGGTTTTGCCCATGAAGCTTTTCTCGCCCCAGACGCCGAACTGAGCGGCAACCTGATGGTCTTCATCCGCCAGGAGCGTAAAGTTCAGCAGTTCTTTTTCCACGAAGCGGGACAGCTTTTCGGGTTTGTCCGTGCTGATGCCGAGGACTTCAACGCCATAGTTCTTCAGATCGTCCATGTTGTCGCGCAGGCCGCAGGCTTGCACGGTGCAACCCGGCGTCATGGCTTTGGGATAGAAGTAAATCAAGACCTTCTGTCCCTGGAAGTCGGTTAAGTTAACAGGTTCGCCATCCTGATCGGGCAGGCTGAATTGGGGTGCGATATCGCCGGCTTTCAGTGTGGTCATCACTACTCTCCATCTCTCTTTTCGTGCTGTGGATAGTTCACCACGCTAATACTGCCTTGTGCTTGCAGTTCTGTACATAGCTGATGAAAGGCTGGCTCGATAATTGAGCCGTCCAGCGCTGCCGGACTGTGCGCGGTGATCTGAATATACAGCTTCGGCAGGGCGTCTCCGATAGCCGGCTGGGTCTTGGAAACCAGTTCGGCGATGTTCATCTGGTGGGAGTCAAACAGGTCGGTAAAACGCTCGATGATGTGCGGGGAGTCGACCACCTCAACCTTGACCCATACCGTCGCGGGCATGGGCGGACGCGCGTGCGACTCCGTACGTTTCATTACGATCAGCAGTTCCAGCTCGGCGCCGATGATCGGCAGCGTGGACTCGATTCGGGCGATGGCGTTCCAACTGCCGGAGAGCAGCATGATAAAGGTGAACTCTTTGCCCAGCATGGCAAGACGGCTATCTTCAATGTTGCAGCCGCTGCTGCTGACATGACGCGTAATCGTATTGACGATGCCGTTGCGATCGGCCCCCAGCGCGGTGATGACCAGATAGTGTTCTTGAGGGCTAGGCAAAATGGCGCTTCCTGTTCAATGTGTTGAGATCTACATGGTACACATAAAAAAAACCGGCTGCCAAGCGCAGACAACGGCGCTTGCGCGCTTGCTTTTGCATGGACGTCAAAAGTACCATGAGGCACTTGTTTTTGGAGGGGATGGTCAATGTTTACGGGAAGTAGTGTTGCTCTGATTACACCGATGGACGCCAAAGGCGCAGTCGATCGTGCGGGTTTGAAGAAATTAATCGATTACCACGTTGCTAGCGGAACATCGACGATTGTTTCGGTCGGGACCACCGGGGAGTCCGCCACGCTCAGCCACGACGAACACGGCGACGTGGTGATGTTGACGCTGGATCTGTGCGACGGCCGCATTCCTGTTATCGCCGGCACCGGCGCTAATTCTACGGCGGAAGCCATCTCCCTGACCCAACGTTTCAACGACAGCGGTATCGCGGGTTGTCTGACGGTGACGCCGTACTACAACCGACCGACTCAGGAAGGGCTGTTCCAGCACTTCAAAGC
Organism: Lonsdalea britannica; assembly: GCF_946477055.1. GTDB lineage: Bacteria > Pseudomonadota > Gammaproteobacteria > Enterobacterales > Enterobacteriaceae > Lonsdalea > Lonsdalea britannica_A. Next base: position 3,534 of record NZ_CAMKXG010000208.1, on the reverse strand, counting down.
GATTGCTGAACATACCGACCTGCCTCAGATCCTCTATAATGTGCCTTCCCGTACCGGCTGCGACCTGCTGCCGGAAACCGTCGCCCGTCTGGCCGTCATCAAAAATATTGTCGGAATTAAAGAGGCAACGGGGAACTTAAGCCGTGTGACTCAGATCCAAGCACTGGTTGATGACGACTTCGTGCTGCTGAGCGGCAATGACGACATCGGTCTGGACTTCATGCAGCTGGGTGGTCACGGCGTGATTTCCGTCACGGCGAACGTCGCCGCGCGTGAAATGACGGAAATGTGCTCGCTGGCGGCGCAAGGCAAATTTGAAGAAGCCCGTCGTCTTAACCAACGGTTGATGCCGCTTCATCAGAAACTGTTTGTAGAACCCAATCCGATTCCGGTGAAGTGGGCCTGTAAGGCATTGGGATTGATAGCGACCGATACGCTGCGTCTGCCGATGACGCCTCTGACCGAAAGCGGTCGCGAGGCGGTAGGACAGGCGTTAAAGCAGTCTGGTCTGCTGTAATCGTTAGGGAGTTTGAATGAGTTCTTCATTGCAAAAGTCAATGGTGGCAACCGTGGTCGGCCTTTCGCTGATCACGCTGCTGACAGCCTGTACCAACGATCAACGCTATAAGCGTCAGGTCAACGGTGATGAGTCCTATCTGCAGACGCCGGAACACCGTGCGCTGAACGTCCCGTCGGGCATGATTCTGCCGTTGCAAAACGGCGACTACGATTTGCCGCCGATTAATCCAAACGGTCAGGTGGGCAAGAATCTGGATATTCGTCCGCCGATGCAATCGCTGGCGCTGCTGAACGGCTCACGCGGCCAGGTCAGCGGCAATACCGCGACTCTGCTGCTGGAAAATAGCGCTCAGAATAGCCAGCTGTGGTCCCAGATCGTTCAGGTGATGCAGTCTAAAGGCTACACCATCGACAACCGTCAGGATGCCAATCAGACGCTGACGACCGGTTGGATCAGCTGGAATTCCGAAGAAGAAAAAGAACCGCCTTATCAGGCGCGTTATGAAGTGTCGTTGAAGCCTCAGGGTTATCAGCTGGCGCTGGGCGTGAAGCTTCTTGCTCTGCAGCAGAACAATGCGACGCTGGATGACGCCTTCCTGACGCAACGCTACACGAGCCAGATGATGAACTCATTGTCTGATGGCCTGGAAAAATCCGTGTCTGCCCGTGAAAATGAGCAGTCTCATCGCGGTAGTCAGTCTCTGGATGTGCAGAGCGCCGCCGACGATGCCGGCCTGCCGCTGATCGTGGTGCGCGGAAGCTATGTTCAGGTCTGGGACCGTTTGCCGAAGGCGTTGGAAAACATCGGGATGACGGTAAACGATCGCAGCCGTCCTCAGGGGTCGGTCTCCGTGACCTACCGCTCGCCGAGCAGCGACCGCTGGGATGAGCTGGGCGCGAAAGATCCGAAGCTGACCAACGGGGATTACAAGCTGCAGGTCGGCGACCTCGGTAACCGCAGCAGCCTGCAGTTCATCGACTCGAAAGGCCATACGCTTACCCAGTCGCAAAACGATGCGTTGGTGGCGGTGTTCCAGGCAGCGTTTAATCGATAAGTGTTCAGGGCCGGATAATCCGGCCTTTTTTTATTCTATTGTCAACGCGTTAACTATCACGGGCCATGCGCCGATGGCCCTCACTGTGTGGAGTAATAAAGATGCAAAAGCTAGCTGAGTTGTATCGCGGAAAAGCGAAAACGGTTTACACCACGGAAGATCCCGATCTGCTGGTGCTGCAGTTTCGCAATGATACGTCAGCGTTAGATGGTCAGCGCATTGAGCAGTTTGATCGTAAGGGGCTGGTGAATAACAAGTTCAACCATTTCATCATGAGCAAGCTGGAAGAAGCGGGGATCCCGACTCAGATGGAACGTCTGCTGTCTGATACCGAAGTGCTGGTGAAAAAGCTGGATATGGTGCCGGTCGAATGCGTGATCCGTAACCGTGCCGCGGGTTCGCTGGTAAAGCGTCTGGGCATCAAAGAAGGCGAAGTGCTGAATCCGCCGCTGTTTGATCTGTTCCTGAAGAACGATGAAATGCACGACCCTATGGTCAACGAGTCTTACTGTGAGACCTTCGGTTGGGTCAACGAAACGCATCTGGCGCGCATGAAAGCCCTGAGCTATCAGGCGAATGACGTGCTCAGCAAGCTGTTCGACGATGCCGGACTGATCCTGGTGGACTTCAAGCTGGAGTTTGGTCTGTTCAAAGGCGAAGTGGTGCTGGGCGATGAGTTCTCGCCGGATGGCAGCCGTCTGTGGGACAAGAACACGCTGGATAAGATGGATAAAGACCGTTTCCGTCAGAGCCTAGGCGGTGTGATCGAAGCCTACGAAGAAGTTGCCCGCCGTATCGGCGTTTCTTTAGACTAAAAAAGCAATCGTTTTCGTTTTGCCGTCAGGGATGACAAAACCTGACGGCGCTCCCATCGTTCGACCCTACCGCCACGCTACCTGAGATTGAACGCCGGTCCTGTCATGATCGGTGGTATTATTGCCCGCCGTATTTTCTGTTTTCCCCCGCAAGGAATTTTCATGGCCAATTTAGACCCGACGCTATTGATTTTACTGGCGCTGGCCGCGCTCGGCATCATCAGCCACAACATGACCGTCACGCTCGCCATTCTGGCGCTGTTGGCGGTACGTATCACGCCGTTAAACAACTACTTCCCTTGGGTAGAGAAATACGGTCTGACCGTCGGCGTACTGGTGTTGACGATCGGCGTGATGGCGCCCATCGCCAGCGGAAAAATCAGCGCGAGTGACGTCATGCACTCGTTTTTGCACTGGAAATCGCTGCTGGCGGTGCTGATCGGCGTGATGGTGTCCTGGCTGGGCGGGCGTGGCGTTGCGCTGATGACAAGCCAACCTTCCGTCGTGGCCGGATTACTGGTCGGTACGGTCATGGGCGTCGCGTTATTCCGCGGCGTCCCGGTCGGCCCGCTGATTGCGGCCGGTCTACTGTCTTTGCTGGTCGGTAAAGGCGGCTGACGTTTTGTCGGACACCTCACTTCCCGCTATCGACGCGCTTGTCGCCGAGCAATCGATGCTGTCGCAGGCAGGTATTCGCCGCGTGCTGACGATCAGCGGCGATCGCGAATGGTGCATAAAACAGGCCCAAACATTGCGGCAGGCGCTCCCCGGCGACTGGCTCTGGGTCGGCAAGACGGCATCAGAATCGGTGGTAGCGGCGTCTCAACTGAAAGGGATGCTGGGGCAGGAGTTCCTGCACGCGGTATTCGATGCCCACGATGGATTGGACGCCGAGGCGCTGGCAATTCTGGCGGGTACCCTTAAAGCCGGAAGCTGGCTGCTGCTGCTGGTGCCCGACTGGGAGAGCTGGCCAACGTGCCCGGATGCGGACAGCCTGCGCTGGAGTGAAAGCGCAACGCCAATCGCGACACCTGCGTTCATCGACCGTTTGCGTGACGCGCTGCTGTCTGATGAAGAAGCCGTCGTTTGGCGCCAGTCGATGCCGTTGATTCTGAAGCCGCTTTGCGCGCGACCAGTCTGGCAGG
>NZ_CAMKXG010000207.1 GCF_946477055.1 Lonsdalea britannica | reverse complement strand
CCTGCGTATTCGGCGGCCAGCCGGTCCAGTACCGGGCCGAGCTCCTGACAGTGCTGGCTGCGCTCCGACCAGAAGTAAATCAGTACCGGAACGGTCATCGACTGTTCCAGCACCTGCTGCATATTCGTTTCGTTAATATCAATCACGTTGGCGTGTTGTTCTAGCATGGGATTCTCTCTTATCCGTTTCAGCGAGTTATGGGGGCAAATGCCCTCTGCTTCAACCCCTGTCAGGAGCGAGTGCGTAATAAGCCGTCGAGCGCGCGTCCGGGAAGCAGGCGGCGAAGTATCGACAGCGCATGGGTCATCAAGGTGACCGGATAGCGTAATTTGGGGCGGGGACTCTCCAGAGCATGGCGCAGTTTGGGCAATATCGCCTCTGGCGTCAGGGTGAATCGCTTGGCGATGCCGGGATTTGTGACGGGACGATCGTGCTGCGTTTGGTTCACGTTGGCGGAGAACTGCGTGCTAATCGGCCCCGGCTCTATCAACGACACGTGGATTCCGCTGCCGTGCAGCTCCATGCGCAGCGCGTCTGACCAGGCCTCGAGCGCATACTTACTGGCGGCATAGGCGCCGCGTCCCGGCGTAACTACCAGCCCCATAACGGAACTGGTCTGGATGATACGCCCTTCGCCGTGCGCGAGCATGGCGGGCAGCAGTCGCTGCGTCAGTTGATGGGTGCCGAACAGATTGCTGGAAAACTGTTGCTCCAGCTGCTGACGGGAGATCGTGTTCAACGGGCCGTAAACGCCGTAACCGGCGTTGTTGAACAGGCCGAACAACCGGTTGCCGGTCAGCGCAATAACACGGTCGGCGGCGCGATCCACACTGTCGCTGTCGTCCAGATCCAGCTCGATGCCTTCCAGCCCCAGCGCGTTCATTCTTTCCACATCTTCCGCACGTCGGCAGGCTGCCAAAACCCGGTAGCCGCGTTGCTTAAGATCCTGTGCGGCGATCAGGCCGATACCGCTGGAACAGCCGGTGATTAAAATCGCTTTTTGCATAACTTTACCTAACTATAAAGCCCTGAATATCAAGAGTCGTGGTTAACTAGAGGGCCGAGTTTTTGCGCCATCCAGTCGGCGATAAACGGCTGGGCGTCGCGGTTCGGATGGATGCCGTCATCCTGCATCCACTCGGGTTTGAGATAGACCTGTTCCATGAAAAACGGCAGCAGCGGAATGGCGAACTGCGTGGCGAGTTTCGGATACACGGCCGCAAAGGTCTCAGTATAGCGCCGGCCGTAGTTGGTCGGCAGTCGGATCTGCATCAGCAGCGGCTGAGCGCCGGCCTCTTTGACCTGAGAGATGATTTTTGTCAGATCCTGTTCCAGACTGGACGGAGGGAAACCGCGCAGGCCATCGTTGCCGCCCAGCTCGATCAGCACCCAACGCGGGCGGTGCTGCTGCAGTAAGGCCGGAACGCGAGACAGCCCCTGAGCGGCGGTGTCGCCGCTGATGCTGGCGTTGACGACGTTGACGCCGCCGGGGGCTGACTGCCAGCGGCTATTCAGCAAGGCAGGCCAGGCCTGCGTCGCCGACATGCGATAGCCAGCGCTCAGACTGTCGCCCAGCACCAGCAGCGTATCCGCTGCGATAGCACGTAAACTTACTATTCCCAGCAGTAAAAGGACCAGAAAATGCCAGCGGAAAACATTCTTGAAGTTCATCATATTAGTAAACACGTTGGTCAAGGGGAACATGAGCTGTCCATCCTTACCGGAGTTGAGCTGGTTGTCAAACCTGCCCAGACCCTGGCATTAATCGGCGAGTCGGGTTCGGGCAAGTCAACGCTGCTGGGGATCTTGGCCGGACTGGACGACGGCAGCAGCGGGGAGGTTGCGCTGTTAGGAGAGCCGCTCAACCAGCTGGATGAGGAGGGGCGTGCGGCACTACGGGCGCGCGACGTCGGCTTTGTCTTTCAATCCTTTATGCTGGTGCCGACGCTAAACGCGTTGGAAAACGTACAGTTACCTGCGCTGCTGCGAGGGGAAAGCGACCGCGACAGCCGCCAACAGGCCGAGCAACTACTGCAGCAGCTCGGACTGGGGGCGCGTCTCCAGCATCTGCCTGCTCAGCTGTCCGGCGGCGAACAGCAGCGCGTGGCGCTGGCGCGCGCGTTCAGCGGTCGCCCTAAAGTGTTGTTTGCCGATGAGCCGACCGGCAATCTCGATCGCCAGACCGGCGAACGCATTGTCGACCTGCTGTTCGCGATGAATCGCGACTACGCCACCACCTTGATTCTGGTTACCCATGACGAACAGCTGGCCGCGCGCTGCGAGCGGCGGTTGCGATTGCGCGACGGCAAATTGTGGGAGGAGTCATGATCTGGCGTTGGTTTTGGCGTGAATGGCGTTCTCCTTCGCTACTGATTGTATGGCTGGCGCTGACGCTGGCCGTGGCCTGCGTGCTGGCGCTCGGCACCATCAGCGATCGTATGGAGCAGGGACTCAGCCAGCAAAGTCGAGACTTTCTGGCGGGCGACCGGGTTCTGCGGGCCTCGCGGCCGGTAGATGAAGCGGTGTTGCAACGGGCGGCGCAAGATGGCCTCACCGTCAGCCGACAGGTATCGTTTATGACGATGACCTACGCCGGAGAAAATGCGCAGCTGGCGCAGGTGAAAGCCACCGACGATCGCTATCCGCTGTATGGGAATTTACAGACCCGGCCTGCGCAGCTGCGCGCCGCACCCGGCACGATTCTGGTCGCCCCGCGGCTGCTGGCGCTGTTGGGGGCGCGAGTCGGAGATCAGGTCGATATCGGCGATACCACGCTGCGCATCGCAGGCGAGCTGATTCAGGAGCCGGACAACGGCTTCAATCCCTTCGAAACCGCGCCGCGTGTGCTGATGAACATGGCCGATGTCGCCAGTACCGGCGCGATTCAGCCCGGCGGCCGCATCACCTGGCGCTACATGTTTGCGGGAGAGCCTCAGGCCATCGCGCAGTACGGCGACTGGATTAAGCCTCAACTGAAAGCGGATCAGCGCTGGTACGGCATGGAAGATTCGCCGGGCGCGTTGAGCAAATCTCTCCAACGCTCACAGCAGTTCTTGCTGCTGTCCGCGTTGTTGACGCTGTTGTTAGCCATCGCCGCAGTCACCGTGGCGATGAGTCATTACTGCCGCACGCGTTACGATCTGGTCGCCGTGCTGAAAACGTTAGGCGCCGGTCGTGGCGCGCTGCGGCGTCTGATTGTCGGTCAGTGGCTGTCGGTGTTGGCGCTGGCGGCCGTAAGCGGAAGTGTGCTGGGTCTGGGCTTCGAGGCGGTATTGATGCGAGCGTTGGCCCCCGTCCTGCCCGCTACGCTGCCGCCCGCCGGACTCTGGCCCTGGGCATGGGCGCTCGGTACGCTGGTGTTGATTTCGCTGTTGGTCGGTCTTCGTCCGTATCGCCTTCTGCTGGCGACCCAGCCGTTGCGCGTGTTGCGACGGGATGTGACGGCTAACGTCTGGCCGCTGCGCTACTACCTGCCCGCCGTCGCGGTGATCGTAATTGGTCTGTTGTTCGTGCTGTCTGGCGGCGGTTCGCTGTTGTGGTCGCTGCTCGGGGGGATGGTGGTATTGGCGCTGCTGTTGGGGACGATTGGCTGGGGCAGCCTGCTGCTGTTGCGACGCCTCACGCTGAAACGGTTATCCCTGCGTCTTGCGATTAACCGACTCCTGCGTCAGCCGTGGTCAACCATCGGCCAACTGGCGGCGTTTGCGCTCTCGTTTATGCTGCTGGCGCTGTTGCTGCTGTTACGCGGCGACCTGCTGGACCGCTGGCAGCAGCAGTTGCCGCCCGACAGTCCGAACTATTTCGTGCTGAATATCACCGGCGATCAGATCCCTGCGGTGAAAGATTTTATGATCCAACATCAAGTGCAGCCGGATCTCTTTTATCCGATCGTCCGGGCGCGACTGACGGAGATCAACGGGCGCGTTGCCACCGAGCTGATCCCTGAAGATGCGCCTGGCGGCGGAACGGTAAACCGCGAGCTGAATTTGACCTGGCTGCCGGATCTGCCGCAGCATAATGTGTTGTTGTCCGGACAGTGGCCACCGAAGCCGGGCGAGGTGTCGATAGAGCAGGGCGTGGCGGAACGTCTCGGGGTGTCTCTGGGCGACATGCTGACCTTTACCGGCGACACGCAGCCGTTCAGCGCCAAAATCACTAGCTTCCGTCAGGTGGACTGGGAAAGCCTGCGGCCGAACTTCTTCTTCATCTTCCCGCCGGGTGCGCTGGAGCATCAGCCGCAGTCGTGGCTGACCAGCTTCCGACACGTCGGGCAGGACACTGTGATCACGCAGCTTAACCGACAGTTCCCGACGCTGAGCGTGCTGGATATCGGCACGATCCTCAAGCAGGTCGGGCAGGTATTGCAACAGGTGAGTCGTGCGTTGGAAGTGATGGTGGTGTTGGTCATTTTCTGTGGCGTATTGCTGTTGCTGGCGCAGATTCAGGTCGGGATGGGGCAGCGTCGTCAGGAATTGATGGTCTACCGGACGCTGGGCGCCAGCAAAAAGCTGCTGCGGACCACGCTGTGGTGCGAGTTTGCCGTGATGGGACTTGCCGCTGGACTGGCGGCGGCGCTTGGCGCGGAAGCCGCGCTGTGGATGCTGCAACGCAAAGTGTTCGACTTCCCGTGGGAGCCTAACTGGCTGTTATGGATCGGTCTGCCGCCACTGAGTGCCCTGCTGCTGTCCCTGTGCGGAGGATGGTTAGGATTGCGGTTGCTGCGCGGAAGGGCATTGTTCCGGCGCTACGATGCTTAACGGCCTTAAGCCGTTATAAAGCGCGCGATAAGGCGCAGATAGCAGATAAAAGAAAGCCCGAGCGTCCCGGTTTGAACCGGGGCGCTCGGGCTTTTCTCGTATGACGCTCATACCCCCTTCAATCTGGTGGGCAACGGTGAGTGAAGGGGCGGGAATGGCCGCGATGTTCCATTGTCTTGCGGCTAGCTAATGGCTAGTCAGATGAGCGGTTAAGGGAGCATTATTGGCCTTAGCGCATGTCTGTCGTGCTAAATAACGATACCTGTCCTTCAAAATAAACAAAGCGGGTTAATGCGGATGGGAAAACGAATAACTCATCGAAAAAAGAGAAACTACTCCCCGCAATGCCGACTGCGCTAGTCGATATATAATGTTGCCAATTTGCATTATATTGAAGTTAATTTCTTAACTAAAGGAAATCATGGCAATGGGTAATTCATTATTCCTGTGTGCAATAATAATAAATCGACCGTGTGGCGCCTGAATATTCTTTATATTGCCCCTGTGTTTATATCGTCGCATCAATGACGATGACCGGAATATAACGTCGAGTGACGCCCAAAATATCTGAGGTTTTTTTGCCATAAATCTCATGCAGGAAAGTTTTTTATTGATAGCGCAGTACTTCGGAAGAAAAGCATATCGAAAGAAAAGACATCGCATGAATGCTGGGTCGATCGCGTTTCAAAAGACGCCTTAGGAGATGGCATTTGCCGCCTTTCATCACTGCGCTACGTCGAAGACACAACGTGGGGATGTTGAAGACGGACGAGTCTCCACATTGCCCGGGACGGCAATGCGTATCGACTATCGGGTGATGTCTGCCTCAGGAGATGGGACGCCGCTGGGCTTTTTGTGCCTGGACAGATAGTTATGCTGAAAAATGCACATCCGAATGGCGTTGCGGTACTCGCCGTTGATAAAGAACTCGTGAATCAACTCACCTTCGACATCAAATCCCAGCTTGCTATAGATGTGAATGGCCTTTTGGTTTTCCTTGTCCACAATCAGATACAGCTTGTAGAGGTTGAGAATGGCGAAGCCGTAGTCCATCGCCAGCTGTGCGGCGGCGCTGGCGTAGCCATAACCTTGATGCGCCGGGTCGATGATGATTTGAAACTCAGCGCGGCGGTGGATGTGGTTGATATCGACGAGTTCCACCAGTCCGACTTTGACCCGCTCGTGTTCGATGATAAAGCGGCGTTCGCTCTGGTCATGAATATGTTTGTCATACAGATCGCTCAACTCCACGAAGGCTTCGTAGGGTTCTTCGAACCAGTAGCGCATCACGCTGGCGTTGTTATCCAACTGATGAACAAAGGGTAAATCATCGCGCTCCAGGGGTCTCAGGCGAACGATGCTGTTCGTGTTAGACATAATAAATCCTCTGTCATCAGTAGGTTATCGAATAAGTCCTGTTCTTTTCTCGTTCATTATAGTGCCCGATATTCTCAATTTGGCGAACGATTTTTGCGTTTCATTGAATTCTAATCAGAGTAATACACTATTTAAAATAATATTTTCTGTTGGAAATAAGGTTTTATTATTTTAGAAAATATTAGGGTCTTCTCTATTCTATTTAATTC
>NZ_CAMKXG010000206.1 GCF_946477055.1 Lonsdalea britannica | reverse complement strand
AAACGGTCAAAGTCCAGTCCGGTAATCTGCGCGATGGTCGACAGCTTGTCGTTGACTTTATCGGTAATGATTTTGCCGTCTGCGCAGTACGCCAGCTCGACTTTTGGCGCCTGTAGATTGCCGTCCGGCGCATTGCGCGCGCGGCGCTGGCTCCAAAATGCGCGATAGGCGGTGCCTTTGACCTCAAACTCGACTTCAGCAAGACATTCTGCGGTGTGGCGAGTCATCAGTTCATTGTTGCTGGGGGTGACTTTCAGGCGCGGCGTCTGGTGGTAGAGCGCCAGGCAAATGGCGTCCAGCAGCGTGGTCTTGCCAGCACCAGTGGGGCCGGTAATGGCGAACAGACCATTGCTGACAAACGGCTCGCGGGTGAAATCGATTTTCCATTCACCCTGCAACGAGTTGAGGTTTTTCAGCCGTAGACTCAAAATCTTCATGCTTTTGCCTCCTGGCTATCGTCTTCCACTTCTTGCAGCACCTGAGTGAACAGCGTACGCAAACGCTGCTGCTGGGGCTTCTCCAAATCCGGTTCCAGCGCCAGCCGCCTCTCGAAGACTTCTCCGGGCAGCAGCTCGTCCAGCGTCTCTTTCTCCTGCTGGACCAGCATTTGCAGATGCTGTTCACGCGCGCGGCGTAACAGTACCACTTCTACATTCAAGTCGTCCGTCAGGTTTTGAATATGCTGCTGGATGTCGCTCAGGTAGTCCTGCGTGGCGATTTCAATATCCAGCCAAACCGGCGTCTCACCGTCATATTCACGAAAACCGGCCAGTCGGCGCTCGATCTCGGACAGACTGCCTTTGACCAGTTGCATCGGCTGAGTCGTGGGGATCGTCATGGGAGATATGTCTTCCAGTTTGTCCTGCTCGAAACGTACCAGATATACCGATTTTTCGTGATTCAGCTCGTCGAAACTCAGGGGGATGGGCGAGCCGCTGTAGCGGATATGTTCCGTCTGAGCGATGCGCTGAGGGCGATGGATGTGGCCGAGTGCAATGTAGTCCGCCGGCGGAAACGCCTGAGCGGGAAAAGCATCCAACGTCCCGATGTAGATATCCCGCACGGAATCGGTAGCGGTGACGCCCACGGTTGTTAAGTGTCCGGTGGCGATAATCGGCAGCGCAAGGCCCATTGCTTCGCGGCGGCGCACGGCAAGCTGGTAGCTGCGCTGATAGTGGGCGGCAATGGCTTCCTGCAACGCCAGCTGTTTGTCGGCGCCCGACTGCCCGGCCTGGCTGGTGAGCACATCGCGCGGTCGCAGGAACGGGATCGCGCACAGCAGCGCGCCGGGCTTGCCTTCGCGGGTATTCAGGACGATGACCTGCTCTTCAATATCGCCTTCGCAGCTCGCGATGACCTGCGTGTTCAGGCAAGAGAGCAGTAGTCGCGACTCGTTAAGCGTAGCGACGGAATCATGGTTGCCGCCTAGAATAACCAGCTGACAGCCGGTCTTATGAAGCTCGACGACGAAGCGGTTATACATTTCCCGGGCGTAGCTCGGTGGCGTGCCGTTATCAAAAATGTCGCCGGCCACGACGACGGCATCGACGTGATGCTGCTCCACCTGCTCAATCAGCCAGCGCAGAAACGCCTGATGTTCCGCGGCCCGGCTCTTGGTGTAGAAGTACTGTCCAAGATGCCAGTCGGAGGTATGGATAATTTGCATGGAGCGTCCTGTTGCGGCGTCGGGGTTGGCTGAGTGTTACGATTATCGGCGATTATAGACAGACAGTTTAGGGCTGTCTCAGGGAATATCCTCCCCGATGCGGTCAGTTAAGCGGGGATGACAGGGGAATCGCGTTATCATAAATCTGTCATAAAACTGACGCATAATCCCCACCGCACGCCAATAGCGACGATTAACGGCAGGATTAACGATGGCAAGACGCATTTTGGTAGTAGAAGATGAGGCGCCTATCCGTGAGATGGTGTGTTTCGTTCTGGAACAGAACGGTTATCAGCCCGTAGAAGCCGAAGATTACGATAGCGCGGTCAATCGACTGTCGGAACCTTATCCCGAATTAGTATTGCTGGATTGGATGCTTCCCGGCGGTTCCGGTTTGCAGTTCATCAAACACATGAAGCGTGAAACGCTGACCCGCGATATTCCCGTCATGATGCTGACCGCGCGCGGTGAAGAGGAAGACCGGGTCAAAGGTCTGGAAGTCGGCGCGGACGACTACATCACCAAACCCTTCTCCCCCAAAGAGCTGGTGGCTCGTATCAAGGCGGTCATGCGCCGAATCTCCCCGATGGCCGTCGAAGAAGTGATCGAAATGCGCGGCCTCAGTCTGGATCCTTCGTCCCATCGCGTCACCACCGAGGATCGGGCGCTGGATATGGGGCCCACCGAATTCAAGCTATTGCATTTCTTTATGACTCACCCGGAACGGGTATATAGTCGGGAACAATTGCTGAACCATGTCTGGGGCACTAATGTCTATGTTGAAGATCGCACTGTCGATGTTCATATTCGCCGCCTGCGTAAAGCGCTGGAAACCAGCGGGCACGACAAAATGGTGCAGACAGTACGGGGAACCGGTTACCGATTCTCGACGCGCTACTGATCCCGGTCGCTGTGGAGACAACCTCACGTGTTAGAACGCTTATCCTGGAAACGGCTGGCGGCGGAGTTGGCGCTTTTCTGCCTTCCTGCGCTGCTGCTGGGACTGATCTACGGTTATCTGTCGTGGTTCTTGCTGGTGGCGGTGCTGTCCGCGCTATGCTGGAACTACTATAACCAGCTGCGCCTTTCTCACTGGCTCTGGATCGACCGCAGTATGACGCCGCCTCCCGGTCGCGGCAGCTGGGAGCCGCTGCTTTACGGCCTGTACCAAATGCAGCTGCGCAGCCGTCGCCGTCGACGCGAGCTAGCGGTGCTGATCAAACGCTTTCGCAGCGGAGCGGAGTCGCTCCCCGACGCTATCGTCATCACGACGGAAGAGGGCGGGATCATCTGGTGCAACCGTCTGGCGCAACATCTGCTGGGGCTGCGCTGGCCCGACGACAGCGGGCAAAATGTGCTCAACCTCCTCCGTTACCCTGAATTTTCCCGCTATATGCAGTCTAAGGTGTTCGAACGTCCGCTCACGCTGCAGCTCAACAACGGTCACCACGTCGAGTTTCGGTTAATGCCTTATTCCGAAGGCCAAACGATGATGGTGGTGCGCGACGTCACGCAGATGCATCAGCTGGAAGGCGCTCGCCGCAACTTCTTCGCCAACGTGAGCCACGAGCTGCGTACGCCGCTGACCGTGCTGCAAGGGTATCTGGAGATGATGCACGACGGTCCGATGGACGGACCGCCGCAGGCGAAGGCGCTCAATACCATGCAAGAGCAGACGCGGCGCATGGATGGTCTGGTGAAACAGCTGCTGACGCTCTCCCGTATCGAAGCGGCGGCGGCCATCAACCTCAACGAAAAGGTCGATATCCCGCTGATGTTGCGGGTGTTGCAGCGCGAAGCGCAGACCCTGAGTCAGGGGCGGCACGAGATTGTTTTTCGCGTTAACGAACAGCTGAAAGTGTTTGGGAATGAAGAACAGCTGCGCAGCGCCGTCTCCAATCTGGTCTATAACGCCATCAACCATACGCCGGAAGGGACCCGCATTGAGGTCACCTGGCAACGGACGTCGCAGGGCGCGCAATTCCAGGTCAGCGACAATGGTCCGGGCATCGCGCCGGAGCATCTGCCCCGACTGACGGAACGTTTTTACCGCGTTGACAGGGCGCGTTCGCGCCAGACGGGCGGTAGCGGTCTGGGGTTGGCTATCGTCAAACACGCGCTTAGCCATCACGACACCCGACTGGAAATCCTTAGCGATTTGGGGGCCGGTTCCCGGTTTTTGTTTACGCTGCCCAACCGTCTGATTGTCACAGCGCCTTCTTCTCAGCCCCACTCGACGCCTTCTCCGTTGTAACTCAGCAGGTCGTCGGTAAAGCGATGACCTGTTCAGAGCACTTCCGTGTTCCTTTTACTCGATGAAACGCTCTTACGCGGAATGAAAACTATTCTATTGTCGAATGACGCAATTCATGTCAGGATGAATTCATTATAGCCGTCTGGATGTCTGATTTGAGTGCGATATTCCACGGCCTCTTATTAACCCTGTCTGTTGCGGTCAGCCACCGTCAGCAGCGACTCTGGAGTCAACCATGACACAACCTAAACCTCCGTTCCGTGCTGATGTCGTAGGCAGCCTGCTGCGTCCGGCGGCAATCAAGCTGGCGCGCCAGCAATGGCAGGCAGGTGAAATTGAGGCGGCGCAGCTGCGCGAAGTGGAAGATCGCGAAATTCTGCATGCCGTTGAACGTCAGAAAGCCGTCGGATTACAGGTCGTTACCGACGGAGAATTTCGCCGGTCGTGGTGGCACTTCGACTTTTTCGAAGGGCTGGAAGGGGTTGAGGGCTATGAAGCCGATCACGGTATCCAGTTCAACGGTATTCAGACCAAATCCCGCAGCATCAAGGTCACCGGAAAGGTCAGATTCAACCCGCGTCACCCGATGCTGGACGATTTTCGCTATCTCAACAGCATTGCGGGAGACGTCGCCGCCAAAATGACGATCCCAAGCCCCAGCGTCTTGCACTTCCGGGGCGGTCGCGCCGCGATCGACAGCACCGTTTATCCGACGCTGGATGCTTATTTTGACGACCTGGCTCAGACCTGGCACGACGCTATTCAGGCCTTTTACAACGCGGGCTGCCGCTATCTGCAGCTGGATGACACCGTATGGTCGTATCTCTGTTCCGAAGACCAGAAACGCCAGATCCGCGAACGCGGGGAAGATCCTGACGTTCTCGCCAGCACCTATGCGCGCGTGCTGAATCAGGCGCTGGCCAACAAACCGGCCGACTTGGTGATCGGTCTGCACGTGTGCCGGGGCAATTTCCGTTCCACCTGGATTGCAGAAGGCGGCTATGAACCCGTCGCCAGCATCCTGTTTGGCGAAGTGAACGTGGATGAATTCTTCCTGGAATATGATACGGAGCGGGCTGGTGGCTTCGAGCCGCTGCGCTTTATTCGTCCGGGTCATCAGCAGGTGGTGCTGGGATTGATCACGACCAAAACCGGCGAGCTGGAGGCGGTGGCCGACGTGGAGAAGCGGATCGCTGAAGCGGCGCAGTACGTTGCGTTGGATCAGCTATGCCTGAGCCCGCAGTGTGGTTTTGCTTCGACGGAAGAGGGAAATACCCTGTCTGAAGATGAGCAGTGGGAGAAGCTGAAACGCGTCGTGGAGATTGCGAAACGCGTGTGGTGATGCCGGGTAACCCCTCTTTTTTATAACGCCGATATTGGATATCGGCGTTTTTTATATTAATAAGTTTTGATTATGACTATGTTTCGCACAGAGCGGCATGAAAGTGCCATATTATTGCTCTGAAAGGGGCTTGAATGCACAAATCATGTGTTAGCCTATAAAGAAAAACTAATCACATTCACTGGATATTATAAATAATTCAGTTCGATATTCTGCTTTTATAATCTCGTCTTGTATTTTTTCGCTATAAACGGTTTACTTAGCCACCACAAACGCTGTGTGGAAAATAACCATTCCTATACTTCTGCGCACCATCCGAAATCAAGAGCGGATCCATACCGGCGACGACTCCGTTCCGGTCTCTTTTCAGTACGTTTTACAGGCAACACGACATACGTTATGAATTATCGTTTAAAAACCAGAGATATCGTGGCATTAGGTTTTATGACCTTTGCCTTGTTTGTTGGCGCGGGTAACATTATTTTCCCGCCCATCGTCGGACTGGAAGCGGGTCCTCATGTGTGGACCGCCGCACTCGGCTTCCTGATTACCGCGGTGGGGCTGCCTGTGATCACCGTCGTTGCGCTGGCGCGCGTAGGCGGTGGGATCGACGCCCTGAGTACGCCGATCGGCCGAAAAGCGGGCGTCGTGCTGGCGACGGTGTGCTACCTCGCCGTGGGGCCGCTGTTCGCCACGCCGCGCACTGCGACCGTCTCCTTTGAAGCCGGTATTGCGCCGTTGGTCGGCTCCGGCGGCACGCCGTTGCTGGTTTATAGCCTCGTCTACTTCGCCATCGTCATCGGTATTTCCCTGTATCCTGGCCGCCTGCTGGATACCGTCGGACATATTCTGGCTCCGGTAAAAATCGTCGCGTTGGGCATCCTCGGGGTCGCTGCGCTGCTGTGGCCTGCCGGTTCGTCTATTCCGCCTGCGCCAGCCTATCAAGCGATGCCTTTCTCGAGCGGATTCCTGAATGGCTACATCACGATGGATACGCTGGGTGCGATGGTGTTCGGTATCGTGATCGTGAACGCTGCCCGTTCTCGTGGCGTCAGCGATGCCAAACTGCTGACGCGTTACACCGTGATGGCTGGTTTGATTGCCGGGCTTGGCCTTGCGCTGGTCTATCTGAGCCTGTTCCACCTCGGCGC
>NZ_CAMKXG010000205.1 GCF_946477055.1 Lonsdalea britannica | reverse complement strand
GGCGATGCGGGGCGTTGATAACGGACTGGCAAGTCCGTTATCAACGCCCCGCATCGCCTTATCCGGCCGAGCGACCGGAGTCGCCGGTTTGGCTCCGCCGCATCACGCTGTCGGCCGGTTGGGGGCTGGTGCTGTTGGCGTTTGGCGTGCCGCTGTTGTGGCTGGCGCATCACTGGCTGACGACGACGGTCACCATTTGGACGCTGCCGCTGTTGCTGGCGACGATCAACAGCGTACTGGCGGCTTCGTGCGCGACGCTGATTTCGCTGGGGCTGGCGATGCTATATCTGTTCGACAAGCGGACCGCGGACAATCCTGCGTTTCGGCATCCGCTGCGCTGGCTGGGGTTCAATCGTGCGCTGCCGGGGAGCCTGGCGGGCATGGGCGTGCTGGTGGCGCTGATGCTGTTCGATTCGCGCGGCATGCCGCTGGCGATGGGCGTTTTGTCCGGATCGGTACTGATGTTGATCCTGGTCTATAGTTTGCGAGGCGCCAGCCTCATTATCGCCCCGATGCACCAGCAGTTACGTCAGCTGCCGCCCGGGATGAACGCGATGAGTCGAACGCTGGGCTATTCCACGGCGCAAAACGTGTGGCTGAATGTCTTTCCGTCTGTCCGCGGCACGCTACTTGTCGGCGCGCTGCTGGTCTGGAGCGAAAGCCTGCGCGAGCTGAACGCTTCGCTGCTGCTGCAGCGCGTTAACGTCGATACTCTGTCGACCTACGTGTTCGGCTTTGTCGAATCCGACCAACTGGCATGGGCCGCCGCGCCGGCGTTTCTGCTGGTGCTGCTCGGCGTGCCGCCGTTATTCGGACTTAATCGTCTGCTACAGAGGGAAGGATAAATTCCGCATGACCATGCCTGATATCTTGTCGGTGCGCGAACTGCACTGCGGCTACCCATCTCGTCCCGTCCTGGACGGCATCACCTTTTCCATTCATGAAAGTGAGCTGGTTTGCCTGCTGGCGGAAAGCGGGGAGGGCAAGAGCACGTTGCTCAAGGCCATCACCGGGCTGATTGCGCCGACGCAGGGCCAGATTGTGCTGGCGGGAACGCCCGTCAACGGCGAACCTCCGTCTTCCCAGTCTGTCGGGATGGTATTTCAGGATGACGCACTGTTTCCGCATCTGACCGTGAAGGAAAACGTCCGCTTCGGGATGCAGCACATCCCCGGCGAAGAGTCCCGCCGCGTACTGGAGGAGTCTCTGGCGCTGATGGGCGTGACGGATATCGCGCAGCGTTACCCGCATGAATTGTCGAAAGAGCAGTGCCTGCGCGGCGCGCTGGCCCGTACGCTGGCCTGTCGTCCCTCGCTTCTGCTGCTGGATTCACCGTTTACCGGGATAGATAGTCAGCATCGTTATCCGTTGCTGACGCAGCTGCGTCGATTGTTGAAGCAACGCCATATCGCGGCCCTGTTCGTGACCACCGAGAGAGAAGACGCCTTTGCCTTCGCCGACCATCTGATGCTGATGCGCAAGGGCCATCTGGTTCAGCAGGGCGTTTCCGCCGACCTATACTACCGACCAGTCAATCGCTACACCGCGGACTTCATGGGCTACGGCAACTATCTGCCGGTGAAAATTACCGGTGACAAGGACTGGAAGAGCTTTCTGGGCGAGCATCATGCGGCGCGCTCGCTGGGGCTGGAGTCGGGGATGATGCGAGACTGGCTGGTGCGTCCGCAGGAAATCGCGCTGGCGCTGGACCCTGAAGGCACGGCGGTGATAGAGGATCGCCTGTTTCTGGGAACGAATAACCTGTATCAGGTGAGAGTTGGAGATGACGTGCTGCAGGTCCAGACTAATAACTGGTTTGAGCCTGACCAGCCGGTCAGGCTCAGTATTCGTACCGAACAACCGGTCTTTTTCCCTCATCAAGAAGGCAAGACCGTGATTACAGGCCCGGCGGCCTAGGCACCTCGATGTAATCGCCTTCAACGGTGTGGCGGTAATAGCGTCCGTCTTTGACGTAAAAACGTTCGCCGTTGACGTCCAGTACCGTCATCGTGTTCGTGGTCTCAATGTTGTCCGGGTTGTCGACCACGACATAGCCTTCCTGATCCGGACGATAAAATATGCCGTTCAGTACGTAGTAGGTCAGTCCGGCGATCAGCACGGTCTCGACTCCCGGCGGCAGATGGTCGTAGTGAAAGCCGGGACCCGGGCCCGGGCCATGATCGTGACCATGCCACATATCCGGGCCGCCAGGCGCGGCAAAGGCCGCTGGCATGAGGCTCAGCACTGCGAAAGCTGTCACTAATCTTTTCATACGAAATTCCTGTGTTGCCAAGGGACGATCACATAAACCTAGCCGGTTTACTTATCCGCAGCGCCTTTTTGCGGTGCGGGCGGCGCTGGCGGAACTTCACGTACGCTCACGCTGACTTCATAGGTCTTGCCGTTGCCCGCAGGGACGTTGGAAACCAGTTTGTTCACGCCTGCGACGGGATCGTTAGTTTGCAGGGAGGCCTGATACAACGCTGGCGGCATCGGGTGGAACGGCGGATGGTGCGGCATACGGTCACGGTCGTTATCACCGTGGCCGTGGCCTTCCATCTGCGGCGCGCCCTGTTCCGGATGCGCAAAGGCGCTGGGCAGGGTCGCGAAAAGAGAGAACGCGGCGATGGCGGCAGCGATGCCATAACGTTGGGTTAATGTTTTCATCAATGCACCTCTTCAGTAGGGGGTAGCCCTATATAAGGGCATTCTCCGTCTGAGGGGCAACCCGCTTTACCCAGCTTTATACGGGCATAACACAATCCTGATTATTTTGTGTAAACGTTGCGGTCAACGCGGTTTTTTTAGCGATATTCCTACGATTGGACAGTACCTTAGCAGCCCGCTTTGAGGGCTGAGCATGAAAGCGCCTGTTAGTGGAAGGGGGCTTTTGCTATACTCCGCGGCCATATCTTCTGGTGCGCACAGGTCGCGTATTCAGCATCGGGGTATGGCCTGCGAGGCGATACAGAACACATCCTTTCAATGAGTTTTCAATATGATGAAACACACCGTCGACGTCATGATCTCCGAGCAGGACATCAAGGCGCGTGTAGCCGAACTCGGTCGCCAAATCAGCGCGCATTACCAGAACAGCCAGAGCGACATGGTGCTAGTGGGATTATTGCGCGGCTCGTTCATCTTCATGGCGGACCTGTGCCGGACGTTGGAAGTGTCTCACGAAGTCGATTTCATGACGGCGTCGAGCTATGGCAACAGCATGAACTCTACGCGTGACGTGAAGATTCTGAAGGATCTGGACGAAGACATTCGCGGCAAAGATGTGCTGATCGTGGAAGATATCATCGACTCCGGCAACACGCTGAGCCGAGTTCGCGAAATTCTGCAGCTGCGCGAACCGAAGTCCCTCGCCATCTGCACGCTGTTGGATAAACCGTCGCGTCGCGAAGTTGAAGTGCCCGTCGAATGGGTTGGCTTCTCTATCGAAGACGAATTCGTGGTGGGTTACGGCATCGACTACGCGCAGCACTATCGTCACCTGCCGTACGTCGGCAAGGTCGTGCCGGAGTAAGCTGGCCGCTTGTGCAAGCTAGAATGAAAAAGCCGCGCCAACAGCGATTGCTGAGCGCGGCTTTTTACTGCGATTAGTCTACCCGGGAAGATGACAGCAGTGAGGACATCGTACGGCGGTAGCGCTGTTCCAGCGATTCGCGACTGGTGGCGGTGACTTCCAGATCGCTCAGCCGACCGTCCTGAATACCGTAGACCCAGCCGTGGATCATCACCTTCTGGCCCCGTTTCCAGGCGGACTGCATGATGGTGGAGTGGCCGAGGTTATAAACCTGCTCTACCACGTTGAGTTCACACAGTTTGTTGAAGCGCTCTTCGGGAGGCAATTCTCCCAGCAGAGAGCTATGCTTGTACCACAGATCGCGGATGTGCAGCAGCCAGTTATTAATCAGCCCCAGCTCGGGGTTTTCCACCGCCGCCTGTACGCCGCCGCAGCCGTAGTGACCGCAGATGATGATGTGTTCTACTTCTAACACTTCGACCGCATACTGCACGACCGACAGGCAGTTCAAATCGGTATGGATCACCAGGTTGGCGACGTTGCGGTGAACAAAGAGCTCTCCCGGCTCCAGGCTGGTCAGGCTCTCCGCGGGAACCCGACTGTCCGAACATCCAATCCATAGAAAACGCGGGCGCTGCGCCTGAGCTAATCGTTCAAAATAACCCGGATCTTCCTTCACCATCTTTTCGGACCAATTCTGGTTATTAGCGATGAGCGTTTCGATTGTTTTCATGAAAGTAAATGACCTGTAACAACAAATGGCAGTGGAGTTAATATAGAGCAATCACTGGGGTTTTAACATTGAAAACTGACGTACACACTGACAATAAGGCATCCTTTTTCTTATGACGTATGCACTGGAACTAGCGAAATTAAGCAAGACCTACCCAGGAGGAGTCAAAGCGCTGCGAGGGATCGATTTACAGGTGGAGGCCGGCGACTTTTATGCGCTGCTCGGCCCGAACGGCGCGGGGAAATCCACGACCATCGGCATCATTAGCTCACTGGTGAACAAGACCTCAGGCAAAGTTAAAGTCTTCGGTTACGACATCGATCAGGACATCGTCAACGCCAAACGCCAGCTGGGACTGGTGCCGCAGGAATTCAATTTTAACCCGTTTGAAACCGTCTATCAGATTGTGACGCATCAGGCGGGATACTACGGCGTCGATCGTAAAACGGCGCAGCAACGCGCCGAGAAATACCTCAATCAGCTCGATCTGTGGGGCAAACGCAACGAACGGGCGCGCATGTTGTCCGGCGGCATGAAGCGGCGTCTGATGATCGCCCGCGCCCTGATGCATGAACCCAAACTACTGATCCTCGACGAACCGACGGCAGGGGTGGATATCGAACTGCGCCGGTCTATGTGGGGGTTCCTTAAGGAGCTGAACGGGCAGGGCACCACCATTATTCTGACCACGCACTACCTCGAAGAAGCGGAAATGCTGTGCCGCAATATCGGCATCATTCAGAACGGCCTGCTGGTGGAAAACACCTCGATGAAGCAGCTGCTCTCCAAACTGCAGTCGGAAACCTTCATTCTCGATCTGGCGTCAAAAAGCGCCTTGCCTCGTCTGGACGGCTATCAGCATCGGCTGGTGGACACGACGACGCTGGAGGTCGACGTGAAACGGGATCAGGGGCTGAACGGCGTGTTCAGTCAGCTGAGCGCGCAGGGCATTCAAATACTGAGCATGCGGAACAAGGCTAACCGGTTGGAAGAGCTGTTCGTCAGTCTGGTTAACCATCATGGAGAACATGCCAACGAGGAGAAAGCATGAGCAGGTTGTATTGGGTCGCATTGCAGAGTATCTGGACGAAAGAAGTGAATCGTTTTGCCCGCATTTGGGTGCAAACGCTCGT
Source organism: Lonsdalea britannica (assembly GCF_946477055.1). Classification (GTDB taxonomy): domain Bacteria; phylum Pseudomonadota; class Gammaproteobacteria; order Enterobacterales; family Enterobacteriaceae; genus Lonsdalea; species Lonsdalea britannica_A. Next base: position 1,048 of record NZ_CAMKXG010000205.1, on the reverse strand, counting down.
GCCGCCGGTCATCACCATGACGCTCTACTTCATCATTTTCGGTAACCTGATCGGCTCGCGCATCGGCGAAATGCATGGCTTTACCTACATGCAGTTCATCGTTCCCGGTCTCATCATGATGTCGGTCATTACTAACGCCTACGCCAACGTCGCGTCGTCGTTCTTCAGCGCGAAATTTCAGCGCAACATCGAAGAACTGCTGGTGGCGCCGGTGCCGACGCACATTATCATCGCCGGTTATATCGGCGGCGGGATGGCGCGTGGGATCTGCGTGGGGATTCTGGTGACCGCGGTGTCGCTGTTCTTCGTCCCGCTGCACGTGCATGCCTGGTGGATGATTGTGGTGACGCTGTTGCTGACCGCGATGCTGTTTTCGCTGGCCGGTCTATTGAACGCGGTGTACGCCAAAACCTTTGACGACATCAGCCTGATCCCGACCTTCGTGCTGACGCCGCTGACCTATCTTGGCGGAGTCTTTTACTCGCTCACGCTGCTGCCGCCGTTTTGGCAGTCCGTATCCCAGCTGAACCCGATTGTGTACATGATCAGCGGTTTCCGCTACGGCTTTCTCGGGATCAACGACGTTTCACTGACGTTGACGCTCGGCGTACTGGTGATCTTTATCGTCGCGTTTTATGCGCTGGCGTGGTGGCTTATCGAACGGGGTCGCGGCCTGCGCGGCTAATGTGTTCGCCCCCTTCGGGGGGCGTTTTTGATTATCGGCATCAACAAGTCAATTCCCTATGCACTTTCCATCCAGGACGGCAGCGCTAGGCATCGGTCTGGCGCTTCTGGCGTTGCTGACCGGCGCTGAAGCGTTATCGCGCTACGCTGAACCGTCTTCCGAATATCGAACGCTCATCCGCGACAGCCGTGTTTATGCTGCGATTGGCGACAGCATGACTGTCGTCGCAGAAATCAAACGCGGCGAGATCGTCCGGGTACGCCCCGGCACCCAAGAGCGCGCTGCGCTCGCTTTCGGCTTCGGCACCGGATTCATTGATAAACATGCGCTCGGCGCACCGGCCGACGGCCCTTCGGCACAAGA
>NZ_CAMKXG010000204.1 GCF_946477055.1 Lonsdalea britannica | reverse complement strand
TCATCCGTTTCTGGAAATCCGCCAGTCCCAGACTGGAATAGGTGGAGGTATAGCCGTAGGTTGGCAGCACATGGTTGGTGCCCGAGGCATAATCGCCCGCGGACTCCGGCGACCAGTCGCCGAGGAAGACCGAACCGGCGCTGATGACGTCGTCAACCAGCTCGCGGGCATTGCGGGTCTGGATGATCAAGTGTTCCGGGCCATACTGGTTGCTGATCTCAACGCACTGAGCCAGATCGCGGGTAACGATCACGCGGCTGCTGGCCAGCGCCTGCGCGGCGATTTCGCGGCGCGGAAGCTGACTAAGCTGCTGTTCGACCGCCACGGTGACGGCCTGAGCCACCTCGCGATCCGGCGTCAGCAGAATCACCTGCGAGTCCGGACCGTGCTCCGCCTGAGAGAGCAGGTCGGAAGCGATAAAGTCCGGCGTTGCGCCGCTGTCGGCAATCACCAGCACTTCGGAAGGCCCGGCGGGCATATCGATCGCCGCGCCATCCAGACGCTGACTCACCTGACGTTTGGCTTCGGTCACGTAGGCGTTACCGGGGCCGAAGATCTTGTCCATCTTGGGAATACTTTCGGTGCCGAACGCCATCGCCGCTACCGCCTGCGCGCCGCCCAGCTGGAAGACTTCCTGCACGCCGCACAGCTGCGCCGCATACAGAATTTCATCCGCAATCGGCGGCGGCGAGCACAGGATGACGCGGTTGCAGCCCGCCAAGGTTGCGGGCGTCGCCAGCATCAGCACGGTAGAAAGCAGCGGTGCAGAACCGCCGGGAATGTAGAGTCCCACGTTGGCGATAGGGCGGGTCAGCTGCTGGCAGCGAACGCCCGGCTGGGTTTCAACATCCACCGGCGGCAGTTGCTGCGCCTCGTGGAACGTTTTGATATTGCGTACGGCAATCGCCATCGCCTGTTTGATGTCATCGCCCAGACGGTCGGCCGCGGCGTCGACGTCCTGCTGACTGATGCGCAGGTTATTCACCTGCACTTTGTCGAATTTGGCGCTGAAGTCACGCAGGGCGCTGTCGCCCTCGTCTTTAACGCGATCCAGAATGTCGCTGACGATCGTGGTAATGCGATCAGACGCGGAAATCGCCGGACGGGTGAGCAGCTGTTGCCGCTCTTGTTCTGAACAGGTCTGCCAATCAATCAGTGTTTCGAAGCTGTTCGACATGGTGATTACTCCATCATCTTCTCAATCGGCAGCACCAGAATAGAGCTGGCGCCCAGCGCTTTCAGTTTTTCCATCGTTTCCCAGAACAGGGTTTCGCTGCTCACCATGTGCATGGCGACGCGGCTTTTCTCTCCGGCCAGCGGCAGAATAGTAGGACGTTCGGCGCCCGGCAGCAGCGAGATGATTTCGTCCAGACGTTCGCTCGGCGCGTGCAGCATGATGTATTTGGATTCACGGGCCTGAATCACACCCTGCATACGCGTCAGCAGTTTGTCGATCAGCTGCTGTTTCTCCGCCGGCATTTCGCCATCGCGCTGGATCAGGCAGGCTTTAGAACGGTAGATGACTTCAACTTCGCGCAGTCCATTGGCTTCCAGCGTCGCACCGGTGGACACCAGATCGCAGATGGCATCGGCCAGACCCGCGCGAGGGGCGACTTCAACGGAGCCGTTCAGCAGGCAGGATTTGAAATTGATGTTTTGCTTATCGAGGTACTGCTTCAGGAGGTGAGGGTAGGACGTGGCGATGCGTTTGTTTTGCAGGCATTGAGGACCGGTATATTCCTCATCCAGCGGCATCGCCAGCGACAGGCGGCAGCCGCCGAAATCCAAACGGCGCAGCGTAAAGTAACGCGGGTCTTCGCCCTGAGCGCGACGGTCGAGTAATTCTTCCTCCAGCACGTTTTCGCCGATGATGCCCAGATCGACGACGCCGTCCATGACCAGCCCCGGGATATCGTCATCGCGAACGCGCAGGATATCGATGGGCATATTCTCAGCGAAAGCGATGAGACGTTGCTGCTGTAGATTGATTTTAATCCCGCAGCGGGCCAGTAACTCGCGAGATTCGTCGCTCAAACGGCCTGATTTCTGCATCGCAATGCGTAAACGTGTTTTATCCAGCATATAAACCTCAATTTTCCTGTCTGATGCGCCTGTTGATGCAGGCTTCTTTTAAAAACGGGGGGCCATAAAAAAACCCTCGGAAGATGATCTTCCGAGGGCTCTCTTTAGCATTCTGCGCCACTGGAAGATCTAGATGTCTTCCAGCACCAATCGCCTGAAAGACTAGTCAGGATGATGGTGATGATGGTGGTTGAACAGAGTGCTTAACATAATATTTTCCACTAATGTCGATGAATTTATTTCCGTCTGGGACTTAACCTAAACCAAGTCGTGTCAGTTATGCAACCGTTTTTTACCTCTCTGCGGGCATTTGATGTTGCTATGGTTAATTGAGCGTGAATAGTGGGTGAGAAACCAAGCCGGTTACGGCAGGAGCGAAAAATGAAAAAAGTGTCGATTATCGGGTTAGGCTGGCTGGGTATGCCGCTGGCATTGGCGTTGATGGGCCGAGGGTATCAGGTAGCCGGAAGCAAAACGACAGACGACGGCGTAGAAGCGGCGCGCAACGTTGGGATTGAGTGTTACCGCCTGCGTTTGACGCCGCAGCCGGAGTGCGACGCTCGTGCTTTGGAAGCGCTGCTGAAAACGGATGCGCTGATTGTCACGCTGCCGCCAAGCAGGGTCTCCCAAGAGGGCGCGCACTATCTGGATGCGGTGCAGGCGATTGTCAACAGCGCGTTGGCCTATGGGGTTCGCCGCATTGTGTTTACCAGCACGACATCGGTGTACGGAAGGACGCAGGGCACCGTGAAGGAGAGCAGCGCGCTACAGCCCGAAACCGCGACAGCGCAGAGCATTGTTGAGCTGGAGCAGTGGCTGCATGCGCTGCCGAATACCGAAGTGGATATCGTTCGGCTTGCTGGTCTAGTGGGCGCTGAGCGTCATCCGGGGCGTTTTCTGGCCGGACGCCTCGACGTGCCGAATGGCAGCCACGGCGTCAATCTGGTTCATCAGGAGGATGTGGTGGCGGCTATTTTCCTGCTGTTACAGCTGCCGCACGGCGGGCACCTCTACAACCTGTGCGCGCCGCTGCATCCTTCCCGAGAGATTTTTTATACTGCGCAGGCGCAGCGTCTGCACCTGGATCCACCCCGATTTTTGGCGGGCGACCCGGCGACGGCGCGCCTGGTCGATGGGCAGCTTATCTGCCGTGAACTGGGGTTTGAGTATTTGCATCCGGACCCGATGACGATCCCGCTCAACTGACGAAGCCGTTTCAGCCGCTATTTTTTCGGTACAGGCGGCGAGGATGGCCGATTTTCCCGTATAGCATCTGCACTTCGAGAAAATGATTCTCCAGACTGTGCTCCAGATAACGGCGGGCGGTCGTTTTGCTCAGTCCCGTGCGGGCGACCACTTCGTCGACTGAAAACAGCGTGTCCGGAGCGTCATGAAAGATCTGCTGGATCAGATTCAGAGTGTTTTCCTCAATGCCCTTTACCGTTGAACCCGTCGGCGCGGCGCTCGACTGCAGCTGATACAGCACGTCCACGTTCTGCTGGTCGACGAATTTGTAGGTGTATTGCGCCTTAACGAACTGGATGAAGCGCTCTAGTGATGAGCGCAGCCGGGGGTAGGACACGGGTTTGATGATGTAGTCGAACGCGCCGCAGCGGATTGCCTGCGCGCAGGTATCCATATCGCTCGCGGCCGTGATGAAAATGACCGAACAGTTCATTCCCTTCATGAGTTCGCTCTCGATCAACGAAATGCCTTCGCCATCCGGCAGATAGTTGTCCAGCAGCATTAATCGAGGGCGATGCTGCTGAAGCAGTCGCCGCGCTTCCTGCAGCGTAGAAGCGATACCGACGATGCGTAGGTTGAAATTCTTTTCAATAAACTCGGCATGAATGTCGGCCAGTCGTTTTTCATCTTCGACAATCAATATCTCGAAGTTTTCGACCGATTTGTCCGTCGACGACGTGGGTTTCTCAATTGACATGATGCTCTGTGTTCCTGTTGGTCTCTGTCTGGTGAATCTCGGTAAGGTGCCGGGGAATAAATACGGAAAAAATGGTGCCTTGCGGCGGGTTGGCGGACACCTCAATCACCCCTTGGGCCTGATTGACATAATTGGCGACCAGATGAAGCCCCAGCCCATGATCGCCGGAGGTTTTGCTGGTGACGCCCATATCAAAAATGCGGTCGGCGATCGCCGGGGAAATACCGGTGCCTTTGTCGGCGATTTCAATCACCAGCTCCCGCTCATTATCGTGAATATAAACTTCGATAGGTTCGTGTGGCCGCGGGCTGGCCAACGTGGCTTCCATCGCGTTATCCAGCAGATTGCCGATGATCGACATTAACTCCGTCTCACGGAGTGCGCCCGGGATAACCTGCAGCTGGCAGCGAGGATCGAAAAACATTTGCAGACCCTTCTCCCGCGCGCTGGCGTATTTCCCCAGCAGCAGCCCGCACAGGGCGGGGGCGCTGAAACGCGCGGAGATAAAGTCCAGCGTAGCCTGCGCGCCCTGTGATTGCGCTTCAATGTAGCGAATGGCTTCATCGTAGCGCTCCAGATGCAGCAGCCCGGCCAGTGTCGCCGTCCAGTTCAGCTGCTCATGGCGCAATATCCGCAGGCTGCTGGCGTAGCGTTTGACCTGGCTGAGCTGGAGGCTCAGCGTGTGGAGATCGTTTTTATCGCGAAAGCTGATGACCCAGCCCTGCAGCTCGTCTTCCAACATAATGCGTACGCGGCTGGCGATGACGGTGACGTGATTGAAACGGCAAATTTCGTCGTGGGTATCGCTGGTCCACATCTCATCGCTGGAAAAGAAGGGGACGGATTTGATGACTTCGTCTATCGGCCTGCCACGGAGCGTCACGGCGGGATCGTTCAGTTCCAGCAACGTTTTTGCCGAATGGTTGATGGCGGCGATGTGTGATTGTTTGTCGATGGCGATGACGCCCTCGTCGATGGATTCGAGCAGCGCCTGCTGTTGGCGCACCAGCAGTTTGATTTCCTGCGGTTCCAGCCCGAACATCTGCTTTTTGAGATTGTGTGAGAACCACCATGAAAACAGGAACAATGCGATGAAGATCGCCACGATTGCCAGCAGGACGTGGCTGACATTACTCAGCGACAGGCTGTCGATATGCGTTTTCAGGTAGCCGACGGAGACGATGCCGATGACCTCGTTACCGTGCATAATCGGCGCTTTGCTGCGCAGAGAAATACCGGTGCCGCCGTGGCGTAGGGTGATCGTCGTCTTGCCGGCCAGCACATCCGCGTTGTCGCCGCCGACCATCTGGCTGCCGACCAGAGATGCATCCGAGGAGTGAAACAGATGCACGCCGCTGCGGTCGCCAATCACGATAAAGCTGGCGTCGCTGTTCTGTATTAATTTCTGTCCTAAAAGGTCGATGGCGGGGATATCGCGTTGCTGCACGCTGGTGATCAGTGACGGGATCACGGCGATCTCTTTCGCCTGCACCTGTGCCCGACCGCCTAGCTCATTGTAGAGGCGTTGAGATGTTGCGCGGTAATAATAAAGGCTGCCCATCGCTAATAGCAGGGAGAAAAAAATCATCAGATAAATGAAGAGTCTGAGATGAAAGGAAAGCCTAAATGCCATGTTGCGCTAACACCACTAAGTTTGTTTTTCTTAAAGTTCAATCTAGCATGAAAGAAGTGCAAGGGGATGAGCAGTACCCATTCTTGTGAGCGCCGACAGATAAGTCGTAGGCAGGATTAATATCCACCGGCATATATGTAGACATTCATGGGCAAAGTAATTCGATAATGAACATTTCAATTACCTTTTTATAACATAATCAGGGGATATTTCCGCCAGCGATATCGGGATAAAAATTAACGGCATATTCATGAAAATTGTTTAATAATGTTAACTTGGTAACCACTTGTTTTTTATCAAATTAATAATTAAAACTTTAAAAACCATAAGTGCCATTAAAACTCATTTTTCAATTTGAAGGTTATCACACAATAATGGGTTTTGACCTCCTAATATGGCTGGTAAAATAATATAAGGGGGATAGGGCATGAGTACGACAGATGATTCATATATCGTTGTAAAGGATAAGACCTCTGTGAAGCGTTCGCTGAAAGAAAAATGGTGGTACGTACTGGATACATACAAAGTCGGTATTATTCCTCTGCCGCTATTTCTTCTTATCGGTGTATTAATCGCGCTCGACTGTCTGGATGGCAAGCTCCCCAGCGATATTGTCGTGATGGTCGCGACGCTGGCGTTTTTCGGTTTTGCCTGCGGGGAATTCGGCAAGCGTTTGCCGATTATCGGTAAAATGGGCGCCGCCGCCATTTGCGCTACCTTTATCCCCTCGGCGCTGGTGTATTATGGGCTGCTGCCGAAGGTCGTCGTTGACTCCACCACGCTATTTTATAAGTCCACCAACATTCTCTACCTCTATATCTGCTGCATTATCGTAGGCAGCATCATGAGCATGAATCGGGACACCTTAATCC
>NZ_CAMKXG010000203.1 GCF_946477055.1 Lonsdalea britannica | reverse complement strand
AGACTTTCACTGATAACTTTGACGAAAGCCGTGATATAAACGCTTTCCTCCGCCAGAGTCCGAAGCGCTTCTGGCTTAAATTTATCATGTCTGAACCTGAATAATTGCTCGGCATCGGAGTCTGTCACGCTATCCATTCTTAACCTCAGAAATGGGACAGGATCCATGATGTTCTTCTCTTTCAAATCGGTAAAAAAACGCCATTCGATGCCGTTGGTGATGGCGGAAATCGTCACTTCTGGAGTGGAGTTAAAATAGCGGGAAAGCTGTGGGCAGTGGTTGTCTATCTTCTCTTGATAAGATTTGGCTTCGATAAACATAACCGGAACGCCTTGGCAAAATAACGCATAATCGACTCTTTCACCGACTTTCGCTCCAGGGAAGTCTGCGCCGTATTCAGCTCGGACCTTTTGCGGATCGTAGGCGTTAAAACCAAGAATATCCAGAAAGGGGAGAATCAACGCCTGTTTAGTGGTTTCTTCGGTAGTACAATGTTCAGAGACTTTTTTGACATGCTCTATATGATTTTTCAGCCGAGCCTTAAAACTTTCCATTTATTTCTCCCGTAGAGGAAATGGGGGGGTGAAAATAAAAGAACCTCTTTATTCTTGTTTCACTCTGCCACGCAAATATTTATCGACGTATTCGTCAATCTCCCTCAGTCTCACCTGGAATAAGTCGATCATGTGATCTTGTTCAGGTTCAGGTAGTTGACGAAATACATTAAGCATTCTCATTTCACGCTCTTTCAAGCCATGGGCTTCATCGACCTTTTTACCAAACAGCCAGGAGATGGAAACTCCGCTCGCATCCGCTACGGCGAGTGCTGAGGCTTTGCTTATCGTTCCGGTTCTAAACCATCCGGTCACCGCTTGCTTGCTAACGTTCGCGGCTCTGGCCATATCCGCTTTGGAAAAACCTTTGTTATTGAGTTCAGCGAGCCTGGAAATAAGGCGGTTATCAAAATCTTTCATTGGCATAGCGTTCATTGTAAGCCGGGATTTTAGTTCGGCATAGTTAATTGAAAATTGATTTTTTAATAAAGCAATTCTTTATTGCTATGTTGATATATTCGGGATAAAGAGTGTTAAATGATGATTTAATTAAAAATAGTTGTGTGTAAAGCCTAATGTCATTCAATGGTTGATTCGCTTTTATGCTGTGTAATGAAATGATGTCACGCCGGTAATGTTTTTACTCTCTATTAAATAATTGGCGACACCTGCGTATAATTGCCTTCTATCAAAGTCTATATTTAACAAGCTTCGTGTTATTGGAGCAATACTTATTAGTCATAAATTCGGAGGGAGAATAGCTTAATTCGGTATCAATGAACCTTTTGAAGGTGACTGCTTATGAGGAAAATGGCTTGTCGTTGTGAGGGCAGAGAATGACGGCACGTTGAATTTGGCGGTAAACGGTGCATGGCCTGGTCATCCATGGTGGTGCTGAGAAGGGACTGTTGGCGCTCAACGGTTTTGTTGCACAAGAACGGCGCCCGTCACGCAGGGACATTCAGGCGGCGTGGGCCGCCTTCTGATTTAGCAAACGCCGAAAGGGCCTTCTTCCCGATAGTGTTCTACGGCGTCAGCCGCAACGATGAGCTCCTTCTTTAACGAGTCATCCACCCGGACGCACCACAGTTGGTTGTCTTCGACCTTATGGATAACCATCTTGGGCCCCCCGGTTTTGCTCTGAACAATATCACCTTCTTTGAACATGGGTTATTCCTCTGCTGAGTAACTTATTTTCACTATAGCAAAGTCACCATATTTGGCCGTTTTATCAGGGCGAAATCCGTCGGTGAATCACGCTTGAGGGGAATGAATATGTTTGCCGGGAATAACTTATATTTTAGTGAATCCAATCGGAAAGAGAGATGAGAAATAATAATATTATTAGCCTAAAAATAATCGCGGTTTTCGCTTTATTATTTATGAATATTTCAGCGGCCAAAACACCTATTTTGAGTGACGAGCAGGTAAAAAAAGCCATTATTCAGGATTCAATCAATGAGTATCCAGGAAATTGTCCATGCCCTTATAACTCAGCCAAAAATGGTAGCCGGTGCGGCGGTCGAAGCGCATGGAGTCGAGCCGGGGGCTATGCGCCTATCTGCTACGACAGTGACGTGTCAAAACAGATGATTGAAGAGTGGAGACGCCAGCATTGAGATACGCAATCTACTCACGTCATTAGTGCTGAAGAATTCAACTTCTGCCGTGAACGGCCTGATTGTTTTTTAAAACATTGATCGCCGTTTGCATGGCAATTTTATCATCACGCCGTTTCTGTCTACCCTGCATAACCAGCAGAAACTCCAGCAGGGTGCGGGTATTAACAGGACGGCCGACTTTCATCACCTCTAGAACGGCATTGCCTAAGATAATTTTGACGGGAGGCAGTTGGGCGGGATACCAATCAAGGGTGTCTTCTGATTTCATACTAAAAATCTCTGGGAAGGGCAGTATAGCACGGAGTCGTTGGGTTCTTTGGTTCACACCCCCCGTCAGATGCATTTTACTGTCAATAAGCTCTTTACCGGCTCACTGGGGGACGGCGACGTTCATAGGTAACTTGAATCAGACAGCATCCTGCGGCTGCGTGATAGGAGAGAAAGGGCTCTCGTGACACGTAATGAGAGCATAGGAAAGGTTTGGGCTGACGGAAATACCTGTCGTGTGTGTGTCGAGAAAGACATTCTGATAACGCCATGGCGAAGCCTTCATCGATGTCAGCCCGGGGATGAAAGCACACCACGTTCAGAATCACTATTCTGTCCGATTACTATCATTTTTGTCGCTGCTTTTATCTTTATCCTTATCCCCTTGGTGGCGGGCTCGGCGCTGGAGAAATAATTCGATCGTTTGATAGCCGGCAATCCCCAGTGCTGCGCCAATGCCATTGATGGCAATAGGGGACAGCGTTGGGAATTGTATCAACGCCACACCGGCAATCATCGACACAAATCCCCCCAGTAATAATCGACCGGTAAATTGCCCCAGGCTGATGGGTTTACCGCTGATCAAAATTTTTCCGACGGCAATCAACAGGCCGATAAGGAATAGCGACAAAATACTTTTATCTGTTTCACTCATTATGTTAACTCCTCTTGTAGGACGCTATGTGGGGATAAATTCTCTCCTTAGTTAACGCATCCCCCGTCCAAAACGGTCATTCAAGCTGGATTTCATCAGCTTCCCTATGGCTCGCGGCGTATCAGGAAGAAAATACAGATCATTTCTCACTCGCTACGTTGCGATACCAGTACCGTTATGTAACCAGTTTTGAGCCATTGAGGGCTAGTGCCTGGGGTTGTATGAGCTGAGAGCAAACAGTAGGTTAGGAAAAGGAAGGAATGCTGGATAGGGGCATGCCGCTGAACTCAGCGGCAACCGACAGGGAGTATAGACAGGCAGAGAAATTTTGCAGAATATTTTCAGTGACGGTGTCACTTCTTGTCGCTTTGGGCGTCGTGCTTGTGACCGCGAGAGGAGTGAATGCTCCGGCGTTTAGCCTGGTACATCGCGGTATCTGCTTCATGAATGAAGTGATTGACATCCAAACGATCGTTTTTTCCTAAGATTGCAATACCCACGCTGGCGGAAAGCACGATGTCGTGACCCCGAATGCGTGTGGGTTTTTCTATGCGCTCTTTCAACGTGCGGCTGAGCTCTTCCACTTCACGCGCCATATCTTTGCGCTCGTGCAATACCATGACGAACTCGTCACCTGACAATCTCCCGATCAGATCGTGGGCGCGGGTATTTTGACCCAAAATGCGAGCGAAGGTTTTAATCACCCGATCGCCAAATTCGTGCCCGTAATGGTCGTTGTAGTGTTTAAAGTTGTCCAGATCAAAGAACAGCAGCGCCAGACCTCCCTTACGTGGCTTCATGGCGAGCTGGTTCAGGTAGGAGATAACGGCGCGTCGGTTGGGTAATCCGGTGAGATGGTCGTGATTGGCTTCGAATTTGAGCTGATCGCGCAAAGACGTCAGGTCGGTAATATCGGTGGAAAAGATGTAAACGCCTTGCGCGGGCGGTTCTGCCGGTACCATCTGCGTGTGGTAGGTGGTATCGACTCCTGAAGGCAAGTTCACTGTGTGCTCAATATGCACTGGCTGCCGGGTTTTGCGCACCTTATCCAGCAGCGGCATGAACAGTTTACGTTCCTTCGGACGCAGGGTTGCTCTGATGTGAGAGTTAATGGGCTCATCGCCCTGACTTCCCAGCAGCACCTTGAGGTGATGATTAGCAAAGGTAAAGATATTGTCCGGGCTGATGCAGGAGATCATTGCGGGAATATGATCGGTAATATCCTGAATAAACTGATGGCTGCGCTGCAGCTCTTCCGTACGTTGTTCTACGCGCTGCTCCAACTCCTTACTTAGCGTAAGGAGCGCGGTTTCCGAGGCTTTCTGATTACTGATGTCGGTTATCGCCAACAGCAGGCCATGCTGACTGCCATCGGGATTGTAGAGAAGAGCCACCGACACCATCGCCCACAGCAGCGAGCCATCCATCCTGCAATAGCGCTTTTGGAACGTGGTATTGCGATTGCCCATCTTTAGAAGGTTATCGTAGCGCTCTTTGGTCAACGCGAGATCGCCGGGGTACGTCACATTTTCCATCGTGGTCTGCAATAACCCTTCTTCGGTATATCCCAGCATTTTGCAGATTGTATGGTTGACTCTGATCGGTTTTTTATCCGGCGTCATCAGTACGAGGCCAATGGCTGCCTGAGAAAAAATCTGACGGTTGACGTAGTCTGCCCTGTGCAGCATATCCCGCGTGCTTTCGGCTTCGGCCTGCATTTCGACTCTTTGCAGATAGGTTTGCACTACGTAAGCCATATCACTGAGTTGCTCGAGCTTTTTATCGGTAAATTCAACGGGCTGACTGTGATAAAGGCAAAGTGCTCCCAATGGGATGCCGTAGAACGAGCGTAGCGGATAACTCGCGTGGAATCGGACCTGTTGTTTGCCCGTGACCATCGGATTATCACTGAATCGGGGATCTTTACGCGCGTCGGGAATGATAAGCGGCTCGTTGGACGCGACCGTATGAACGCAAAAAGAGATCGACAACGGTGTTTCCGAATAGGGGAAATTTCGCCGTGATAACGACCATTGGCGGTCAGTGTCGATTAAAGAGATCACCACGCTATCGACCTCGAAGAAGGACTGGGTAATGCGGGTGATACGTTCCAATTCTTCGACCGGTCGCGTATCCAGGATGTTCATCATGCGCAGAAGGGCACTCCGTTGTTCCTTTGCGCCGGCATCGAGAGGCGGAATCATGGTTATGCCTTAAATAATTTGCTGTTATGGTCGATGCCAGGATGGATGGTGGTTCAAAAAGAGAATGGCCATCCCGGCATGTATAAAGGTTATCAGGCTGATAAATTCTGTACGCCAGATCGGCCGCAAGTTCACCTTGAACAGGAGGTAACATGCTGAAGCTGAGTAACAGAAAAAACGAACCTCTCCGGGAGAGAACGCACTGGTCCCATTTCAGCATAATGCAATATTCGGTGTTTTATGCCGCAGCCACCTGTCGCCCATAGCGTAAGTGACTGCTTATAAGTTGCATTATAGCCAGAAACTTCCCTGCGCCAGAGATTTCTCGCCCGAACTAACTAATAAGAAAGAAAAATTATATGGAAAACGATTCGTTTTTGCCAATAAACCACTCAGTCATGCCAATGAGGTGATAAAGCGATAATGCTCGGATGGCGTCATGTCGACTCTTCGCGTGTATAGACGCAGGCGCCGTTGACGTAGGTCTTGGCTACATTGCGGTCATCACCTTGCATCATCAGGGCAAACAGCTTCTCGTCCAGCGTAGTCGCCTGCTCTTGTCGCAACCGCTGCAATGGCGTGATGGCCCAGTCGAGAACGACAAAGTCCGCTTCTTTACCCGGCAGGAAATTCCCCAGTTTGTCATCCAAAGAGAGCGCCTCCGCACTTCCTAATGTTGCCTGATACAACCCCTCGCGAGCGGACAGTTTTTCGCCCAGTAACTGTTGCACCTTGTAGCCCTCATTCAGCGTTTGCAGGAGGGACAAACTGGTGCCAGCCCCGACATCGGTACCCATCCCCACGCGGATGCCGGCAGCTTTCATAGCGTGTAGCGGGAACAGTCCGCTGCCGAGAAACAGGTTCGAGCTTGGACAGAAGGCGACGGAGGAACGACTGCGCGACAACGTGTCCACTTCGTCCTTTTCAAGATGAAGGGCGTGTGCAAACAGGGAACGAGAACCGGTAAGACCGTGATGATGATACACATCCAAATAGTGGCGATGCTCGGGGAAGAGTGATTTAACCCAGTCAATTTCGTTTTGGTTTTCACTGAGATGCGTTTGCATATAAACGTCCGGAAACTCGCGCAGCAGTTCACCCGCCAGTCTTAATTGCTCCGGCGTAGATGTAGGCGCGAAACGCGGCGTTACCGCATACAGCAGCCGACCATGATGATGCCATTTTTGTATCAGGGCACGGCTGTCCTGATAGCTTTGTTGCACGTCATC
>NZ_CAMKXG010000202.1 GCF_946477055.1 Lonsdalea britannica | reverse complement strand
TCTTCGTCGGCAGCGTCAGATGTGTATAAGAGACAGTTGTTAGCCCGGTCCACCAGACCCGGTTTTGGCGTCAGCATGACCTCTACCGTCAGCGCCTGCACCACCCACCGGTCAATATCCGGCAAAGGCAGCGCCGCGCGAGCGCCAGAGGACACGGCAGTCTGAGCCAGACATTCGTCAGCGTGAGGAGAAATAGGCATTCAGCCTCTCCTCAATCCGGGCAATGACGTCGGGCAACGGATGCCGCCGCGAACGCGCGCAGGCATGCGCGGGCTCGTCGCACAAAAGACAGCGGCGACCGGCACGTTCCAGACGAGCGCGGTTGAGCGCGCCGGACTGCGGGCAGAAAACGTCGAAGTCCCACAGCCGCCCCAGCGGATGCGAGTCTTCAAGTGACACGGTAGCGCGTTTAATCGCCAACGCATCGCCGTCCACCGCCCAGAATCCTTCCGCGCCCGTCACCGGCCAGTGCAGCTGATGTTCCGCTACCTGCCAGCCTTGTTCGCGGCTCAACGCGTCGAACGCCGCCACAGCCTCTTCCATCGCGCGGCGATACAGCGGCGAGTCCTTGACCGGCCCCGGCGTCACCAGCGTCAACGACACCAAAGGGGCATGGTGACGCGCCAGCAGGCGCTGCTGGCGAGCGGCACGTCGTTCTTTCGCTTCCAGCAGGCGTTCCAGCGAAACCGTCTCGGGCAACAGCGCCGTCACGTTATTCATCGTCCTCTTTCACCTGACGCACGACGTCGATGACGCTACCGTCGCGATAGCGGATCACCCCGACGATACGGTCGTGAAACGCGATCGGTTTCGGCTCGCCTACCAGCGCCACAGCACGTTCATACAGCGCTTCGATCGACATGACGGTCAGTCCAGCGGCCGTCAGTTGCTCGGCCACTTCAGGACGCGCCGGATTGACGGCAATTCCGTGATCGGTCACCAGGACGTCGATGCTTTCGCCCGGCGTCACACAGGTGGTGACGTGACGAACCACCGTCGGAATACGGCTGCGAATCAACGGCGCCACGATCACCGTCAGGTTAGCCGCCGTCGCCACGTCGCAGTGTCCGCCGGAAGCCCCGCGCATCACGCCGTCGGAGCCGGTGATGACGTTGACATTGAAGTCCAGATCGATTTCCAGCGCGCTGAGGATCACCACGTCCAACTGATCGCAGCACGCCGCCTTGGAAGTCGGGTTCGCGTAGACGTTGGTCGAGATTTCCACGTGGTTAGGATTGGTCGCCAGCGACGCGGCCGCGTTGGCATCAAAGCACTGGGTATCCAGCAGTTTCTCGATTAACCCTTTTTCATGCAGGTCGACGATGCTGCCGGTGATGCCGCCGAGGGCGAAACGCGCCACGATATTCTGCTTCTGCATCCGATCTTCGAGGAAGCGGGTGCAGGCGGTGGAGGCCGCGCCGGAGCCGGTCTGAATGGAGAAGCCGGGTTTGAAATAACCGGAATGCTCAATCACATCGGCGGCGGAGCGAGCGATGAGCAACTCACGCGGGTTACTGGTCACGCGAGCCGCGCCGACGCTGATCTTCGCCGGATCGCCGACTTCGTCGACCTGCACGATGTAGTCCACCTGATCCTGCACGATGCTGGCGGGCATATTGGGAAACGGCACCAGACTTTCTGTCAGCAGCACAACGTGGCGAGCGAACTCCGCATCCACCATCGCATAGCCCAGCGAGCCGCAGCGGGACTTGCCGTCCGTGCCATTGGCATTGCCGAACTCATCGCTGCACGGCACGCCCAGAAAGGCGACGTCTATCTTCAGTTCGCCGCTTTGCAGCAAATGCACGCGGCCGCCGTGCGAGTGGATCTGCACTGGCTCTTTCATCAATCCGTGGGAAACGGCGTCGGCCAGCTTGCCGCGCATGCCCGAGGTGTAAATCTGGCGAATCACCCCGTTGCGGATGTGTTTGACCAACGGCGCGTTGCAGCTCATCAACGAGCTGGAGGCCAGCGTCAGGTCTTTGAATCCCATGTCCGCCAGCGTGTCTATCACCTTGTTAATCACCTTATCCCCTTCACGGAAATGGTGATGGAAGGAGATGGTCATCCCGTCTTTCAGACCGCTTTTGACGATGGCGTCTTGCAAATCGGCACACAGCTTGCGCTCGTGCTTCTGAGTCAGATCGTTCAGCCACGGCGTGTTGTGGTTGGCGTCGACAAACGGCTGTAACTCGCTTTTATCCGGAAACTGCTGACGCAGCGCTTCAATAATGTTGCTCATGATCCAATCCTGTCATTGCTGAAAAAAGGCCGACGTTCACTTACGCACACCGGATGCCTGGGCGCGTTCCACCACCCGGCGGGCATGGTCGATAATCGGCGCGTCAATCATCTTGCCGTTCAGCGAGATCACGCCTAGTCCGGCGCGCTCACCTTCTTCCGCCGTCTTAATCACCAGTTGGGCGTAGTCCACCTCATCCTGTGTCGGCGCGTAGGCGTTGTGCAGCAATTCAATCTGACGCGGGTTAATCAGCGATTTTCCGTTGAAGCCCAGTTTGCGGATCAGTTCGACCTCCCGCAGGAAGCCCTCTTCATCGTTGACGTTGGAATAC
This sequence comes from Lonsdalea britannica, assembly GCF_946477055.1. Lineage (GTDB taxonomy): Bacteria > Pseudomonadota > Gammaproteobacteria > Enterobacterales > Enterobacteriaceae > Lonsdalea > Lonsdalea britannica_A. The sequence continues at coordinate 3,974 of NZ_CAMKXG010000202.1, read as the reverse complement.
ACCACGTCGAAAGCGTCGATACCAGCGGCACGCGCGGCATGCAACACGGCGCAACGGGCGTAGAACAGCTCGGTGCCGTCACCGCGCTCCGTCTGCATGTCCATCACATAGTCGAAAGCCGCGAGCGCGATGCCGATCATGCGCTTGGAGGAACGTGCGATGGACACGGCGTTGATGACGCCGACCGCGGATTCAATCGCCGCCATGATGCGCGTCGATCCGACTTCGCGACCACACGCTTTCTCAATGCGCACCAGATGCTGTTCCAGCTCGTCGACATCGTCGGTGGAGTCGGTTTTCGGCAAACGGATCACATCCGCGCCTCCGCGAACCGCCGCTTCCAAATCCAGCAGCCCGAACGGCGTGCTCAGCTGGTTGATGCGCACGACGGTTTCGATGTCCCGATACATCGGGTGTTGCAACGCGTGGAACACTAGCAGACGCGCGGTGTCTTTTTCTCGCAGAGACACGGCATCTTCCAGGTCGAACATGATGGAGTCGGGTTTATAGATGAATGCGTTGGAGAGCATGGCGGCGCTGGAGCCTGGGAGGAACAGCATACTGCGGCGTAATGTTGACATTAGAGTTTCTCCCATTCGATCTGTTGGGCATCCGCCCCGCGCAGGATGGCGCTTTGCACGCGAGCCCGGATCACGCAGTCCAGCGCGCCCTTGTCTTCCACGATTATGGTGCCGTCCTCAACGCCCAGCGACTGCAGGGTTTCATCGACGACTTTTTTAATTTGATCTCCGAACTGCTTGATGACTTCACTGTTGATCACGACGGTTAACTGACCTTCAGCAGGGGCGACTTTGACCAGCAAATCGCTGGACTCAAAGGTGCCCGCCAAGGCTTCCTTGACAATCTTCATCTTTATTTCCTGCCTGATACATGAAAAGTGAATTACGCGTACTGAGGCTCGCAGTAACGCTGTAAATGCTGCAATGTGGTCGGCGGCACCATGTCTCGAATAGGATCGAGCTGGCGCAGCTTCAAGAGTTTTCGGACTTCCGATGCGGAGATGGCCCGGCCTGAGTGTTCGCAGGTGCGCTCGATTTCAATCACCTTGAGCGCAGGCGCCTTCACTTTGCCGTCCTGCTCCAGCCAGTAGTGCATATCCTGATTGTATTGATACGTCACCGGACAGAAGGGTTCTGTCCCGACGAAACGCTGGTTGATACCGAGCGCGGGGGCGATGTATTTGCGAAAAATAATCAGGTCGATGGCCGCATGGGCCTGAGTGATCAGCTTCTCTTCCTTCAGGAAATAGCCGGGAAAGGTGGCCTTGGAAATCATGTAATCTGAGCCGGGATGTACCGTCAGATTGGGGATGTGTTCAACCCCTTTCTGCACCATCTCCAGCCGCTCGCTGTACGGAAAGAAAGAGACGTCTTCACGCACGACGAAGATATGCAGCCAGTCGCTGGCGCTGGCGGCCTGCTCGGCCAGATAACGATGACCCAACGTGAAGGGATTGGCGTTCATCACGATAGAGCCGATACGCTCGCCGGGCTGCCGCAACGCGGACAGCTTCTGACAATACTGTTTGATGCCGATCGGCGTATTTTCCATCAGCACCGCCGTCTCGTCGTAACTGGCGATGGGGTAAAAGCCGCAGCCGCGAAAAATGGCGATATTATCGGGTTTGGTGTAGAGAAACAGGTGGAACGTGCCGCGATCGGCGGCCAGCTGAACCACTTCATTGACCATCCGCACCCCCAGGTTCAGGTCTCTGAACTCGGGATCCACCGCCACGCATTTGATGGTGTTCGACGCCAGCCCCGCGCAGGCCACCAGTTGACCGCAGTGCCTCCCTACCACAAAGGTGTTTACGTCATTGTCCATGCCCAACTGACAACGTGTCAGAAACTGGTGAATCTCTTCCAGCTCCTCGGCAGGGTCTTTGACATCAAGTGTGGTGATAAAGAAAGACTCATCGTCATACATAACGGTAATCCTGCTTCTGACGGCTATTCAACATAACGGCTGATAAAAATATCCCCGCGCGAACGGGGACCGAAATTAATGGGTGATCGTGGCTGACGAGGGCTGCACGTCATCGATGCGGCTTTTGGCCTCAGCGATGGTGTTGCTCAGTCTGCCGAGGTGTTCGATGTCGACTTCAATACGATCGCCGGGGCGCATAAACAGCGGCGGATGGCGCTTTTTACCCACGCCGCCCGGAGACCCCGTGATGATGACATCGCCCGGCGCCAGCGAGGTAAAGGTGCTGATGTACTCGATCAGCTCCGGCACCTTGTGCACCATGTTGCTGGTGTTATCTTCCTGCACCTGACTGCCGTTAAGGTAAGTGTGGATATCCAACACCTGCGGATCGGGGATCTCATCGCTCGTCGTCAGGTAAGGACCAAACGCGCCGGTCTTCGGCCAGTTTTTACCGGCGGTAAACCAGCTGTGCTGCCAGTCACGTACGGAACCATCCATATAGCAGCTGTATCCCGCGACAAACGATAGCGCATCTTCGCGAGCGATGTTCTGTCCCCGGCGACCGATGACTACCGCCAGCTCGCCCTCATAGTCGAACTCATCCGAGAACTGAGGTTTCAGCACATCGGTCATGTGCCCGGTCTGAGAATCGGCAAAGCGCACGAACAGCGTCGGCGCCGGGTCGGCCTGATCAAACTCTATGCGTTTCGCCGCGTAATTCATACCGACACACAGGATCTTCCCCGGGTTAACGATGACCGGTAAGAACGTGACATCGGACTCCGCCACATCAGGCGCGTCATCGACAAAGGCTTTCGCTGCAGCCAAGCCGTCTCCCGCCAGTAATGCTTTTAAATCCGGATAACGTTGACCCAGTCTGCTGCGCAGGTCAATAAAGCCAGCCGGTGTGTAGATGCCGTAGCTGTCTTTTCCGTTATGGCGGTAGCTTGCAAGTTTCATAATGATTCCCGTATTAAAAATTACTTATGCTTCACTGCTTTACTGTCGTACTGGCTTAAATCAGAAAGTTACCGAGGACCAGTAAAGCCACGGAAACATTGATTGCACCGCCGATGCGGGTCGCAATCTGCGCGAAAGGCATCAGCACCATGCGATTGCCGGAGGTCAGGATAGCCACATCTCCTGTACCACCCTGCCCACTTTGGCAGCAAGAGACAATCGCTACATCTATGGGGTACATCCCGATTTTTTTACCAACGAAAAAGCCCGTCGCAACCAGCGTCACCACCGTGGAAACGATAACGATCAGGTTGGTAATAGTGAAAGCATGCACCAACTCTTCCCACGGCGTAATCGCGACGCCGACAGCAAAGAGAATGGGATAGGTCACTGACGTCTGGAAAAATTTGTACACCACCTGCGATCCTTCCAGAATCCGCGGCGAAACGCCATGCGCTAATTTCACTAAAACTGCAGCAAACAGCATGCCAACCGGTGCGGGCAAGCCGATGTATTTGTGGCCCAGCATACCCACCATGTAGAGCATGATGGCCAGCAGCGCCCCAGAGGCCAGCGCGGTCACGTCGATTTTACCGCTGAGTTCGGCCGACAGCGCCGTGGATTTCTTGTTGTCGTTAGATTTGCCCGGCATCAACTCACCCTCGCCGGTCAGATGCGGATAACGCTTGCCGAGCTGGTTAAGCATCCCCGCCAGCATGATGGCGGTCAGCCCACCCAGCATGACAATCGGCAATATTCTTCCCAGCGCCACGCCCTGATCCATATGCAGCAGCGTCGCATAGCCGATGGAAAGCGGTATCGCTCCCTCGCCCACGCCGCCCGCCATGATAGGCAGCACCAAAAAGAAGAACACCTGGAAGGGATCCATACCCAACGCGAGTCCGACGCCCACGCCGACCAACATGCCGGCAATTTCGCCACACAGCATGGGAAAGAAAATCCTGATGAAACCTTGGATTAAGGTGTCCCGATTCATGCTCATGATGCTGCCCACGATAATGCAGCAGATATAGAGGTAGAGAATGTTGGTGGACTTATAAAATAGC
>NZ_CAMKXG010000201.1 GCF_946477055.1 Lonsdalea britannica | reverse complement strand
GATTACCTCTCCCGCAGGGCTTCAGCTTTAGCGCGCAGGATGGGTTTGAGCAGATAACGCAGTATGGTTTTCTTACCGGTCATGATATCGACGGTCGCGACCATACCCGGGATCACCAGCAGCGGTTTGTCTTCGTTGCCCAGATGATTTTTCTCGGTACGCAGGCGGATCACATAATAGCTGTGCCCCTCTTTATCCGTCACGGTATCCGGGCTGATTTGCTCGAGTTGTCCTTTCAATCCGCCATAAATGGTGTAGTCGTAGGCGGTAAATTTGATCACTGCCTGCTGACCGGGATGCAAAAAGGCAATGTCCTGCGGACGAATGCGGGCTTCAATCAGCAGGCTGTCGTCCAACGGTACGATTTCAACCAGATCGTTGCCCGGCTGAATCACGCCGCCGATTGTATTTACCAGAATCTGCTGCACGATGCCGCGGACGGGAGACACTACCAACGTACGGTTGACTCGGTCTTCCAGCGCCTTGCCCGTTGCCGCAATCTTGTTGAGATTGGTCTGCGCTTCGTTCAACTGCGACAGGGCTTCGCTTTTATAGCGGCCGTGAGTCTCTTCGATTTTGTTATCGATTTCCTTTAATGCCGCCTCGGCGCGTGGAATCGACAGTGATACCGAATCCATTTGGCCGCGAGTTTCGACCTCTGAACGACGCAGACGAAGAATTTCGACCTTCGAGATAGCGCCTTCTTTAATCAACGGCTCGGACATTCTGATTTCTTGCTGCAGCAAGCTCAGGCTGTTGCGGTACTGCTCTTGTCGTGAAACATAATCACGCAGTTCTTGGCGTCGTTGCACCAACTGCTCTTTCAGGCCGGAAATTTCGTTGTTGAACTGTCGCTTGCGGTTGTTATAGAGATCTCGCTCGCCGGTCGCGACAGTGGGAGCCTGCTTTTCCACCTCGGCGGGCAGCGTGAACGGCGTGTCGTTGATTTCAGCATTCAGACGCGCGATGCGGGCGATCAGAGACAGTCTGTCCGCCTCGGTTTCACCGACGTTGGAGGCAAAACGGGTGTCGTCCAAACGCAACAGCGGTTCGCCTGCCTTAACGATCTGCCCTTCATGCACGAAGATCTCGCTGACGATACCACCCTCGAGGTTCTGAATTTTCTGCAGTCGGGTCGAAGGAATCGCTTTCCCTTCGCCGTGTGTCACCTCGTCGATTTCGGCGAAAGCGGCCCACAGCAGGAAAAAGCCGATACAGCCCAGAATCACCCACAGGGTGACGCGAATGATGCGGGGCGCATCCTCCACCATGGCCTGGCTGACTTCGGGCATGGTCTGCGCGTCACTGTTTTTACGAGAGGCCTGAAAATAGGCCAGTATTTTTTTAGTGCTTTCAACGAGACGCATTGATCTGCCCCTTCTTTAATGCATCCATCACGATGGCTTTCGGACCGTCGGCAATAATGCGGCCTTTATCCATAATGACCAGGCGGTCAACCAGCGACAGCATGGATACGCGGTGCGTCACCAGTAGCAGCGTCTTGTTGATCAATGCGGACTGCAGTGCCTGTTTGAGGCGATCTTCGTTGCTGTTATCCATCGCGCTGGTAGGTTCATCCATGACCAGAATCGGCGGCTCCAGCAACAGCGCTCGTGCAATGGCTACGGCCTGACGTTGGCCGCCCGAAAGCTGTAAACCTCGCTCGCCGACCTGCAGGTTATACCCGTCGGGATGAAGTCGGGCGAACTCGCTGACGCCAGCGATGTCGGCCGCGCGCAGCATGGCTTCGTCTTCCACATAGCGTGCGCCGCAAATCAGGTTATCGCGCAGAGAGCCGCTGAACAGCTGGATATCCTGCGGAACATAACCGATGTTATGGCGCAGATCGCTGACGTCCAACTGCCGCGAGTCGACCCCATCGATCAGCAGATTACCGCTGGTCGGTTGGTAGAGGTTGACGAGTAATTTTTCCAGCGAGCTTTTGCCTGACCCGGTCCGTCCAATGATGCCGACTTTCTCACCTGGCTGAATCGTCAGGTTGATGTTCGACAGGGAACGCATCTTCTGTTCCGGGTAATTGAAGGTGACATCGCGAAACTCAATGCCGCCGATGATGCTTTCGCGTTTCAGCGGGCGCTCGTCTTCCTTGCGCTCCTGCGGCAGCTCCATCATTTGCTCGGTTGTCACCATCGTCAGTTTGGCCTGCTGATAGCGGGTGACCAGACCGGAGATCTGTCCCAGCGGAATCAAGGCGCGTCCGTTGAGCATGTAGCAGGCGATGAGCGCACCCATACTCAGTTTGCCGTCGATCAGCAGATAAACGCCGACGACGATCATGATGACGCCCGCGAGCTGCTGGAACCACTGTGTCAGATTGACCGCCAGAGAGGAGAGCGTTTTCGCGCGCATTTCCAGACGGCTGAGGCTGCCGATTGTTTGCTCCCACTGATGCTGACGCTCGCTTTCCGCGTTATTGACCTTAATTGCATCAAGCCCGGTCAGCGTTTCGATCAACGTCGCCTGACGTTCGCTCGCCAGATGCAGCGATTTTTCAATCGTCGAGGTCAGCGGTTTTTGCAGCGCCCAGCTCACCAGCAACGCCAGCGGGAAGGCGAGGATAGGGATCCACACCAGCGGGCCGCCGATGATGCCAATGACCAGCAACAGCAGCAGCGTAAAGGGAAAATCGATCAGCGTGGTCAGCGTCAACGAGGACAGAAAGTCCCGCAGCAGCTGAAATTCATGAATATTCTGCGCGAAGCTGCCGACGCGGGCGGGGCGCGCTTTCATCGCCATGCCGGTGATGCGTTCAAACAGCGTGGCGGAAAGGATAAGGTCGGTTTTTTTACCCGCGATATCCAGACAGATACTGCGGAGTGTTCGCAATATCAGATCAAAAAAGAAAGCGCCGCTGACGCCGAGGGCGAGGACCCATAGCGTTGACGTCGCCTGGTTGGGCACCACGCGGTCATAAACGTTCATCACGAACAAGGGAGTGGCGAGCGCGATGATGTTGATGAGCAGGCTGGCGAGAATCGCGTCCATATACAGGAAGCGGGACAGCTTCAGCGTGTCCTTGAACCAGGATTTTGTACGCGGGATCAACGAGGTTTGCTGCAGATCGAACGAATGTCGAGGCTGCGCGAACATCACTAGTCCCAAATAGTTTTGCTGCAAGGTACTGTGTTCGACGACAATCTCGCCGCCCTCGGTTTCGCTGGGCATGATTCGAGCGCTGCCGTCACTGTTCCAACCTAGCAGAATGGCGGAACGGCCTTCTCGCATCAGCAGCATCGCGGGCAGCGACATACCGGAGATCGCATTCAGCGGTCGTTTCAGTACGCGGGCCTGCAGTCCTGCCCGCGCCGCGGCACGCGGCAACAGTTCAACAGTCAGTCTTTGCTCTGCGAGCGGCAATCCGGCGGTCAGCGTGGTACGGCTGGCGGTTTTGCCCTGAAGTTTGCAAAGGATCAACAGGCTATCAAGCAGGGGGTCATCGTGACGATTGCGAGGATCGTGGTTTACGGAAGCGGCAGCGGCGTCGGTGCTGCCTGGTGGTTGTTCATGCTGTGGCATCATTAACCAAACATTCCTTAACTAAGAATGCCTTTTCCGCGGACGGAAAAGGCATAGGCTGACTGAAACATTATTGTAAGTCAGGCAGATCTACCTGCGTATTGACAGCGCTCAGGCTCTGACCTGCGGATGGCGCAGGAATAGACAGGCTGTTCAATAGGTCGCCCATACGGGCTTTCAGTCGATATTGGCTGTACAGCGACAGGAAACGAATCTCAACCATTCTGCGTTGTGCGGTAAAGCGTTCGTTTTCACTATCCAGCACGTCCAGCAGGGTGCGTTCGCCCAGACTAAATTGCTTCTGGTAGGCGTCGCGCACGCGGCGGCTGCGTTCTGCATATTCTTGTGCGATAGGCAGCTGCTGGCGCGCATTATTCATCGCGGACCAGGAAAGACGCAACTCTTCATTCAGCTGACGCAACGTGTTGTTACGAACATCTTCCGCTTCTTTGACCTGGAAAGCTTTCGATTCCAGCGTCGCTTTGGTACTGCCGCCTTCATATAAGTTATAGCGCATACGTAGCATGGCTTGCCATTCGTTGTATTTACCGCGCGTACCGTCGACATTTTCGTCTAACGTGCGGGCAAGCTCAACGTTGAATTTGGGATAGAAACCGGATTTTTGAGCTTCGTACTGCTTTCTGGTCGCTTCGATATCCGACTCGGCAGACTTCAGAATCGGGCTATTCGCCACCATGACGCGCTTCGCATCGACCAGCGTGGCGGGAACGTTCAGCAAATCGTTGCTCGGGAGCTGCAGGCCGACGGGCTCTTTACCTACGACGCTGAAATAGTTACTTTCCGCATCGGTCAGGTTGGTTTGTTCGGTCAGCACATTGTTACGCGCCTGCGCGACACGGGCTTCGGCCTGTTCCAGGTCGGCAAGACGGCCCACTCCCTGTTCGGAGCGCAGTTTAATTTGATCGTAAATGCGTTGGTTCGTGCTCAGGTTTTCCTCAGCCAGACGCAAAAATTCGTGACGCTGCAATACGTCGAGGTAGGCCTGGACTGCATCGAGCGCGCGAGCCTCGCTGGTATTCAGCGTTTTGTAAGCTCTGGAATTGACGGTCGCTTTTTGCTGAGCAACGGTATTCGACGTCTCGAAACCGTCAAAGACCCTCTGACTAAGGTTGATTGATGTTTCTCGACGCGTAAGAATGTCGTTGTTACTGTTCTGAGCGCGAGTGGAAGGGGTGTCGAGGTTCTCTTTACCGATACCGGCGTTAAGAGAAATACTCGGTAGATAGCCCCCCTGGGCGGCACGCACATTACTCTCCGCTGAATGGCGACTGTTACTTGCCGCACTTATTTCAGGGTGAGTATTTAGCGTGTTTTCAATTGCATCTTTTAACGTATCTGCAAATGAAATAGGGGAAACCGTGATTAATAAAAGTAAAGAAACAAATGGATTTTTACGCTTCATATAACGCTTTTTCCTGAATGCCATTAATAATGAGTTATTTCTTTTTCAATAATGACTAAAGGAACTAACAATCCATTAAATAAATGATAGCTGTCAATCCATTAGCCGCTTATCGAAAAAATTGGCGCATTACCGCAAATTCTTTGCTCTAATCGAGTAAAATTTTTGGTAAGAATGTTCCAAATTTTTTATTATATTAGGGGCTGAGTCAAGTCATTGACGTCAGCTAAATACTTTCAGGTGCAATAATAAAGTAATAACAAGAGATTGAAATCATCCTTTAAAGCCTGAGTTATAAAGAGGCTTTACATATAAATTTAATCGGTTTTTTCATTCGATGGTTTCCATCGAAAATATTGAGGAGATGCTATTGTGAGTAGCGTTATCGGTACCATCAAGTTTGTTATCGGACAAGTATTTGTCGTAGCGCAGGATGGTACTCAACGTCAGGTATCTGCTGGCGACCATATCTATCGCGGCGAGCAAGTGGCCACAGGCAATGCTGGCGCCGTTTCAATTTCACTGCCGGATGGACGGACTCTGGATTTGGGACGCGATAGCCAGTGGAGCGAGTCTCAGAACATGGGGACGACCACAGAGCATCGTGCGGCAGAGACACAAGATGTCGCTGACGTTCAGGAGGCTATCGCGAAGGGTCTGGACCCGACGCAGTCACTTGAGGCTACCGCTGCAGGCAACCAAGCCAGTACTGACATTGGTGAAGCCGGCGAGGGCGGCGGTCATCGTGAGAACGTCGTACTGGACCTGACAGGCAACGTGGTGGATCCGACTTCTGGTTACGAGACCGGAACGCTAACTTCTGCATCAGATGTTTCTTCCGAAGACACTTCCGGCGGCCGTCTCAGTTCAGATTTGCCGACTGATTCTTCTTCTGAAGCGGCTTCTGCCGATACAACGGCTCCTGCGCTCGTCATTTCCTTCGCAGAAGATGGAAAGGTCGAGTTCAAATTTTCGGAAACGCCTAAAGATTTCGACCTGACGGATATCACCGTTGATCATGGCACTATTACCGGCCTGACTCCGGACCCTAACGATCCGACTCACTGGGTTGCGATTTTGACGCCGGAAAGCGACTACGAAGGTCCGGTGTCCGTCACCGTGCCTGACGGAAGCTATACGGATAACGCCGGTAACCCCGGTCAGGGTTCTCAAGGTTCCGTAACGGTTGATACTCTGGCGCCGGAAGCGACGATCACCATCGACCCGATCACGTCTGACGACCGCGTTAATTTGGCGGAATCTGGCGAGACGCAGACCATCACCGGCCGTGTCGGCGGTGAAGTGAAAATCGGCGACACCGTCACGGTGACTATCGGTGGAAACACCTACAGAACTTCTGTGGTTGACGATGACGATGGCAACAACGTCTGGAGCGTGGATGTCGCGGGCAGCACGCTGGCTGATAATTCGCAGATCCATGCTGAAGTCATTACCACCGATGATGCGGGCAACCTGACTACGGCAACCGCCGATCGCGGTTACATCGTTGACCTTATTGCACCGGAAGCCAGTATCACTATTGATAATGTCACCGGTGATAACACCATCAACATCACCGAAGCGGGTCA
>NZ_CAMKXG010000200.1 GCF_946477055.1 Lonsdalea britannica | reverse complement strand
CTTCGTCGGCAGCGTCAGATGTGTATAAGAGACAGACATGAACCATCAAACCCCTTCGCTTTTTCCCACGGCTGACCGGCTTTTTTGAAGGACGCCTGTAGCTCACGCAGCGTCAAATCCAGCGCCACGCCGTAGCCAGCAATCGCCCGAGCGACGCGATCTTCATTTGCCTGTTTCAACGGTGTGCCGATCAGTACGGCCAATTCGATCTCGTGGTGTACCGCGCCCAAATCGTGAGGGATGGAGAGCGGCTGACGTAGATCGCAGATCGCCGTTTCAGGTTTGATAAACAACACCGGCTCCGGAAAAGTGGCACTGCCCATTTCCCGGACGTGTTCGGAATAGTTGCTGCCGACACACACTACTTTATTGACAGGGAAGTCTAGTAACGCCCCCTGCCAGTCTCTGTGCTGATACATGCATCATCTCCTGACCAGTCTGTTGAGATATTGACCCCGGCACGCCCGCGGCGCCAGGCTCCCCATCATACCGATACTGATGACAAAAAGATAAGCACGCAAACGTGAGTGAAAGTGTCGTTGGATTTCGTCTTTATCCGTGGATAAAAAAAGCCCGTTAGATAAATTCAAAACGGGCGGATAAACAATTAACCCAGCAAATTACTGTATATAAAATCAGGAAATGAAACACAGCCTGAATAAAAGTCAGCCTGTAGATTAATTTGCGCCCTGACTATTTTTCGTTACGAGGTCATTAATATCTCGTGGCGATAAGGGATTGTCCGAAAATAATAACCCTATTATTTTTCAACTGCCGACTGATGTATATTCAGCAAATTTTCCGGCGGAGGCGGCACCTGAAGGTAAAACCCTTGTTCTTTAAGCGATTGCCGCACCTTGTCGATATCAGCCGAAGCCAGTTTTTTCCTGCCATCCAGCGGTAAAAGCATCACGAAAGTCGGCGCGCCGAAACTTTTCATCAGCGTTTCAGGAATGCGCGAAAAATCGTCTTTTTTTTCGACATAAAGATATGTCTGATCCCGTTTGTTACTTCTATAGATCGCACAAAACATATTTTTACTCTAAATTAAATGGGTATCGTGTATTGCCTGTATATACATGTGACTATAACATGCTTATAGCGCTCTGGAATATCATAGTTAAATGTTACTCTGGGGGTTTAAAGATGCCGAAACTGAGTCAGGATAGATGTCACAATCGCCAATTGAGTTAAAAGGCAGTAGCTTTACCTTATCGGTGGTTCATTTGCATGAATCTCAACCCGAGGTAATTTACCAAGCCCTGCAGGAAAAAATCGAACAGGCTCCCGCGTTTCTTAAAAACGCGCCCGTTGTCATCAATGTCTCAACACTGACCGCCGACACCGATTGGGTGACGCTGCAGCAAGCCGTCGCCGCTTCCGGTCTGCATGTGGTCGGCGTCAGCGGCTGCAAAGACGAACAGCTTAAGCAAGCTATCGTCCGCGCAGGTCTACCGCTGTTGAACGAAGGTAAAGAGCGCCGGGCTTCCGAACCCGCCGCCCCGCCTCCGGAGCCGGTGAAAACCAAGGTGGTCAGCGCGCCCGTTCGTTCCGGGCAACAGATTTATGCGCGTAACTGTGATCTCATCGTCACCAGCAGCGTGAGCGCGGGCGCCGAAATCATCGCAGACGGCAATATACACATTTACGGCATGATGCGGGGCCGTGCCCTGGCAGGGGTTTCTGGCGACGTTCACAGTCAGATCTTCTGCACCCATCTGGCCGCAGAGCTGGTATCCATCGCGGGCCGTTATTGGCTCAGCGACCAGATACCGCAAGATTTTTTTGGGCAGGCTGCACGGGTCAATCTCAACCTGCTGGACAATGTTCTTAACATACAAACTCTAGACTAAGCCCTTGACAAGGAATCATTTATGGCACGCATCATCGTTGTTACATCGGGTAAAGGGGGCGTTGGCAAGACTACTTCAAGCGCGGCCATTGCTACCGGTTTAGCCCAAAAAGGCAAGAAAACAGTTGTCATCGACTTTGATATTGGCCTGCGCAACCTTGACCTGATCATGGGATGCGAGCGCCGCGTCGTTTACGATTTCGTCAACGTCATTCAAGGTGACGCGACGCTGAATCAGGCGCTGATTAAAGATAAACGCACTGAAAATCTGTACATCCTCCCCGCCTCGCAGACCCGTGACAAAGACGCGCTGACCCGCGAAGGCGTTGAAAAAGTGCTGGATGGTCTGAACGAAATGAATTTCGACTTCGTCGTCTGTGATTCTCCGGCGGGGATTGAAACCGGGGCGCTGATGGCGCTCTACTTCGCGGACGAAGCGGTGATTACCACCAACCCGGAAGTCTCATCCGTACGCGACTCCGACCGTATTCTTGGCATTCTGTCATCCAAATCTCGTCGCGCCGAACGTGGCGAAGAACCGATCAAAGAGCATCTGCTGCTGACCCGCTACAATCCGGGCCGCGTTAGCCGTGGCGACATGCTGAGCATGGAAGACGTGCTGGAAATTCTGCGCATTCCGCTGTTGGGCGTGATTCCGGAAGACCAGTCAGTGCTGCGCGCATCCAACCAGGGCGAGCCGGTGATTCTGGACGATTCAGCCGATGCCGGTAAAGCCTATGCCGACACAGTAGACCGCTTACTGGGTGAAGATCGCCCTTACCGCTTTATCGAGGAAGAGAAGAAGAGCTTCCTCAAACGACTTTTTGGGGGGTAAACCATGGCCTTACTCGATTTCTTTCTGTCCCGCAAAAAAGCGACAGCCAATATCGCCAAGGAACGGCTGCAAATTATTGTCGCGGAGCGGCGCCGTGGGGATAGCGAACCCCATTATCTGCCACAGTTGAAACGAGACATTCTGGAAGTGATCTGCAAATACGTGCAGATTGACCCGCAAATGGTATCTGTTCAGCTGGAACAGAAAGGCGACGATATTTCCGTTCTGGAACTAAACGTCACCTTGCCGGAAGCGGAAGAAACGCCGAAGTAACCATCGCGCCGTGGCTGCGCCCGACACCTGCTAACCGCAGTCGGGCCTGGTCGCGGCGATCATGCTGTCTCCCTTGTTCCCCGCCTGCCGCAAAATACCACCGACGCAAAACACCCAATTCTCGTTGCCCTTTCCGACGTGTTTAGAACATCGCGGCCGCCAGTTGCCCCCCGCCGACCGCCACGTCCTCCGCGATTAATCGCGGTTTAAAATCGCCCGCAGACCGTCGCCGAACAGCGTGTTACGCCAGCCGCTAACGAGTTCCGGCGTATTCCCACCGACAGACAGTTTCCAGTACCAGTTGAGCAGTCGGTTAATCTGACGACGCGAAGCCAGCAGTTCCGCTGATAGCCCGCTGCTGGCGCTGGTCGCCTGAATCAGCGCTTTGATCTCCTTGAATACCGACTTGTAACCGGGGTAGTCCAGCAGGTTCGCAACCGGCGGCGGGAAATCAGCCTCATTCAGTTCCACGGTCTCCGCCACCAGCGAGAGCAGCGTTTTGCCGTGATAGCGAATTTCCGGACCGCTCAGTCCCAGCGAATCCAACTCGCCCAGCGAGGTTGGCAGATGACGTGCAACCTGCCACAAGTGCTCCTCGCGCACGACGAAATTCACCGCGCTATCGCGTTCGCGCGCTTTACGCAGACGCCAGTCAGCCAGACGTTGCAGGCACGCCAGCTGTCGGCCGCGCAGCTGCCAGGCGTTGCTGATCTCACGGTAAGCGAGCTCCGGCGCCAAAATATCCTGACGTCGGCGGCACAGCAGCTGACATTCGTCCAGCGCCGCATCCATCCAACCGGTCGCCTCAGTCTGCTCCACCAGCGTTTTTGCCATGGGCAGCAGGTAGAAGACGTCGGCCGCCGCATAGTCGCACTGTTTTTGGCTCAGTGGGCGCGCCATCCAGTCTGTGCGGGACTCGCTTTTATCCAGCGTCACCTGCTGGTAGTCCGCCACCAGTGCGGCAAAACCATAGGACAATGGCTTGCCTAAAAAAGCGGCCAGAATTTGCGTATCGATAAACGGCGTCGGCACACAGCCGAACGCGTTCAGGAACACTTCCAGGTCTTCGCTGCCAGCGTGCAGAAATTTGGTCACCTTGGCGTCGGCAAGCAGTGCTTTAAACGGCGCCCAGTCCTCGATCGGGAGAGGGTCGATCAGCGACAGCGTTTCACCGTCATACAGTTGAATCAGTCCCAACTGCGGATAATAAGTGCGTGTCCGGACAAATTCGGTGTCCAGCGCCACCTGCGTTGTAGCGCGCGCCTGCGCGCAAACCTGTGATAAGCCGGCATCGGTAGTGATCAACTGATAATTCAAAACATCATTCTCTTGGTTATGTCCAACAATGGTCATGACGATAAAAGGAACGCCGGAGAAGACCGGCGCGCCTGACATGAAAACGCAAAAACGCACATCTTATGAAGTCAAAATAGCAGCAACACTGCGCAACGAAAGGTTGCCGTGTCATGGCGTCAGGTCAACCGGGGCTGGTGTCGCAGAGACTGACCAGCCAAGGTCGTGAGGTAAACCATACCCTGCTAACAACCTGCAAACAATCCAGTATAACAATCACCTAGGACGCCTTCGTCTCGTCTCGAAGTTCACGCCGCAAGATTTTGCCTACATTCGATTTCGGTAATTCGTCACGAAACTCGAACTGGCGAGGCACCTTATAGCCCGTCAGATAACGACGGCAATGAGCAATCAGCGCATCCGTGTTCAGCGCGCTGCCGGGACGGCGGACCACGAACACTTTGACCGCTTCGCCCGACAGCTCGTTCGGCACGCCGACGGCCGCCGCTTCGATCACGTCAGGATGTCGGACGATGACATCTTCGATTTCATTCGGATAGACGTTAAACCCTGACACCAGAATCATGTCTTTTTTGCGATCGACGATTTGTAAGAAGCCCTGCGCGTCAGAAGTGACAATGTCACCTGTCGCCAGCCACCCGTCTTTTAGCACCGCCGCCGTCTCATCGGGCTGATTCCAATAGCCTTTCATGACCTGCGGCCCTCGTATCCACAGCTCGCCGGCGTCTCCCAGCGCCACATCGTTTCCCTGTTCATCCACGATGCGGACCTCCGTCGAGGGAATCGGCAAACCGACGCTGCCCGTATACTGCTCCGTATCGTAAGGGTTGCCGGTGACCAACGGCGAGCTTTCCGTCAGCCCGTACCCTTCCAGCAAATGATTGCCGGTGAGTTTTTCCCAGCGCTCAGCAACCGTCTGCTGGACCGGCGCGCCGCCGCCGACGGACAGGTGCAGCGTTGAAAAATCCAGCCGATGAAAATCGTCGTTGTTCAACAGCGCGTTGAACAGCGTGTTGACGCCGCTGAATACGGTAAACGGATGACGAGCCAGCTCTTTGACCATCCCCGGAATATCTCTCGGGTTGGTTATCAGCAGGTTCTGCCCCCCCATTTCGATGAACAACAGACAGTTCACGAGGAGCGCAAAGATGTGATACAGCGGCAACGCCGTGACGACCAAATCGTTGCCTTCATGCAGCAACGAACCATAGGCCGCGCGGATTTGAGTCAGGTTAGCCAGCAAATTGCGATGCGTGAGCATGGCGCCTTTGGACACGCCGCTGGTGCCGCCGGTGTATTGCAAAAAGGCCAAATCGCCGCGATCCAGTTCAGGACGCACGTAAGGCATCTGCTTACCCTGTTGCAGTACGCTGCGGAAGGAGATGGCGTCGGGAAGATGGTATTTCGGCACCAGTCGCTTAATGTATTTGACGACAAAGTTCACCAACGTGCCTTTTGCCGCCGACAGCTGGTCTCCCATGCGGGTCAGGATCACATGCTTCACCGGGGTGTTGAACACCACCTTTTCCAGCGTGTGGGCAAAGTTGGACACAATCACCATCGCGCTGGCGCCGCTGTCGTTCAGCTGATGTTCCAGTTCACGCGGCGTGTAGAGCGGATTGATGTTTACCACGACCATCCCCGCCCGGAGGATACCGAACAGCGCGACGGGATATTGCAACAGGTTCGGCATCATCAGCGCAACGCGGTCGCCCTTCTGCAATTTGAGCTGATGCTGCAAATAGGCGGCAAACGCCCGGCTGCGCTCATCCAACTGACGAAAGGTCATCGTCTCGCCCATATTGATGAACGCAGGCCGATCGGCATTTCGCGCCATCGAATTTTCGAATAGCTCCATCAATGACGAATAGCGATCCGGATCGATCTCTGCGGGAACATCAGCCGGATAGCGCGCTAACCAAATTTTTTCCAAGACTTCACTCCATAGGTCTTCTTAGGCGGTGAACGGGCTGGCGAAATATCTCATCCCCTCGCCCTGCATCAAACGTTCAACCGCCTATGCCATCATCCACAAAAAATAAGGTGACCGGAGTCACCCTAGTTAATCATTGCGTCGGTCATCGCTATTTAGCGACCCCTCACACGAGACATCGTGCCGCACATCATGGTGCAAGGGACAATCGCTGGCAGCGCTGTTATTCCGTGACGATCGTTTCCAATCTGGCCGGTCCGGCCCCATCGTCCCAGCCCCAGCGAGGTCCCCAACCGGGGCGGCCGCGATAGCCCCACCAGGGATCATACATCCCGGCGGTCGGCGCC
>NZ_CAMKXG010000199.1 GCF_946477055.1 Lonsdalea britannica | reverse complement strand
CCAGCACGCGCCGCTTCCACCGCCGCGTTCAGCGCCAGAATGTTGGTCTGGAAGGCAATACCGTCGATCACGCCAAGAATATTGCCAATGCTATCTGCGCTGGTGGATATCTCCTGCATTTTTGCCATCACTTCCTGCACCACTTTGTTACCCTGCTGTGCGGTGCTTGCAACATCGGCAGCCAACGTATGACCCTGACGCGCATTCTCGGCATTGTTTCTTACCGTCGAGGTCAGTTGCTCCATGCTGGCAGCAGTCTCCTGCAAGGATGCGGCGGATTCTTCTGTACGACGAGACAGATCGTCATTACCTTGCGCCAGTTCCCGGCTACCAACATCAATCTGCTCGCTGGCTTCACGTACCCGCACCACAGAATGTGCCAACGATTGCTGCATGGCATGCAATGCCCCATTCAGGCGTCCTAGCTCATTACGTGACAGACTCGGTAAAGCTCGCGTTAAATCACCCGCAGCCACGAATTCAAGATGATGGATGGCGGTGTTAAGCGGTTTCAACAACATTCCGCGCAATAACACCCAAGAGAGGAAAATCAACACGACAACGAGGAGGCAGCAGATGGCGATCAGCCACAGCATTTGGAAGCGATCCGAAGCCGCTTTCGTCACTTGATCGGCTCCGGCCTGCTGCGCGTAATCAAAATAGGCTTTGTTGGCCTTATCGAACACCGTGCCCAATTGTCTTAACTGTGTGACCTGATAACTGTAATAACGTGCGATGTCCCGGTTTTTCAGGGCATCCAACATTGGCGCTATGCCCTGCTCGTAATAATTTTTATAGGCCTGTTCAATGTCGTGCGCCAAAACTTCACTTTTCTCAGTGCCTTTGGTCGCATCAAAAAAACGCTGCAGGTCTTCTTTTGCCGCATCGGCATAATGCGCCGAACGCCCAGCCGCCGCCGCCGCGTCTTCCCACTGTTGAGTTTCCAACCCACGGATCGCGAACGACGCCGCCACTCGAACACGCTGCATATTCGTGTTGCTGCTGGCTAGGTTGCCCAACTCCACACCCTGGATACGATTAATAATCTGTAATGACTGATAGCTTTTATTGATCGCGATTACGCCCATTCCACTGATCAAAACAAGCAAAAAAGCCATTACGCCAAGTAATGCCAACAAGCCGGTACGAATAGATAAATTTTTAAACATAACCACCTCTTCGGAGGACTTTGCATTTATTTGCAATAGAGGTTATCGGCTTTTTTTTCGCTCCTTTTATGGCTGCTGCTCATTTCATCTACAATTCTGTCAATGTAAACAGGGATAACAAGTTGGCTGAAACACAAATAGAAAAAAGGCGCCCTTTAACAGGCGCCTTTTAGAATTTCTTACTTGGCAGTCTATGCACGTAATACCGCACAAGATGGCATTTATCTATTGCTGTCGATCAGCCGTAGATATTTGCACGATCGCGCAGTTCCTTGCCAGGTTTGAAATGCGGAACGTATTTACCTTCAAGTTCCACTTTCTCACCCGTCTTCGGGTTACGTCCGACACGCGGTGCACGGTAGTGAAGTGAGAAACTGCCGAACCCACGGATCTCAATACGATCGCCTTCTGCCAGCGTACTCGCCATCTGCTCGAGCATCTCTTTCACTGCATCCTCGACCAACTTGGCCGGGATATGAGATTGCTGTCCAGCAAGTCTTTCAATAAGCTCAGACTTGGTCATAGTTCCTCCAAGTATATGGTCAGTTAATACCATAATAACTTACTACCGTTTGAGACCGGACGGCATCTACTGCCGCCCGGTCCACCGTGATTATTCGCCTTTAGCTGCTTTGAAAGCTTCAGCCATTGCATTGGAGAAGTTGCTTTCGTCCTGTTTGTTGTTAACAGTCGCGATTGCATCTTTCTCGTCAGCTTCGTCTTTAGCACGAACAGACAGGCTAACTACGCGGTTCTTACGGTCAACACCGGTGTACTTCGCTTCGACGGAATCGCCAACGCTCAGAACCAGAGTTGCGTCTTCAACGCGGTCACGCGCGGCTTCAGAAGCACGCAGGTAACCTTCAACGCCATCAGCTAATTCAACTGTAGCACCTTTAGCGTCAACGGCAGTAACTTTACCCGTAACAATCGCACCTTTCTTGTTCATAGACAGGTAGTTGTTGAACGGATCTTCAGCCAGCTGTTTAACGCCCAGGGAGATGCGCTCACGCTCCGCATCAACCTGCAGGACAACTGCAGCGATTTCGTCGCCTTTCTTGTACTCGCGAACAGCTTCTTCGCCAGCTACGTTCCAGGAGATGTCGGACAGGTGAACCAGACCGTCAATGCCGCCATCCAGGCCGATGAAGATACCGAAGTCAGTGATAGACTTGATCTTACCTTCTACGCGGTCACCCTTGTTGTGGGTTTCAGCGAACTGCTGCCACGGGTTGGATTTGCACTGTTTCAGGCCCAGGGAGATACGACGACGTTCTTCGTCGATGTCCAGAACCATAACTTCAACCACGTCGCCCACGTTAACCACTTTGGACGGATGGATGTTTTTGTTGGTCCAATCCATTTCGGAAACGTGAACCAGACCTTCAACGCCTTCTTCGATTTCTACGAAGCAGCCGTAGTCAGTCAGGTTGGTTACGCGACCGGTCAGACGAGTGCTTTCCGGGTAACGTTTAGCGATAGCAACCCAAGGATCTTCGCCCAGCTGTTTCAGACCCAGAGATACACGGGTACGTTCGCGGTCGAATTTCAGCACCTTAACATTGATTTCATCGCCCACGTTGACGATTTCGCTCGGATGCTTAACGCGTTTCCAAGCCATGTCAGTGATGTGCAGCAGGCCGTCAACGCCGCCCAGATCAACGAATGCACCGTAGTCAGTGAGGTTCTTAACGATACCTTTAACTTCCATGCCTTCCTGCAGGTTTTCCAGCAGCTGATCGCGCTCTGCGCTGTTTTCGGATTCGATAACTGCACGGCGGGAAACCACAACGTTGTTACGTTTCTGGTCCAGCTTGATCACTTTGAACTCAAGCTCTTTGCCTTCCAGGTGCAGCGTGTCGCGTACCGGACGAACGTCTACCAGGGAGCCCGGCAGGAACGCACGAATACCGTTCAGCTCAACGGTGAAACCGCCTTTAACTTTACCGTTGATAACACCGGTAACAGTCGCAGCTTCTTCGTAAGCTTTTTCCAGCATCAGCCATGCTTCGTGACGCTTAGCTTTCTCACGGGACAGCAGAGTTTCGCCGAAGCCGTCTTCGACAGCGTCCAGTGCAACGTCAACTTCATCGCCAACCTGAATTTCAATTTCGCCCTGCGCGTTCTTGAACTGCTCAGCCGGAATGGCGGACTCAGATTTCAGACCGGCGTCAACCAGTACGACATCTTTGTCGATAGCAACAACAACACCGCGAACGATGGAACCCGGACGGGTTTCGATTTCTTTCAGGGATTCTTCAAAGAGTTGAGCAAAAGATTCAGTCATGTTGATAATCTTAGGGTTTCTTAATTTAACGTCCATCTGGCATCCTGCTCGATGGGGCTGTTTCACATACCTCGCTACGCATCCTTACAGCGAGGTGGGATTATTTATTGGTTGGCCGGACCCAGCTTCTGACTTACATAGGCCAGCGCCCTTTCAACCACTTCATCTAGCGACATCTCGGTCGAGTCCAGCACCAGAGCTTCCGGCGCCGGCACCAACGGTG
Organism: Lonsdalea britannica; assembly: GCF_946477055.1. GTDB lineage: Bacteria > Pseudomonadota > Gammaproteobacteria > Enterobacterales > Enterobacteriaceae > Lonsdalea > Lonsdalea britannica_A. The sequence goes on along the minus strand of NZ_CAMKXG010000199.1, from coordinate 2,925 downwards.
CTACGGCTCGATTACGATCGCGATCGTCGCGTTCTTTAATCTCGGATAAAAGGCGTTCAAAGTTAACACTAAAGCCCTTCGCCTGCAACTGCAGCATGCGGCGTTGCGCACGCTCTTCCGCGCTGGCGTCGAGGAAAATCTTTACGGCCGCATCGGGAAAGACAACGGTTCCCATATCCCGACCATCGGCAATGAGCCCAGGCGCTTCGCGAAAAGCGCGCTGACGCCGCAATAGCGCTTCGCGTACGCGGGGGAATGCCGCCGTCTGCGACGCAGTGTTACCCACTTCTTCGGTGCGAATTTCCAGACTGACGTCTTCGCCTTCCAGCACCACTTTTAACTGGCCGTCTTCGGGAACGAAACGGACATCAAGGTGCGTCGCCAGCGGCACCAGCGCTTCTTCAGAGTGGATATCCACCTGGTGGTGCAGCGCCGCCAGCGCCAGTACGCGATAGATAGCGCCGGAATCCAACAGGTTCCAGTGCAACGCTTCCGCTAATGCCTTGCATAGCGTGCCTTTACCCGCGCCACTCGGCCCGTCAACCGTAATTACCGGTGCAGTCACCGCCATGTTCTTCTCCTTCACACAGGGAAAATCTTCGTGCCATTGTAGACAATAAAGTCAGCCATTATACGCCGACATAGCGATAAACATTAAATAAAAGACTTATACCTAGTGAATATCCGGCGAATTCTTATACGAATAGCGGATAAAACTATTCAGGGAGGGTGAATCCTCCCTGAAATAACAAGAATTAAGCAAACTGACTCAATCGTGCCAATTGCTCAAAATAGTCGGGGAAGGTTTTCGCCGTGCATTTGGGGTCGAGGATCGTCACGGGCGTATCAGAGAGTGCCAACAACGAGAAACACATCGCCATACGGTGATCGTTGTAAGTACCGATTTCAGCTGACGTCAGCTGCGTCGGCGGCGTGATACGGATGTAGTCATGCCCTTCCTCCACTTCCGCGCCAGCTTTACGCAGCTCGGTCGCCATCGCCGCTAAACGATCGGTTTCTTTGACGCGCCAGTTGTAGATATTACGCAGCGTAGTGGTGCCCCCCTCTGCGAACATCGCCGCAGTGGCGATAGTCATCGCCGCATCGGGAATATGATTCATGTCCATGTCAATGGCGTGCAACGCGTTGCGTTCGCATTCGATATAGTCATCGCCCCAACGAATAATCGCGCCCATTTTTTCCAGCACGTCCGCAAAACGGACATCGCCCTGAACGCTGTTACGCCCCACGCCGGTCACCCGCACGACGCCACCCCGAATAGCACCGGCGGCCAGGAAATAAGACGCGGAGGACGCATCCCCTTCCACCAAATAATCGCCCGGCGAACGATAGCGCTGCTGTCCCGCGATCTGGAACGTTTGATAATCCTTGTTTTCAACGGTGATGCCGAACGCTTCCATCATATGCAACGTGATGTCGATGTACGGTTTGGAAACCAAATCACCCTTGATGCTGATGCGCGTATCTTGAGGCGCCAGCGGGGACATCATCAGTAACGCCGTCAGGAACTGGCTCGATACGCTGCCGTCCACCGTAATATCGCCGCCCTGGAAACCACCGTGCAAACGCAGCGGCGGATAGTTCTCCTGCTCCAGGTAGTCGATACGCGCCCCGCCCTGACGCAGCGAGTCCACCAGATGACCAATGGGACGTTCTTTCATGCGCGGTTCACCCGTCAGGACGATATCCCCTTCCGTCAAGCACAGCGCGGCAGCCAGAGGACGCATTGCCGTTCCGGCATTGCCAAGGAACAATTCAAGCGGCTCGCTGACGCGAAACGGACGGCCTAGGCCCACAATGTCGCACTGGGTACGGTCTGCAGACAGTTGATAGCTCACACCCAGCGCTTTGAGCGCGTTCAGCATGTGGCGCACGTCATCGCTATCCAGCAAATTGGTTAAACGCGTCGTGCCTTCTGCCAGCGCCGCCAGCAGCAGCGCTCGGTTAGAAACGCTTTTCGAGCCAGGAAGATTGATCGTGCCGTTAACACGTTTTACGGGTTGTAAGGTCAGGGATTCCTGCATGTGAATTGTTGTCTCCAAAATATTGATATAAAAACCCCGGTATCAGACCGGGGTTTTTAAAGAGCGCGACCACGGCCGCATAATACCGCAATCAGCCGTGGCGACGTTCGAAGTCAGCCATAAATTCGGTCAGGGCTTTCACGCCTTCCAGGGGCATCGCATTATAAATGGATGCGCGCATCCCGCCAACGGCCCGGTGGCCTTTCAGCGCATGCAGGCCAGCCTGCTGCGCTTCTTGCAGAAATACGCTGTCCAACGCAGGGTCCGCCAGCAGGAAAGGCACATTCATGCGTGAACGGTTGGATACCGCGACATCGTTGCTATAAAAATCGCCGCGGTCGATGGCGGAGTACAGCAGGTCGGCTTTAGCCTGATTCCGTTTTTCCATTTCAACCAAACCGCCCTGCGCTTTCAGCCATTTGAACACCAGACCAGAGAGGTACCACGCAAAGGTCGGCGGCGTGTTGTACATGGAACCATTGTCAGCCAGAATTTTGTAATCCAGCATAGACGGCAATTCCCGACGGGATTTACCCAGCAGATCATCACGCACAATCACCAGCGTCAGGCCAGCTGGCCCAATATTTTTCTGTGCGCCTGCGTAGATCACGCCATAGCGGGTGACATCGATAGCGCTGGACAGAATGCTTGAGGAGTAGTCGGCCACGACCACTTTGTCGCCGAAATCAGGCTGCTCTTCGATAGCCATGCCGTCAATGGTTTCATTCGGGCAGTAATGGACGAACGCGGCGTCTTTGGACAGCGCCCACTCGCTCATAGGCTTCACTGCACGCAGGCCATCCACGCGCGTTTTCACGTCGATAACATTGGGTGTGCCATATTTTTGTGCTTCATTAATCGCGCTGTGGGCCCAATAGCC
>NZ_CAMKXG010000198.1 GCF_946477055.1 Lonsdalea britannica | reverse complement strand
GTCAGCAGACGGAAACGGACGGTCATGAAAGAGTCTCCTTGAGAAACGGCGAACATACCCTGAAGGCGTACGCCGGGTCGGCGTCATCGCCAGTGAGGGGTCTGCGACAGATAATAGCGGATGTGGAGCAAAAACGGGGCATTGTCAGCGAACGACTGGCAGGACAGAAATCAGCGGGAAAAAAGCTGCGCCCGCAGGAGGGGCGCAGCCGTTGCGTCGGGCGGTTACTGCCAGCCGTAGCGGCGAGCGAAGAAGCCTTTCATCGCCTGCGTCAGCATCATGTAGCCGCAAAGAATGGCGATGAGCCACGGAAAATAGCTCAGAGGCAGTGACTGTAGCTCCAGGAACCCGGCCAGCGGTGAGAAGATCAGCGCGATCCCCGTCGCCATAATCAGCAGCGTCATCATCGCCAGCGGCCATGACGGACGACTCTGAATAAACGGGATCTTGCGGGTACGGATCATATGTACGATCAGTGTCTGCGACAGCAGTCCTTCAACAAACCAGCCAGACTGGAACAGCGTCTGCATCTCGGGCGTATTAGCCTGGAAGACCCACCACATCAAAGCGAACGTCATCACGTCGAAAATAGAGCTGATCGGGCCGAAGAACACCATGAAGCGACCGATATCTCCGGCATTCCAACGCTGCGGGCGGCGAATCTGCTCATCGTCCACGTTATCGAACGGAATGGCGATCTGTGAAATATCGTACATCAGGTTCTGGATCAGCAGATGCAGCGGCAGCATGGGCAGGAACGGCAGAAACGCACTGGCGATCAGCACGCTGAACACGTTACCGAAGTTGGAGCTAGCGGTCATCTTGATGTATTTCAACATGTTGACGAAGGTCCGACGGCCTTCAATGACCCCTTGCTCCAGCACCATCAGGCTTTTTTCCAGCAGGATGATATCGGCCGCTTCCCGGGCGATATCCACCGCAGAGTCGACGGAGATACCAATGTCCGCCGCCCGCAGCGCGGGGGCGTCGTTGATGCCGTCGCCCATGAAGCCGACGACATGTCCCTGCGCTCGCAGCAGACGCACAATGCGCTCTTTGTGCATCGGCGTCAGCCGGGCGAATAGGGTGATGGTTTCTGCCTGAGCCGAAAGCTCCTCGTCGGTCATCTCATCGAGGCGGCTGCCGATCAGCGTTCCGGAGCAGTCGATGCCGACGTCGCGGCAGACCTTGGCGGCCACGAGTTCACTGTCCCCGGTCAGAATTTTGACCGTGATCCCACTGTTTTTCAGCGCTTTCAACGCGGGGGCGGTGCTCTCCTTCGGCGGATCGAGGAAGGCGATATAGCCTTCCAGAATCAGATCGGACTCATCCGCGCGGGCATAATCCCGCGGCTCGGCGTCAATCACCTTGCTGGCGACGGCGACGACGCGCAGGCCCTGGCGATTCCAATCGTCGGTGAGATGACGGATCCGCAGCAGCCGGTCCTCATCCAGCATCATGGTGTCTTCACCGATTCGCACAGAGGAACAGACGGTCAGCATTTCTTCCAGCGCGCCTTTGCAAATCAGCAGATGTTCCCGATCGTTTTCGGTGACGATGACCGACATACGGCGGCGCTCGAAGTCGAAGGGGATTTCGTCCACTTTACGCCAGCGGGAAAGGGCGTCGTGCTGCTCTTTATCGGAAACGCCTTCCAAAACGGCCTGATCGAGCAGGTTGCGCAGCCCGGTCTGATGCGCGCTGTTCAACCACGCCAGACGCAGCACCTTTTGGCAGCAGCGCCCGAACGCGTCGGTATGACTTTCCAGCGCAATGCGATCCTGCGTGAGCGTGCCGGTCTTATCGGTGCAGAGAATATTCATCGCGCCGAAGTTCTGAATGGCGTCCAGACGTTTGACGATCACTTTCTGACGAGAGAGTTTTACCGCGCCTTTCGCCAGCGTCGAGGTGACGATCATCGGCAGCATTTCCGGCGTCAGGCCGACGGCGACCGACAGCGCGAACAGCGCCGCTTCCCACCAGTCGCCTTTGGTATAGCCGTTGATGACCAGTACGATGGGGGTCATGACCAGCATAAAGCGGATCAGCAGCCAGCTGACGCGGCTGATGCCCTTTTGGAACGCGTTTTCCTGCTCGGGTTGATGCGTTACCCGGCCTGCCAGCTGGCCGAACCAAGTATTGGCGCCGGTGCCGATAACGATCGCCTGCGCGGTGCCGCTGATGACATTGGTACCCATGAAGCACAGGGTATCGCTTTCCAGCGCGGGGGCATTTTTCGCCAGACGACTGCGCGCGACTTTTTCCACGGGCAGTGACTCACCGGTCAGCGAGGCCTGACTGATAAACAGATCGCGCGCCTGCAATACGCGCAGATCCGCCGGGATCATGTCGCCCGCCGCGAGCTTGACGAGGTCGCCCGGCACCAGCTGATCCAGCGGGATTTCCTGATATTCGCTGCGTCCGGTCTGCTCATCGCATCTCAGTACGGTGGCAGTATTGCTGACCATCGCTTTCAGCGTATCGGCGGCTTTACCCGAACGTGCTTCCTGAACAAAGTGCAGCAGCGTCGAGATCAGCACCATCAGCCCAATCACCAGCGCCGCGGTCAGGTCTTCCGTGGCGTAGGAAATCAACGCCAGCAGCGTTAGCAGCAGGTTGAAAGGATTGCGGTAGCAGCGCCACAAATGCATCCACCAGGGCGCCGCTTGCTCGCCGGGGATCTGATTTTCGCCGTAGGTCTGCCGAGCCTGTCGGACTTCGTTGGGCATCAGTCCTTCGGGATGGCTGTCAAAAGCCTGATAGAGCGCATCTTCACTCAGCCAGGCGTAGTGATGACACTGACGGGCAAGACGTTCCGGTATGGCGTTCGCCTGACCGTCGGGCATCGGCGCGCGGTGGAACAAACGAGAAGGCAGATGACGGCTCATTTGAGCGAGCCACTGCTGGGTGAGGCGTTTTAATAGCATAACAGTCCCTCCGCCACGACGTCGTAACGTCGCAGCGTGATGACGCGCAGGGGACAGTCACCGGCGCGTCGGTAACATAGAATGAGCAGGGACGAAAGTGGGACGTCGCTGCCTTACTTATCGGTCGGTAAGGCAGCGAGAAAAAGGGCTGTCTTACCGAAGAAGTCCTGCCTGTGCAGGGTGGGGTTCTGGTTCCATCTCATTTCTCCGGGGTTGACGCCATTCCAGACGACGCGAACGTGCGGTCAGAAGGCGAATTTCAGCTTAGGCGACAGCCATTGAACGGCGGGTGCCAGTTTGCGGAGTCTCAAACTAGCAGATCAATCCTCAACCCAATCTAAACCGATGGCCGGGAGGCTCATCTGGCCGCGTTGCGCCACAAGGAGGCTGGGTTAGGAGGTTAATTCAGGGTAAACTGTCCCTATGATAAACGGAGGGAGCGGGAAAGGTTATGCATTGCCCATTTTGTTCTGCGGTTGATACCAAAGTGATTGATTCCCGGTTGGTTAGTGAGGGAGCACAGGTCCGTCGACGTCGTCAGTGTCTGGTATGCAACGAACGTTTTACCACCTTCGAAGTGGCGGAACTCGTGATGCCTCGTATCATCAAAAGCAACGATGTGCGGGAGCCTTTCAATGAGGACAAGCTACGCAGCGGTATGCAGAAAGCACTGGAAAAGCGGCCAGTCAGCTCCGATGACGTGGAGATGGCGATTAACCATATCAAATCGCAGCTGCGAGCCACCGGCGAGCGGGAAGTCACCGCGAAGATGCTGGGTAATCTGGTGATGGATGCGCTGAAAAAGCTGGATAAGGTCGCCTATATCCGCTTTGCCTCGGTTTACCGCAGCTTTGAAGATATTCGAGAGTTCGGGGAAGAGATCGCCCGTCTGCAGGATTAACCCCGTCATGCCGCGCAGTCGGCGTTGAGAAGAGAGGCTGGGAATGACACTACCGTCGGATGAATTTTATATGGCCCGGGCGCTGGAACTGGCGCGCCGGGGGCGTTTCACCACTGCGCCCAATCCCAACGTCGGCTGTGTGATCGCCCGCGACGGCGAGATCGTCGGTGAAGGCTATCACCAGAAGGCGGGTGGTCCCCATGCGGAAGTCCACGCCCTGAGCATGGCTGGCGAGCGAGCGCGCGGCGCAACGGCTTACGTCACGTTGGAACCCTGTAGTCATCATGGGCGTACGCCGCCGTGTGCGGATGCGTTGGTCGCCGCTGGCGTAACGCGGGTTGTCGCCGCGATGCAGGATCCCAATCCACAGGTCGCCGGGCGCGGGCTGACGCGACTGCATCAGGCCGGTATTGACGTCAGCTACGGAGTAATGGCGGCGGAAGCTGAACAGCTCAATCGCGGTTTTCTCAAGCGCATGCGCACCGGACTGCCCTTCGTTCAGCTCAAAATGGCGGCGTCACTGGATGGCCGCACGGCGATGGCTTCCGGCGAAAGCCAGTGGATTACGTCGCCGCAGGCGCGTCAGGACGTACAGCGTTTTCGTGCCGAAAGCGCTGCCATCCTGAGCAGCAGCGCGACGGTGCTGGCGGACGATCCTTCTCTGACCGTACGCTGGGAAGAATTCGATCCCGAGATGCAGCGGGCGTATCCGCAGGATCAGCTGCGTCAGCCCGTCCGGGTGATCGTCGACAGTCAGGAGCGTGTCACCTTCCGTCATCGTCTGATTCAGCAACCGGGGTCGACCTGGCTGGCGCGTCAGAAGGCCGATGCGCAGGCATGGCCGTCATCGGTAGAACAGCTGGCGCTGCCATTGCAGGGTGAAGGGGTTGATCTGGTGGCGTTGATGATGCTGCTGGGCAAACGCGAGATTAACTCGGTGTGGGTCGAAGCGGGCCCACGGCTGGCCGGTGCGTTGCTACGTGCCAATGTGGTGGACGAAGTGCTGCTTTACCTCGCGCCGAAGCTGCTGGGCGAAGCCGCGCGTCCGCTCTGCGTCTTGCCGGGATTATCCCTGTTGTCCCAGGCGCCTGAGTTTTCGCTGGCGCAGGTGGCGCAAGTCGGTCCCGATTTGCGCCTGACGCTTAAACCGCAGTCCTGAGGCGGCGTTACAGGCGTCTCGCTGTACAAAATATCGGCTGACAAAACCGGACACGACGTCGGAAGAATATGATAGAATCCGCCCCCCTGCGGGGCACTTAAACCAGTCAAAGGAAAGCTATGAACGTTATTGAAGGTGTTGTTGCTACTCCTAATGCCCGCGTGGCGATTGCAATTGCCCGCTTCAACCATTTCATCAACGACAGCCTGTTAGAAGGCGCCGTTGACGCTCTGAAACGCATCGGCCAGGTGAAGGAAGAGAACATCACCGTGGTATGGGTGCCGGGAGCCTACGAACTACCGCTAGCGGTACGCGCGTTGACCAAAAGCACTCAGAACGGCGGTTACGATGCCGTGGTGGCGCTGGGAACGGTGATCCGTGGTGGAACAGCCCATTTTGAATTTGTGGCTGGCGAATGCAGCTCAGGTTTGTCGCAGGTTGCCATGAACAGCGACATTCCCGTGGCTTTCGGCGTCCTGACGACTGAAAGCATTGAGCAGGCTATCGAACGCGCCGGCACCAAAGCGGGTAATAAAGGCGCAGAAGCTGCGTTGACCGCGCTTGAAATGATTAATGTATTACACGCTATCAAGTAAGCCTGATTAAGTAAGGGGTATTTCCGTGAAACCTGCTGCTCGTCGCCGCGCCCGTGAATGTGCGGTTCAAGCGCTTTATTCCTGGCAGTTATCTAAAAACGATATTGCCGATGTTGAACTACAATTCCTGAGCGAGCAGGATGTCAAAGGCGTTGACATCACCTATTTCCGCGAGCTGTTGACCGGGGTGGCGACGCAGGCCGACCGTATGGATGAGTTAATGACGCCATACCTGTCCCGCAAGCTGGAAGAACTGGGTCAGGTGGAAAAAGCGATCCTGCGTCTGGCGGTCTTCGAACTGAGCCGTCGCGATGATGTGCCGTATAAAGTGGCCATCAATGAAGCCATCGAACTGGCTAAAGTGTTCGGCGCTGAAGACAGCCACAAGTTTGTCAACGGCGTGCTGGATAAAGCTGCCCCCCACCTGCGTAAAAAATAAGTCATTCGGGACCGGATTACCCGTCCCGAAAGTTTAAGCTTCGGTACGGTCTGGACGAGATATGGTTGCTGGTGAATTCGATCTGATTGCCCGTTATTTTGACCGGGTGAGAACAACGCGCCGGGACGTTGAACTGGGCATCGGAGACGACTGTGCGTTGCTGACGGTGGCTGATAAAACGCAGCTGGCAGTCAGCACGGATACGCTGGTTGCTGGCGTACACTTCCTGCCGGATATCAATCCGGCGGACCTGGCCTACAAATCTTTGGCCGTCAATCTGAGCGATCTTGCCGCTATGGGGGCCGATCCGGCGTGGGTGTCCCTCGCCTTGACGCTGCCGTCTATCGACAGCGGCTGGCTGGAAGCCTATAGCGACAGCCTGTTCGAACTGCTTGATTACTACGACATGCAGCTGGTCGGTGGCGACACCACCCGCGGTCCGCTCAGTATTACCATGACGATTCAGGGACTGGTGCCCGCCGGACGCGCCCTACGGCGCGATGGCGCACACGTCGGCGACTGGATCTACGTCACGGGGACGTTGGGCGACAGCGCTGCGGGTCTGGCCATTTTGCAGGATCGCCTGCAGGTCGAGGA
>NZ_CAMKXG010000197.1 GCF_946477055.1 Lonsdalea britannica | reverse complement strand
TATAAGAGACAGGAATGCCCGGCACCCGATAGTAGCCCGTGGCCGACAGCGACACCTGATTGAGCCACGCCAGATGCGCGACCTGCGCAAACGTCAGATGCTGGTTGCCTGCGCGTATGACGCCATTGTGAAACGCGACGTCCGCCGGTTCACAGTCATACAGGCGGCACAGCAGTTTGACGAGACGCTGCTTAATGATTTCCGCCGCCTGCTGGGCTGCTTTACCATTTAAGTCCGCGCCGCTGGATGCCGCGGTCGGCGAGGTATTCGGCACTTTCCCTGTATGCGTAGCGGTGACCTGAATCGACGCGATATCGATTTGCAGCACCTGCGCCACAATCTGCGCCACCTTAGTATTCAGCCCTTGCCCCATCTCCGTGCCGCCGTGATTCAATTGCACGCTGCCATCGGTGTAGACCAGCAACAGCGCGCCGGCCTGATTGAGAAACGTGGCGGTAAACGAAATGCCGAACTTGATCGGCATCAGCGCCAATCCACGCCGCCGCGTTGCGTGACGGGCGTTAAAATCCTCAATCTCCGCGCGGCGCTGACTGTACGCGGCGCTTTGCTCCAGCCGCTCGGTAATCTCATTCAGCAGATTTTGTCTGACCGGCTGGTAGTAGTGGGTCATATTGCGATCTGCTACCCCGTAATAGTTACGCTTGCGGACCTCTAGCGGATCCAAATGCAGGGTACGTGCGATATGTTCGATGACCTGTTCAATCGCCGCCATCCCCTGCGGGCCGCCGAAGCCGCGAAAGGCCGTGTTGGAAACCGTGTGCGTGCGGCAGCGGTATCCGGTAATGAGCGCATCGCCCAGATAATAGGCGTTATCCGCGTGGAACATGGCGCGATCGACAATCGATCCCGAGAGGTCCAACGAATGGCCGCAGTTTGCCGCCAGATCGATCTTCACGCCGCTAAACACGCCATGGTCATCAATGCCCACCTCATAGCGCACGAAAAAACCGTGGCGTTTGCCGGTGATACGCATATCGTCGCGCCGCGACAGACACATTTTTACCGGTCGTCCCGTCACACGCGCAGCAATTGCGCATAAACAGGCGACGGCCGCTCCTTGAGACTCCTTGCCGCCGAAAGCGCCGCCCATACGGCGCATTTCCACCGTGACTTCGCTTTGGCGAACGCCGAGCACCGAGGCGACCAGCTTTTGCACTTCGGTCGGGTTTTGGCTGGACGCGTAAACCGTGACCGTCTGATTTTCGCCCGGACATACCAACGCAGACTGCGTTTCCAGATAAAAGTGCTCCTGCCCGCCAACGTGGAACTCGCCCGTCAGGCGGTGGGCCGCGCGGGCCAACGCCGCATCGACATCGCCGCGTCGATGTTCAAAGGGACGCTCGACATAGCACTGTTTTTCCAGGGCGTCTTTCACGTCCAGTATCGGCGTGAGCACCTCGTAGTCGATCACCGCCGCCTGCGCGGCCCGTCTGGCGGCTTCGCGGGTTTCCGCCGCGACCACCAGCACCACCTGTCCGGCATAGTTCACTTCGCCATCCGCCAGCAGCAGGTCGCCCGGCGCTAAAGCGCCGATATCCGGGTTCCCCGGGATGTGTTGCCGGGTGACGACCGCCGCCACGCCCGGAATGCGATAGCAGGGTTCGACGTCCAGCGACCGAATACGCGCGTGGGCGTGATCGCTCAAACGCGGGCAAAGATGCAGGACGCCTTCCGGTTCAGGGCGATCGTCGATATAGCGCGCCTCGCCGCTGACATGTTGCTCCGCGCTCTCATGAACGCGGCTATCCCCCACCGCACCGGGCAGCGGCTGGCGGAATTGCGCTTGCAGCGCGGTTTGTTCAGGCTGTGAAGGATTATGCGACATGGGAGACGACCTCCGTTTCGGGCGCTTCGCCTTGCATCCACTCGTAGTAACGCAGCAGCAGATTTTTGGCGATCTGACGGCGATATTCGGCGCTGGCGCGCGCATCGCTCAGCGGCGTGAAGTCCTGCTCCAGCGCCTGACAGGCGGCGGCGACCGTCGCCCGGTTCCACGGCTGATGCAACAACGCCTGTTCGCAGCGCTCGGCCCGCCGGGGGATCGCATCCATTCCCCCGAAGGCGACGCGCGCCTCGGCGACCCGTCCGCGCTGGAGTTGCAGTGAAAACGCGCCGAAAACAATGGAAATATCGTCATCTGAACGCTTGGAGACTTTCCACGCCTGAAAATGATCCAACCGCGGACCGCGCGGGATCCTCACCTCACGAATAAATTCGCCCTCTTCTAACGCGGTGTGGCGATAGGAAAGGAAGAAGTCATGCAGCGGCAGCGTGCGGGTCCGTCCCCCTTGTTGCAGCAGCAGTTCGGCATCCAGCGCCAGCAGCATCGGCGGGGTATCGCCGACGGGAGAAGCATTGGCGATATTGCCGCCTAACGTGCCGCGATTGCGAATTTGGCGTGAGGCGAAACGATGCAGTACCTGCGAAAACGCGGGGATTGACGTCTCCAGTAGCGTTTCGCACTGCGTGATGCTCATCCCCGCGCCCAGATAAAACGCGTGTTCATCCGTCCGCCAGCGGTGAAGCTCGCTCACCTGATCCAGATCGATGAAAGGCGCGCCATCGTCAGCCGCTTGCGCGATGTCCAACATCAAATCGGTCCCGCCCGCCAATAGCCGGGCCTGCGGATAGCGCTGATAACAGTCGGCCAGCTGGTCCAACGTCGCGGGAATAAAACAGTCGCGCGCGCCCTGAGAGAGCGTCTCTACCTCTGTCTGAGACAGCGCCGCCAGCCGCGCAACGGTCAAGGCTTCGTCACGGCGAAAGCTGTCTTCTGTTGGATGTTCGCACAGGTAGCGGGCCGCGGACATAATCGGCCGATAGCCGGTACAGCGACACAGGTTTCCCGCCAGCGCCTGTTCGGCTTCCGCCCGATCCCACCCCGTGCTCTGCTTTTGCAGCACGAACAGCGACATCACCATGCCCGGCGTACAGAAACCACATTGGGAAGCATGCAGATCCACCACCGCATGTTGCACGGGATGCAGCGCCCCCTGCTGCCGAAGATCCTCAACGGTAATCAGCTGTTTACCCTGCAACGCGCTGACCGGCATCAGGCAAGCGCTGGCTGTCTCATAATGCAACCGTCCTTGCTCTACCCGGCCGAGCGCCACGGTGCAGGCGCCGCAATCGCCCGATCCGCACCCCTCTTTGGTGCCCACGCGACGTCTTCGCTGTCGCAAATACGCTAAGACGGTCATGGCAGGATCGAGATCGCGTTCAACCACCGGCGTGTCATGCAATAAAAATTGGATCATGCGGTTTTATCCTGGGTTATCAACGGATGATGTCTAATAGGAGCAATTCCCATACCAAAATAAAAACCGCATCTTTATTTCATTTATTTTCCGAAAGGCAAACGATTGCCAATTTAAGAAAATAATCGCACCGGATACACGCATTAGGACGCCGATAACGCGATCATTTCCGCCCTAAATGTTATGCACCATGAAATAGCATTCTGGCATGAATATGCCCATATAAAGTGCATGGTCATATTGTATTTTCGGCACCCATAATGATGGAGGAAATAAATAGACTGCATCGAATACGAGAATAACCGACAGACAGCCAGTCGATGCCACGTGGGGTTAACACGAGTAAAATTGCGGCCTCCACCCCGTCAGAGGCACAAAAAGATAATCATCAAAAAAAATAAAACAGACCACATTCATCTCCCTACTAAATCGGGAATCGCTGGGTGTGATTTACAATCAAAAAATAAGGTCTGACGATTAATTTCAATAGTGAATTAATAATTAAATTAACAATACTTCGATATTGATATTAATAATCCGTCCCGATATAAAAACACGAACCAAATAAAAAAACCCTCCGCGTTCACGAAGGGTTTATCGGGTTTTAAATATAGCGAATCACGCGGTGATACTCGGCTTATCCGCCTAAGTTATCCATCCGCTGCCACAATTTTTTCGCTTCCCGTCGGGCATGGAAATAGATTTCCTCGACGTCGAAAGGAAAACGGCGATCCTCATACACCATATTGCCCGCCACCATGACGCTGTGTACGCTGGCGGAATTGAGCCCAAACGCCAGATGACCGGCCAGATTCTCTGCGCATAGCGGTGTCGGCGACGAGTAATCAAACACGGTTAAATCCGCCTGATACCCGGCGGCGAGCGCGCCGAATGAGGCCTGAAAATTACGCTCCAGCAGCAGATTGCCCTGATGCAGAAAGCGCATAAAACTATCCGGCCACAGCGTACCGCCCGCATCGCGGTGCTTGAAATAGGCAAATTTCAGCTCTTCGAACATGTCGGCGCCGATACCGTCCGTGCCGAGCGCGACGTGGCGATACTCGGCCAGACGCGGATTGTAGCCCACCTGATTGTTCATATTGGAGCGCGGATTATGCACCAGACAAGCATCCGCATGGTTGATCACCGCGACATCCTCGGCGGAAAGACAGAGGCCGTGCGCAATCAGGCTTTTCTCGTTAATCAGGCCTGCGTTCGCCAGTCTGACCATCGGGTCAACGCCATAGTGGTGATGACTGTGCGAAACATCATAGCGATCTTCCGCCACGTGCAGATGTAGCCCGCGCCCGGTGATCTGCACGGCGCTCTCCAGCAATGCCAACCCCGCATCGCTGAGCGTGAAAGGCGCATGAGCGCCAATATGCGCTTCGACCAGATAGGGCGTTTTCCCGGACTTTTTATCCAGATCGATACGATGCGCAAAACGGATATTCTCTTCCACCCCGCGACGCAGTTCATCCAGCCCGCCGTTTCGGTCCGTCGTTTCATAACAGGTCATGCCACGCAGACCGGCGGTCAGAAACCCCTGGCGCAGAATATCCAGCGAACCGGCAATGAGCGACGGCGACGCATGATGGTCAATCACCGCCGTACAGCCTTGCTTGATGGCCTCCAGCGAACAGACCAGCCCGCTGTAATACAGCGACTCCTCGTCCAGCGCGCGATCCAGCTTCCACCACAGATTCTTGAGCGTGGAAATGAAGTCGGGACAGGGGTCAATGCGCGCCATCACGCCTCGCGCCAGCCCGGAGTAAAAATGGTGATGAGCGCAAACAAGGCCCGGCATGACCAGCCGTCCGTTCATCTCTTTGACCGCCGCCGCCGGATAGCGCGCCGTCAGTTTGGTCCCGACCGCCGCAATCTCCGTGCCGTCGATGGCGATGTCCACGCCCTCATCCACCCGTGCCGGCGAAAACTGTACCGCAGTCGCATTGCGTAAAATCAGCATGAGTTACTCCTCCACCGCGCCAAGCAGATAGTGATGTTCTCGATAAACCGTTGAAATAATTCGGCACATATCGGCCAGCGCCGGTGGAGCGCTGGCGATAACGCCGTGCGGGTCGATCGCCAGGTGATAAATTTGTTGTTCGTGGCGCACCAGCACGCCGTCCTCATCCAGCATAAATCCGGGATTACCGCTGGCGGCAAAATCCTGCCGCAAATTGAAGATCGTGACTTTGTCCCGATACGGTTTCCCGTCCCACGGGCAGAACTGAGCGCAGTTGCCGCACTCATTGCAATAGGCATCAATGTGCAGCGTCTGAAAACGGTCACGAAAGCCGGGAACGGCAATCGAGATATTGGCGCGATTGGGGCAGACATCCACGCACTTGGCGCAGACGTAGTTGCATGACAGGCAGCGGGCGGCCTCTTGTTGGGCAAACGCATCTTGCTCATCGGCCCCGACCCGGCGCAGCGCTATCGTGCCTTTGCGACGGTAGATATCGTCAGGATCGGTATTCAGCCAGCGTTTGGCGGCGTGGTCGTCATGCACATTTTCCCGGCGCAATATCTCATCCGCCGCGCGGCGTGCCGCCCCCATCGCCGCGACAATTGACGCCGGGCCGCTGTGCGCATCGCCTATCAGAAAGACGTTTTTGCGTTCCGTTTCCTGCGTCTGGCGGTTCACCGGCGGGATACCGTTCTCCGCCAGCGGAACGCCTATACGGGCCAGCGCCTCGTAGTCCGGCTCTTCCCCGATGGCGGAAATCAGCGCGTCCAGACACACCACGTCGGTGCGTTCGGTCGCCTGCGGACGCGACCGCCCCAGCGCATCCGGTTCGCCGGGCTGCATAATGCGTAGCGTCACCGTCCCATCCGCGTCAAAACGCTCCGGGCTGACCCAGAAGCGAAAAACCACGCCCGCGCGGCGCGCCTCCTCCACCTCCTCTCGCCAGGCGGGCATCTCTTTTTCGCCCCGTCGATAGAGCAGCGTCACCTGCGTGACGCCAGGGACCCGCAGCGCCGCGCGGGCGCAATCCATCGCGGTATTGCCTGCGCCGATCACCCCGACCGAACGCCCTAAGGAGAGCGGCTCCTGACGGTTAAAGCGCCGCAGGAACTGAAACGATGACCACACGGCGCCATTGTCTCCCGCCAGCGCCGCCTCCCGGCTGCGGTAGGCGCCGGTTCCCACGCACACATAGGTATATCCCCGCTGGCGTAACGCCTCGACCGTCAGATCGTCATCGCAGCCATAGTGAAACTGCACGCCGTGCTGGGCGACGAAATCAATATCATGCTGGATTTTTTCCGCCGGAATACGGAACTGCGGCACGACGTGGCGCACCACGCCGCCCGCGCTTGGCTCCCGTTCAAACACGGTGACCGGATGGCCCGCCCGCGCCAGAAAATACCC
>NZ_CAMKXG010000196.1 GCF_946477055.1 Lonsdalea britannica | reverse complement strand
TTCGCGGGAACAGCTGCAGCGGTTGTGGCAAGACGTGGCGCTCAGTCGGCGGGACTCTGAACCGCAGTTGGTGCTGGGGCCGTGGCAAGTCCGGCGTTTTCGCGATGGTTTATATGTTTTGCCGCAGTGGACGTCAGTCAGAGAGACTGTGTTGCGCTGGGACCCGGCGTCAGCGCCTCTGGCGCTTCCCTCAGAACTGGGAACGCTGGCATTAGGACCACAGGGAGTGTCGGTGCGCCGTCCCCATCCTGACGAAGCGGTCACAGTACGCTTTCACGCGCAAGGAACATTTCACATCGTCGGGCGCGAGCACGGACGTCAGTTAAAAAAGTTGTGGCAGGAGTTTGGCGTCGCACCCTGGATGAGAGATCGCACGCCGCTGATCTTCTACGGCGAACAGCTTATCGCGGCGGTAGGAACCTTTGTCACGCGTGAAGGGCGCCCTGAGTCGGAAGACGCCGCCTGGCGTATCGTCTGGCATCCTGCGTCTTCGTCGTCCTTGACGTGCTCTTGATATGAAAACGGACAACTTAGTTGTCCGTTTAATTGGCGAGATGAAGTTCGGTCAGGGTTCGCTAACCACGACTTTCCCTATTTCGGGATGACTGAAGCTGAGGATATGGTCAAGCCGCACTTCCCTGACGTGGCCCGCATCATCAAGCAGCAGATATTCGACGTGCTTGCGAGAGATAATGTCGCTGGCTTTCCCGGACACCACTTCACCGTTACGTAATTCCACCGTCAACGTCAGGTGCTGTTGGCAGGTGGCTTCAAGATTATCGTAATCATCACAATTGATGGGTTGATATTCATTACTCATTGACATAATCGCTCACCAATAAGTTAGCGGCGGCATAGGCCGCCTGTTCCCTGACTGAGGACGGCAAATCGCTATTTAGGGCAATCTGGTCCAGGGTTTTCAATACACAACCCAGTGCATCGGGTAGATAACCTAGGTTACCGCTGGCGATCTCTGTATAGAGACGACGTACTAATTCACCGTATTGTTGCACTATACCCTCCCTTAGAGCTCAGCCTGGTAGCCTTCATATTGACGTCACCGGAGGTATCAGCCTACGAAGAAATGAACGCTATCCTGCCAGCCGACTATAGCATAGGCATTTACTGGTTATCAGTATTATGCCTGAGGCGTCATACAAAACCCGGGGTGTGAGGCGCGGCAGTTCTCCAGTACACTGTCGGCCCAAACCAAGAGGTGAAACATGGCGTTAAAAGCAACGGTGTACAAAGCGGCGGTGAATATTGCCGATATGGATCGCCATTTTTTCCACGATGCGACGCTGACGATAGCGCAGCATCCGTCCGAAACCGACCAGCGGATGATGCTGCGGCTGCTGGCATGGATTTGCCACGCCGACGAGACATTGCGCTTTACGAAAGGTCTGTGTGCGGACAACGAGCCCGAAATCTGGCGGCACAGTGACGATCAGCAGATCGAACAATGGATCGAACTGGGATTGCCGGATGAGAAACGTTTGAAGAAAGCGTGCAGCTTGTCGCGCGAGGTAGTGCTGTATGCGTATAACGAGCGTGCGGCTCGAGTCTGGTGGCAGACCATGGCGGATAAAGCGGCGCAGCTCTCCCATCTGACGGTACGTTTTCTGGATGATAAACAGCTGATGCAGCTGACCACATTGGTCCGCCGTAATATGTCGCTGCAGGCCACATTGCAGGAAGGCACCATCTGGTTGTCAGACGATCAGAATCATCTGGAAGTCGTTTTTGATGACTGGCAAATCGCGCGGCAATAGGGATGATCGCTATTCAAACAGGCCATCCTTTCCTTCATTTCTGCGCAGAATGGGTGGCGGCGTAGAGTGCCGACATCACGTGGAGCTCACGCGAAACAGACCCCGAACGTAGGGAGTAACGCGCAGAAAAGTAGGGAGATTATGATGCATAAGCTGATCATCAGTGGTGTTTTGATGTTCGGTCTGTCGGGGCTCATCGGCTGTCATTCGTATCCGGCCGTTCAGTCTGAGTCATTGCAGCCGATGGCGCAGCATTATCGTGGCACGTTGCCCGATAGCCGAAATATTGCGCTGTATCTCGACGCCAACGGCAGCTTCGTTTTGAATACGCATGGCATTGAAGGCGAAGGGCATTTCCAGCGCCTGCGGGAAAAAGGTCATTGGCTGCGCACCGCGGATAAACTGGTGCTCACGAATACCCACGGTGGCAAGCGTTACTTTTTGGCTAAAAATAACGGTTTGACGGTACTGGATGAGCAGGGCCGTCCGCTGCTTTCCTCTCAGCAATACCACCTGCTTGCCGTAAACCCCGCGTAAAGCCAGAGTTGAGAAATTACAGGCTTACGGCAACGCATGTCCCTATGCGGATAGCGGTAAGCCACGGCGAGTGGGATAATGACTCTCTGACTCTCTGACTCTCTGACTCTCTGACTCTCTGACTCTCTGCCTTCCAAGCCTGTTGTTGGCTTCGCTCTACGCTGAGATTCCCTCTCTTTTCTCGCTCAAAGGTTTCCCCATCTCTTGGTTTCCTGCACCTGCGGGTTTCCGCGCCCCTGAACCATTAGCGCCCAAGCGGTTTGCCGATCTCTGTTCTGACGGGGACAGGTATGGAAATGGGAGATAACGAGTAACGGGCGATGTTGGTAAAGAGGCAAGTCACGGCCGCCTAGCGACGGCCGCGTGAGGGTTTGCTTTCGATTCAGAGCATCTTTTTCAACTGATAGAGCCAGTCAAGCGCCTGACGCGGAGTCAGCATATCGGGATCAAGCGTCTCCAGCGCTTCCATCGCGGCAGACGGCTCTTCGGGAGCCAGCAACATTAACTGGGCTCCGTCGATATGGCTGCTTGAAGCATTGTTGGACAGCGTTTCCAACTCTTTCAGCTTTTGGCGAGCGCGTTTGATCACGTCTTTCGGCACGCCGGCCAGCGCCGCGACCGCCAGACCGTAGCTCTTGCTGGCGGCCCCATCCTGCACGCTGTGCATAAAGGCGATGGTATCGCCGTGCTCCAACGCATCCAGATGGACATTGACGACGCCTTCCATTTTTTCCGGGAGGTTGGTCAGTTCGAAGTAGTGGGTGGCGAACAGCGTCATGGCTTTGATTTTGTTCGCCAGCGTTTCGGCGCACGACCAGGCCAGAGACAGTCCGTCGTACGTCGATGTCCCTCGGCCAATCTCATCCATCAGCACCAGACTTTGTTCCGTCGCGTTATGCAGAATATTGGCGGTCTCGGTCATTTCCACCATGAAGGTGGAGCGACCGGACGCCAGATCGTCCGCCGCGCCGACGCGGGTAAAAATGCGATCGACGGGGCCAATGACGGCCTGATCAGCCGGAACATAGCTGCCGATATGGGCCATCAGCACAATCAGCGCGGCCTGACGCATATAGGTACTTTTCCCGCCCATATTCGGACCGGTGATAATCAGCAGGCGACGCTGTGGGGACAGCGACAGCGGGTTGGCGATAAACGGCTCGCTGAGCACCTGCTCCACGACGGGGTGACGGCCGCCAGCGATCTTGATGCCGGGACGATCGCTCAGGGTTGGGCAGACATAGTTCAGCGTGTCCGCGCGCTCTGCCAGGTTGCTCAGGACGTCCAGCTCCGCCAGCGCGCTGGCGCTTTGCTGCAGCTCGGCCAGATGAGGAAGCAACAGATCGAACAACTGATCATAGAGCGCCTTCTCCAGCGCCAGCGCCTTGCCTTTCGAGGTGAGAACCTTGTCTTCGTACTCTTTCAGCTCTGGGATGATGTAGCGTTCGGCGTTTTTCAGCGTTTGGCGACGCACGTAGTGCATCGGCACCAGATGACTCTGTCCGCGGCTAACCTGAATGAAATAGCCGTGTACGCCGTTGAAACCGACTTTCAGCGTATCGATGCCAAGCTTTTCGCGTTCACGGATTTCTAGCTTGTCCAGATAGTCGGTGGCGCCTGCGGCAAGGCTGCGCCACTCGTCCAGCTCTTCATGGTAGCCGGTGGCGATAACGCCGCCGTCCCGCACCAGAACCGGCGGCGCTTCCACTACCGCGCGTTCCAGCAGATCGCGCAGCTCATCGAACTGACCTATCTGGTTGGCAAGCCGCTGAACTGCATCGGCGTCGACAGAAGACAGCAGGGCATGAATGTCCGGCAGCTGATGGAAAGCGTGACGCATTCTCGCCAGATCGCGCGGACGCGCCGTGCGCAGCGCCAGCCGCGCCAGAATACGCTCCAGATCGCCGACCTGACGCAGGAAAGGCTGTAATTCGAGGGCCAGATCTCGCAGCGCGCCGATGGCCTGCTGACGCTGCGTTAACGTCTGAACGTGACGGCTCGGCATGTGCACCCAGCGTTTTAGCATCCGGCTGCCCATCGGCGTCACGGTGCAGTCCAGTACGGCCGCTAGCGTATTTTCGGGGCCGCCGGACAGGTTTTGCGTCAGCTCCAGATTACGTCGCGTCGCTGCATCCATGATGATGCCGTCCTGCTGGCGCTCCATTGTGATGCTGCGAATATGCGGCAGCGAAGTGCGCTGAGTATCTTTGGCGTATTGAAGCAGACATCCGGCAGCCCGCAGTCCAAGCTTGGCCTGCTCGACGCCATAGCCCGTCAGGTCGCGCGTACCGAACTGTAGATTCAGCTGCTGGCGGGCCGTATCCAGTTCAAACTCCCACAGGGGACGGCGGCGCAGACCGTTGCGATGTTCAATCAGCGACATCAGTTCAAAGGTCTCGGGGTAGAGCAATTCAGCCGGATTGGTGCGCTGCAGTTCAGCGGCCATGCTTTCAGCATCGGTGGGTTCCGCCAGTCGAAAACGCCCTGAGCTGATGTCCAGCGTGGCATAACCAAATCCGCGACCGTCTTGCCAGATCGCCGCCAGCAGGTTGTCCTGACGCTCCTCAAGCAGCGCCTCGTCGCTAATCGTGCCTGGTGTGACGATGCGGACGACTTTGCGCTCTACCGGCCCTTTACTTAATGCAGGGTCGCCAATCTGTTCGCAGATGGCGACGGACTCGCCCAGCTGCACCAGCCGGGCCAGATAGTTTTCCACCGCATGATGGGGAACGCCCGCCATCGGGATAGGTTCTCCCGCCGAGGCGCCGCGTTTGGTTAATGAAATATCCAGCAGCTGCGATGCCCGCTTGGCGTCATCGTAGAACAGCTCGTAAAAATCGCCCATGCGGTAGAACAACAGGATTTCCGGATGTTCTGCTTTCAGCCTCAGGTACTGCTGCATCATGGGGGTGTGGCTATCGAGGTTGTCGGTGGTTTTCATGCGGTTATTTTCATAATCCATTGAATTTACGTTCGATTGTGATTTTTTTTGTTCTTGTAGGACATCACCGGTGTATCGCAGCCGTTCTGCTGAACGTATTGGTATTAAAGTCGTAAAGCGACGCCTGCATCTCTATCAGCGGGTCATCATAGCGGAGCGTGGTCGACAGGAAAACAGATCAACAAAACGTTCTCGCCCACGGCCAGCAATGTGATGAGTCTACAGGCTTAATCAGCGCTGACACGAACGGAAATAGCAGGCTGAGAAATCATCGGCGGCAACGGATTTCGCGACCTTTATTGAACGCTATACTAGCTCAGCGACCTGCAAACGGACATCGCTAAAAGCGGGAACCGTCCCGCAAACCTTGCGTGAAAAAACATGTTTGAATTCCACTACAAGCGTTCATCCGTAGTGAAGGGGGTCAGGATCAAAATGAAGACATTACTAACATCGCGATCTATTAATCAACGGGGAAAAGGTCAACAGACCTGATGTAACCCAGGAATTACCTGAGTAGGATGATCTTCACCTTTTACATGTGTTATTGTCGATATATCAATGACCTTCGATAAGTTCCTTACATGACTCAACTACACTATCGCCTGATACCGCTAGCTATTTTATTAGGATACTGTTTACACAGTCAGGCCGAAGTTCCGCTCCCAAGCAGCGCACTGAAGGATAATGCCGAAACTTTTGAGATAGCTTGCCCTGACAATCCCCAGCAGACCACTATTGATATGAATGATTGTATGGGCACAAAACGTGATGCAGTTAAGTCTGTCGAAGCGAAGTATGTAAGCACGGCACGTCAGCGTATTTCGGCAACAGAGGATAACCAGACCCTTAATGCCTTTGAGGCAGAAAATAAGGCGTGGGATATTCTGATTGATACAGCATCACATGCTACGGGTGTAGAGTGGCAGGGAGGCACCATTCGGGGGTTTAAAGCTGCTGACCGTGAAATAGCCCTGATTGAATTAAGGATTCATAACCAGTGGCAGAACTGGCTACGCTATGAAGACTCAACACCGCCGATACTACCGGAGCCACTGTTCCATGACGTCGAATGAAGTACTAAAAAACAGTGCGTGATACATCAATGTGCTGTGTGAGCTTTCCGGCGCGTTTACACTCTTACCCGTTACCTGTTGATTAACACAGATTGGTGTTAATAACGTCAGCTCCTGGCTCAGCGACTTGCCAACGGACACCGCTAAAAGCGGGAAGCGTCCCGCAAACCTTGCGTGAAACAACATGTTTGAATTCCACTACAAGCGTTCATCCGTAATGACGGGGTAGGGCGGCGACAGTGCAAAAGTAAAAAAGACAAAGCAGATTGAGGGAAGCTTGACGCGGCCATCGTCTGCAATGACTGCGCAGATTGTGAATATTGGGACTTTT
>NZ_CAMKXG010000195.1 GCF_946477055.1 Lonsdalea britannica | reverse complement strand
TTGATGAAGTAATCATGATCGTCGATATACCAGGTGCGGATCGACGCGGTGGGACTGGCGACCCGCCCCGTCATGCCCAAATCGCGGATTTCCCCATCGCGCAGCCGCTGCTGCACCCGCGCGTCCTGCATAAACAGCTGAGCCTGAACCGGGTGCATACAGATAATGGCGCGGTCGTCACCCGCGCTACGCTGGTCGGCGAAGCCATCCAGCACTTGCTCAGGCGTCAGGCCATTGGCGCCGATGTGCAACCCGTCCTTCGGCACCTCGAACTGATGGAGCGCCGAACGGGCCTGAAACTCGGGAGCCCACGGCGTTTGCCCCAACTCGCTCGGCCATAGCCGCGCTTTGGGTGCCGGATGGCTGGGATGGCCGAACCACAGTCCCTGCTCGCTGAGCAGGTAGTGGCTGAGAGGGGAAGCCGCCTGACGGCGGCCGTTATGCGCCACAATCGCCTGCACCAGCTGCTGGCTCTGCGCGATTTGGGCCTGTAGCTCGGGATTGCGCCGACCCACCCAGATTTCGCAGGCGGCGAGCACGTCTGCGACAAAGCGGTCGAACGGCGGGCAGTGCCAACGTTCTCCCGGCAGCGTTAGGTAAACGTCCGAGAGATAACGCTGGCTGCCGAGGCTGTCCCGACGATCCACCATGAAGAACAGTTCTCGCTCCCCCGGCAGCCGGATCGTCATCGGAATGCCCCGCCAGTCGGCGCCGTCGAAGTAGGCGCCGGGCGGAATGCCGCTCATATCGTCAGGCCACGCATAGCGTGCATGGCTCGCCGGGATGGCGAACTCTTTGATCAGGCAGTTCAGCAGGCCGTGTACGGCCGCCTTTTCGCCGATCATCCTGGATAAGACGGCGTGATCGAGGTTGTTCATCTCAGCTCCATAAGTGTTGCGATCGTCCGGGTGCCTCTACCGTGGCGAGCGTTTTTTCATCCTGAAAAAGCGAGTTAAAAATCGACGCTATACCCCAGCGTGAGGGTTCTCCCCCGCCCGGAAAAGTAACGATCGGAATTCACAATCGCGCTTTGCGAGTAGTAGGTGATGTACTCTTTGTTGAACAGGTTAGCCACGGCCAGCTTGAGCTTGCCGCGCGGCAGCGCATAGCCCACCGCCGCATCCACCAGCAGGTAGCCGTTGAAGTCTTTTTCCGCGTCATCCATCGTGCGATCGAAGGCATAGTTGGCCTGAATAAAGGAGGTCCACTTCGGCGACCACGTCGCCGCCCAGCTGGCGGTCAGGCGATCCGGCGGCACATTCAGACCGTCGAGTTTGCCGTCGAGGCTGCCGTTGCCGTCACTGTCATAGCGGCCGCGGATGTGGGAATAGCCCACTTTAAGGCGATGATCGTCGTTAACTTTGTAGCCCAGCGTCGCTTCGATGCCGTCAATGCGGGTTTTCTGTCGTTCACTCTGGTAGGTGCCGCTGACATCCACCACGCGTTCGCCCAGCTTGGAGGAGGATTCGTAGTAGCTAACCTCAAGGTCGAACGGGTCTTGCTGTACGCGGAACCCGGCTTCGATGTTGTCGGTAACGATAGGATCCAGCGGCAGCAAGGAGACGGACTGCCCTGCGGTGCGAATCCCGCGCAGCGTGCGCCCCACGTCCGGAATGCCGAATCCCTGCGAGTAGTTGGCGAACAGGCTTAGCGGCTGATAAGGCGTGGTCCAGACCGCGCCGACGTTATAGAGGGTTTTGTCAAAGTCCAGCTTGCCGCCTTCGACATCGACGCCATTGTTGGCCGCGACGGTGCGGAAGCTGTCGATATTCAACTTGGCGTATTCATAACGCACCCCCGCCGTGATTTTGAGAGAGTCAATCGGCTGAATATCCAGCTGGAAGAACGGCGACAGATCGGTGTATTCCATTTCCGGGGCGTAGGTGCGCTGGGTGAGCCAGAGGTCTTGTCTGCCGCGATCAAACAGGGTGTCGAAGCCGAGTGTAGCTTTGAGGTAATCGTCCCAGATATCGTCCTTGGTCAGCGCCAGCTTGGTGCCGTAGCGGCTGGATACGACGCGCGACTGATCGTAGAGCTGACCGCGTGGGGCCAGCGCCGGATCCTGGAATGAGGCCGACCGGTCCGCGCCAAACAGGGATTCGTAGTTCTGGTAATAGACCAGCGCATTGAATTTCATGCCGCTGAGATTGTAATTGTCGTAGGTCGCGGACGTGGTCCAGACGCTGTTCTGCGGCGCATCGCCGACCGGACGCCCTTTTTCCGAGGTGGTCGCGATTCCGTTGTCGCGGTCGCCAGTCACGCTCAGATAGTTCATTTTTCCTTTGATCTGATAGCGGTTGAAACTGAGCTGTACGCGCTGATCGTTGTCCAGCCAGTAACCGACCTTGGCGAGGATGTCGTAGGCGCGGGAGTCCATCAGGTCGCCCTGCGTGTTATCGACCCCAATCGCCCGGTCGTCGCCGTCCAGAAACAGGCCCTGATCTTCATAGCTCAGCGAGAACAGGTAATCCAGATACTCCTGGCGACCGCTGAAGCCATAGGTGGTTTTGTAGTTCATGGTGTCGCCTTCCAGCTGCGACGTCGGCGTCGTGGCTTCCACGCTGAAATGCTGGCTGAAGGAGTCCGGCGCGGGGCGTCGGGTGATGATATTGATGACGCCGCCGGTCGCGCCAATGCCGTTGCTGGCGCTGGCGCCGTGGATCACTTCGATGCGGTCGACCATCGAAAAATCGATGGTGTGCATTTCACGGCCGGTGGGACGCAGCGGGTTGGACTGGGGAATGCCATCCACCAGAATCAGGGGCGCGCGTCCACGGAAGGTTTCGCCGCTACCGCTCATTTTTTGGCGGCTCGGCGCCATCGACGGCAGTAAGTTGCTCAATATTTGCGATGAGTCAGAGGTCAACTGACGCTGCTGTTCAATCTGTTCTTTCGAAATAATCGTGACGACCTGCGGCGAGTCCTTCTTTTCCGTGTCCGTTCGCGTGGCCGTCACCACCAGTTCGTTATCATTGTTGGCGATGCTGTCCGCCGCATTGGCCTGCGACCACAGTAACAACGGCGTTAACGCATAAAAAGCCCGAGCCTTCATTCAGTTGACCTCGTGATGTTTTCCCAGAAAAGCGGCCCGACCTTGGGGACGGCGCCGTCAATGTCGCGTCGGCTTGCAGTGCCGTCCGCGTAATAATCGTTATGACCGGGTGAGCGTCAGCGCCTCGCTTAGCGCCCGCTCGAAGCGGGCGACGGCAATTTCGCACTCCGCCGGTGAAATCGTCAGGGGCGGCAGGAGCCGCACCACATTGCCGTGACGTCCGCCGCGCTCCAGCAGCAGCCCTTGCTGGAAACAGCACTGCTGAATCGCGGCCGCCAGCGGCGCATCAATGGGGTAACCGCCGTCGGAGGATGGCGGCAAACGCTCATCGACGATTTCAATGCCCAGCATCAAACCGCGACCGCGTACCTGCCCCAGACAAGGGAAGCGTTGCTTCAGAAAAGTCAGCGCCTGCGTCAGCCATAGACCGCGCGTGGCGGCCTGTTCGGGCAGGCGGTCGCGGGCCAGGATCTCCAGCGTGGTTTTGCCGGTCGCCATCGCCATCTGATTTCCACGGAATGTGCCGCTGTGCGCCCCCGGCTGCCAGGCATCAAACCCACGGCGGATCCCCAGCACCGCGAGCGGCAGCCCGCCGCCGACGGCCTTGGACATGACAATGATGTCCGGCTCAATCCCCGCCTGCTCGAACGCAAACAGGGTGCCGGTGCGCCCGAATCCCGCCTGAACTTCATCCACAATCAGGACGATGCCGTACTGCTGAGTGACGTCTCGTAGCATTCGGAGCCAGCTATCCGGCGCAGGATTGACCCCGCCCTCACCCTGAACGGCTTCCACGATGACGGCGGCGGGCAGCGGCATGCCGCGCTCAACGTCGGCGATGAAATGGTTGAAGTAGTGATTCAGCGCCTTCACCCCCGCTTCGCCGCCGATCCCTAACGGGCAACGGTATTCGTGAGGGAAAGGCAGGAACTGCACGCCGGACATCAGGTTTTGTAGCGGATCTTTCGGCCCGGTATTGCCGGTGACCGCCAGCGCGCCGTGCGTCATCCCGTGATAGCCGCCGGAGAAGCTGATGACGCCGCCGCGTCCGGTGAAGGTTTTGGCCAGTTTGAGGGCGGCTTCTACGGCATCAGCGCCGGATGGACCGCAAAACTGCAGACAGTAGTTATCCGCGCCGCCGGGCAGCAGCGCCAATAACGTTTGGCTGAATGCATCTTTGAGCGGCGTGGTGAGGTCAAGCGTATGCATGGGTAAACCGGAGTGCAGAAAATCCTGAATGCTGGCGACGACCTCGGGATGATTGTGTCCCAGCGCCAGCGTTCCCGCGCCGGCCAGACAATCCAGATAGTCTTTGCCCTCCACATCCGTGACCCACGCGCCGCGCGCTTTAGCAATCGCCAGCGGCAACTTTCGGGGGTAACTACGCACGTTAGATTCCATCCACGACTGGCGCGTCAGGAAGTCTGCATTTTTTTGATTAAGATGCCCTTTCGTTGCCCAGTGCTGCTGTACCATCCTTCACCACCTCCTGTGATTATTTCGGATGACAACGATTATCATTAACAATTAGCAGACACAAGTGTTATTTTCTTGATGGAAAATTGATTAAATCCTTACAAAAGGCAGACTTAAACCATCAATATGTTGATGATGAAGTAACTTTTATCGAAAAAGTGAGAAGATCGGGATACGAGTGAGAAGTGTAAAGATTACTTTTTGTGGGAAGGCTCACAAAATTAACGTTTAAAAAAATTGATTAAGATATGCGTAAAATCGATAAATCCGTGAAAAAACACTCGGCTTATCATGTAAAAAGCCAGCCTGTTGCCAGGCTGGCTTTGGTCCCGGTCCACCCATAGGCCGACCTTTCGCTACAGGGATAATTACACGGCGAATTCCGTATCGGCGGAATTCGTTTCAGCTTCCTTTTCGCAGGTCGCTCGCACTTTTTCCAGCGCGCGTTCCGCTTCCGCCAGAATCTGGCAGCATTGCTGATGCGTGATCGTTAACGGCGGCTCAATTCGCACCGATTTCGCGTTGTTCAACGTCCCCGCGACTAATACGCGACTCTGGAACAATTCGCTGGCAAAGGCGTAACCAATTTCATTTTCCTGGAACTCGAAGGCCAGCAGCAGCCCTTTACCACGCGCCGCCAGAATTAGGTCTGGGTATTTGGCTGCAAGTTTTTGCAGTCCCGCCAGCAGGAAAGCCCCTTCTTTGGCGGCCTGACCCGGCAGATCGTCTCGCAGCAGCACGTTAATGGTCGCTAACGCCGCCGAACAGGCCAACGGGTTACCGCCAAACGTCGTGGTGTGCAGGAACGGGTTCTCAAACAAGACGGAGAACACCTCTTCCGTGGCGACTGTCGCACCGATAGGCATCACACCGCCGCCCAGCGCCTTCGCCAAACACAGGATATCCGGCTGTACGCCATAGTGCTGGCAAGCGAACATTTTACCCGTACGCCCCATCCCGGTTTGTACTTCATCCAAAATCAGTAACGCCCCGATTTCATCACACAGCGCCCGAACTGCGGGTAAGTACTCATCCGGCGGCACAATCACCCCGCCTTCGCCCTGAATGGGCTCCAGGATCACGGCGGCAATACCTTCACCGTCTTGCTGGCATTGTTGGACCTGCTGTTTCATCGCTTCGATATCGCCGAACGGGACATGGTGGAAACCCGGTACCAGCGGCATAAACGGTTGGCGGAACATCGGCTTCGCGGTGGCCGAAAGCGATCCCAGCGATTTCCCATGGAACGCGCCGTTCGCGGCGATAAAGCTGAATTTACCGTGAGGGGCCTGATAGGCTTTCGCCAACTTCAGTGCGGCTTCCACAGACTCAGTGCCACTATTGCTGAAGAAACTGTATTTCAGTTTACCAGGCGTGATGGCGGCCAGCGTTTTCGCTAGCATGCCACGCAGCGGGTCTAACAATTCCTGACTATGCAACGGCTGTTTTGATAGCTGTTTTTCGACTGCGGCGAGTACCGTAGGGTTACGATGCCCAACGTTAAAGATGCCGTAGCCGCCCAGGCAATCCAGATATTCGTTTCCCTGCGTATCGAGCAACGTGTTGGCACTGCTGGAGCGCCACTCGACAACACCGTAATCGCCGTCTGAGGTGACTGATTTTCTATATTCAAGAAAGCCCGGATTAACGTAATCGCGGAAAGAATTTAACGTTTCTTTATTTAGCGCCACCATGTCTTTCTGACTCAGTGTATCGCTCATGATCCATTCTAATGCCTGCTGAGTACACTCTAGCGGGTTAAGTTCGGAAAAGGGTCTGGACAAAATGCGCTCCTTATTAAACGGGTATCACGTGATACCGATATTAGTAATGCACAAAACAAGCCAACTAGCTATCACTTTATTTCCTGAACTTTACGCTACAAAAAGGTATATTTTCGGTATTAAATCCACTACCACCCTCAATTTAAAAAACAAAAATCCAGTAAATACATGATATTAGCCCGTAATAAATACAGGCAAACTTAATTGCACTCTTTAAGTGCAAAATAATTAATTTCGCCCTGATAAAGGGCAAAAAGAGCGCGCAGATCTTTTTTTAATGATCCGGTTTTTATTTAATTTCAGAAAATAATATATCCACGCTCTGTCTCTTATACACATCTGACGCTGCCGACGAAGAGGATAGTGTAGAT
>NZ_CAMKXG010000194.1 GCF_946477055.1 Lonsdalea britannica | reverse complement strand
CCGCTTTTGCTATCATGACGTATCCCGCAACGTTATAATCCTTCCATCATTTTCTGACAGGTACGCACCGATGATCCGTAGCATGACCGCTTACGCACGACGAGAAATCAAAGGCGAGTGGGGAAGCGCAGCCTGGGAGCTGCGTTCCGTTAACCAACGTTATCTGGAAACTTACATCCGTTTACCGGAGCAGTTCCGCAGTCTGGAGCCCGTGGTTCGCGAACGTATTCGCAACCGGCTGACGCGCGGCAAAATCGAATGCAACCTGCGCTTCGAGCTGGATCCGCGCGCGCAGGGTTCGTTGATCATGAACGAACGACTGGCAAAACAGCTGGTGGAAGCCGCGAAGTGGGTCAAGATGCAGAGCGACGAAGGGGAAATCAACCCGGTCGATATCCTGCGCTGGCCGGGGGTGATGGCGGCGGAAGAGCAAGATCTCGACGCCATCAGCGCCGAGCTGATGCAGGCGCTGGAAGGCGCGCTGGATGACTTCATCGCCGCCCGCGAAAGCGAAGGCAACGCGCTGAAAGCGCTGATCGAACAGCGTCTGGCGGGCGTCAGCGCCGAAGTCGTCAAAGTTCGCGCGCACATGCCGAACATCCTGCAATGGCAGCGTGAAAAGCTGGTCAGCAAACTGGAAGACGCGCAGGTACAGCTGGAGAACAACCGGCTGGAGCAGGAGCTGGTGCTGATGGCGCAACGCGTCGACGTCGCCGAAGAGCTGGACCGCCTGGAAGCGCACGTGAAGGAAACCTACAAAATTCTCAACAAGCAGGAAGCCGTCGGCCGCCGTCTGGACTTCATGATGCAGGAGTTTAACCGCGAGTCGAACACGCTGGGCTCCAAATCCATTAACTCCGACGTCACCGCCGCAGCCATTGAGCTTAAGGTGCTGATTGAGCAGATGCGGGAACAGATTCAGAATATCGAGTAAATTCCGCCCTGCTCCGCAGGATGCTACAACGCCCTGTTTTCAGGGCGTTTTTGTTGGTGTCGCGGGGCTGCATTTTCCGACTTATTAATCGTGACATAGTGTAAGCACACCCGTTTTAGTTCCACGCACTTTTTGAGAGTTTCGGTTTCTCAGCCATCATCCGGTATTCTTCCGGTGTCAAGTTATTCAGGGACTCATGAGGTCGTTCGCTGTTATATTCAGTCAACCAGCAATCTGTGATCTCCCTGCCTCATTCAGTGTTCTGAACAGATAAAAATCCAGTATTTCTGGTCCGGGACGTTCTGTTAAACCGTTCGATAAATACGTTCTGCGTTGGTTTACCCGGACTGATAAATTCCAGCATCACGCCGTAGTCTTCAGCCCATTGCGCCAGAGCCAATGATACAGTTCCGATCCGTTGTCCATGCGCATCTTCCCGGTTTGCCACTATTCTGTCCAGAACCCGCACAACGCACTGCGCCGGGATATTCAGGTCAATTTCGGTGGCCAGAACTGCGCGGTTAAAATCATCGACGACGTTGAAGGTCCGAAAGCGTCGGCTACATGTCAGCGCATCGTGCATAAAATCAATCAAGCAGCTCTAGTTAAGCATCTCCAGCATGGCCAGCGGAGCCAGGTTACGTACAGGCAGACGCTGTTTTATTTTATCAGTTTAAGCAGACAGTAAATCCGGTGTACGCGCTTGTGGTTCCATACGAACCCCTGCCTGCGAAGCACCTGAAAAAACTTTTTGAATCCATAGCGTGGATAACGCTCAACCACCGTGGTCAGATAGCTGACAAGCTCGCGTTTTATCGCTGGTTTTAAAGCTTTTTTTTCGATGCCGTCCTTCGATACTCCGCGTTCCAGACTCAGATCGGCCAACACCTGTTTCAGGCGACGATGATCTTGTGTTCAGTAAGTCGGGCTTTGCGCATGGCTTATCCCCTCACTGGGGCATAGTCAGTATATTGACCTCGACCCAAAACCCTGTTCCATTCAGAAACAGAATTCCGGCATGATAAAAACTCTCCCGCCGTAAATTGGAGTTATACGTAGGAACTCAAGAAAACTAAGGGGCCAAGGCTAATTAGCTGGATTTTTTTACATCCATAGTCTGTGCTGCAATGACCGCCTGCTCTGCATCAACCAGTCCATAGCCGAACCAAGGACTCCATCCATTGGAATTGAATTCCCCATTTCGGAACGGAACCAGAGGTAAATCTGTTACTTGTCCGGTGGAAGAAGCCGGTGCAAAATAGAGGTGTTCCTCATAAGGCCGGAAGTCAAGGTTTTTAACTGCAGTGCGGCGCAATATACCAGCCAGTTCACAGGCATTCAGTTGAGGGTTAGCACTAAGGGTCAGTGCTGCGACCCCTGCCACCAGACCAGCAGCGCCGGAGGTACCTTTAAAGTTATGGGTATACCCCTCAACATCACTGGAGCGTGTGGTTAAGCCGGGCTCATTGAAAGGAAATGCATCAAAGCAGTGACTATTGTTAGAGGGAGCACACAGGGAAATGCCCGGCCCGTAACTAGAGTAGTGTGCTCGGCGACCATGTAGATTAATCGCCGCGACGGTCATTACATTTTCAAGACCGCACAAGGAATGCGTAAATTCAGCGGAGTACCGCCCATCACAGAATACGTTGTTTTCCACATAGCCTGCATAAGGAATAGGAGAGTCTGCCTGAAATTGGATAGGACAACCCGAGTTTCCAGCTGCCCAAATAAAGAGAATCCCCTTACCACGGCGCCCTCCTTGACGTGACAGTTCACGTATCAAACCAATGGTCTTATCCGAGAATTTCATATGTGGCAGGCTGGCCCAGGTGTTAATGAAAATATCTGTTTTATCTTCCAGAGCCTTTAAAATAGTATAAAAACCCTGCTGAGTGATACGAAATCGCTTATCGTATTCCCAGCGCACGGGTAACAGACGACACCCTGGAGCAACCCCGACAGGAAAGCCCGTATCCATAGCTCCAGCTATCAAACCAGCGAGAGCGGTTCCGTGACGATGTCTTGGAACAAACATTTGCGCTTTAATCTGTTGCGGGGTGGCATAAACAAGTTTGCCCTTTTCCAGAAAAGCCGCTGCCGCAAATTTATCATCGATGCCGGAGGCTACAGCATCCATTTGACAGCCATCATCCGCAAATGCAATAACAATGTCGTCTCGACCATAGCCTTTCAGGCGACACCACGCCTGTTCGGCATTAACTGAACGACAACGTTGACCGTCTGTCGTGCGTCCGTGAAGATGCCATTGTGACTGATAGAGGGAAGAGGTAAGAAGCTCCTGCGGCAATATTAGTGAATGTGGCGTCATGGACGGGCTTGCTCCTTCCACAGGCTGTAATAACTTCCCTCCTGTTGAACCAGCTCATTGTGAGTTCCTTCTTCCTCAATGAGGCCTTTCTGCAGAACAATAATCCTGTCCATCGCGATCACTGATGACAAACGATGAGCGATAGCTATTACTGTTTTCCCTGTCATAGCATCATTAAGCGAATCACGGATTTCAGCCTCCGTCAGGGAATCGAGGGCTGATGTGGCTTCGTCTAGAATCAGCACTGGAGCATTGCGCAAAATGGCCCGACAAATACTGAGTCGTTGGCGCTGCCCACCAGACAATCTGACACCGCGATCGCCGATCATGGTATCAAAGCCCGTATTGGTGCCGTCTGTTGCCTGAAGAATAAAATCCAGTGCCTTAGCTTTTTGTGCCGCCTTCAGAACATCATCTTCGCTGAAATTAGAGCAACCAAAAGTGATATTTTCATAGATAGTACGATTGAAAAGGATATTATCCTGAGTCACTATACTGAACTGATTTCGCAGATCACTAAGGGATAACTGCCTGATATCCGTACCATCAAGCATAATTTTACCTCCAGTCGGATCATAAAACCGCATTAACAAACTGACTAGTGTGGATTTTCCGGAACCAGATTCTCCTACAATAGCTACTTTCTCCCCCGGCCGAATATGCATATTCATTCCCCGGATCACATGTTTTCCGGCTTCATACTGAAAATGCAGGTCACAAAGTTCTATGTCACCAGTTACACCACCCAAGGGTGTAGGAACATTCCCCCCAACAACCTGATTTTGGTGATGCACCGCTTCAATAGAAGCATTGAACAGCCCCAACGTTCGCATTGCTCCGGTGAGTTGATCCATTAAGGCGGCCAACTGGCCCTCAAGGCGAAAAACCAGACCGAAAACAACTGAAATCTCACCGACTGAGAGCAGGCCATTATGCCATGAGAAAATACAGGTATAGCCGGTTGCCACCATCGCTGCAGAACTGGTAAGCAGCAAAAGTGTTTCTACCGTTGTTATCGCCCGCAGAAAATGTTCATTTTTTCTAATAAAATCGCTCAATTTTTCCCGGACAAATTCGCGATCGTCACCGTGTGGCGACAATGATTTAACGTTAATTATATTGGAGAATATATCGACGAGATGGCCATTTATTACATTGGAAGCGTCGGCTGATTTGCGGGAGCGCCTTTTTATTTCCGGGGCGTATTTCATCGAAAGGAACAAATAAAGTGCGAGCCAGAGGAAAATTATTACCGTGAACCAGATATTGATGACACTCATAAATCCTAGAGTCAGAATGACATAAGCGACATTTGACCACACCATATGCAATGTACTGAGTAAAAATTCTGTTACAGCCTGCCCAGCTTGCCAGACCGCAGACGCTATTTTTCCGGCATGATTACGATTAAAAAAGACAAGGTCGTTATTGACGACCTTATTGTAGAACATCCATCGGACCATTGGGCTGAAGCGGGCACGAAGACACTGGTCACACATCAACCCTAGGCTTAGTGAAACGATCGGACGAACGACAAGAAACAGTAACGCGGCAATTATTAACAACTGCTCTTGAGTGGCCAAATGAACTGAGGCAGGTGACAGAGTGCCGTTCAGGGAATCAATTACCAGACCCACGGTATAAATCACGCAGACATCCACGGCAGCTTTAATTAGTCCGGCTAGGGCAATCAGCACGACAATAACTTTAATTTTTTTAATTAAATACCAGAGCCCTTTTTTGTTCTGCAGAAATGCAGCATCCTTTCCTGGGAAGGGATTAATTAAGTTTTCAAAAAAATGGAACAAATTTTTGAGCATATACATTCCTTGATGTAGAAATGATGATGGCAACCGGAGTTGCCATCATTACTAAGCTTCGACAGCTATAATGCAGAGTTCATTACCATCGGGTGCTCGGACCTCCCATGCCAGGAGAATGTGTACCACCTCGGCAGCAAAGAAACTCAAAATTCCCTTCTTGCTCATCTTCGTCAGTTGAAATAAATTTGAGCGTGTCAATGTGTTTATCCGTATTGACAGGTTCTTTTTTAACGTCTTCCAGCTTGTCTTTCTTCATAAAGAATCACTCCGATAAAGCTTTAATGACAGCATTCAGCACAATATTATGCGTTCAATGCTTCCTTGATGCTGAACTTCAGCAACTCCTGAGTAAGGAGGCACAGTGGTCCGGTCTGGCTAATTTCACCATGATGCATACGCGCAGAAAGACAGCCTGACGCACAGCTCCACCTCGCAAAACAATTCTGACACTGTGGAAACGCCCTAGTGTCTACTTGTCGCAGATTATTAATTCTTTCCATATCAAAATTGAACTTTTGTCCATTCCAAGCTCCGATATGGTAAAAGTCGAAACCGCTATCGTTTTTTCGACTGTAGCGGTGGCAGCCCGCTATATTACCCTCAGACGTAATCGCAAATTCGACATTACAGAACCGGGTTGAGCGGCGTTGAATATTGGTCATCATCTTGGATGTGACCAATATTCCGTATTGCTTTCCAAGCTTATAAGCAGCAATAAATGCATCAACGAAGTCTTGCTGTGCTGGTTTGTTCATCTCTGTGTCGCTGGCGCGGCCAATTTCTGCCATAGGTTCAAAGCGTATGGTCTTAACTTCAGTATATTTATGGGTATACTCCACCATCTCCTGCAACCGGCCAGAAGCAGTATAAGAAATTGTTGTACGGAAATGGCAGGGAACGCCGTACTTACATAACAGTTGAGCCGCACGCATGACGGCTTTATGCGAATTTTTACCATTAGGAAACGCACGATTAACTTGCAGTTCAGGAAGAATGTCGCATGAGAGCGTCACATAATGAATATTGTCCGAAATCCAGCGGGCTTTTTCATCATTGATTAACACACCATTAGTTATAAGTCGGATCCAATGTTTAATGCCTGCTTCATCTGCCCGATAACGAATGTAATGTGTAGACCATACGATTAAATCCCATTCTAGCGTAGGTTCACCACCACCAAGAAAACGGAATTCGGCGGTTCTATTTTTATGTTTTTTGGCATTTTCGATAACCAGATCAATGGCACCTTTAACAATATCTCGCGGCATTGGCGAAAATTTATGAGTGGTTGCTTTCGCATAACAGTAGCTGCATGCAAGGTTACAACTTTCCGTCAGAAGAAGGGTTGCTTCGATGGGCCTGAATTCCGGCAAATCCTGCATGACCGGAGCAGACTTTAATGTGCTGCCTAATAATCTGTTTTGTCGTAGTTCAGCAACAAGGGGATGGTCATACTCCTTTTCTGTTAGAGTACTTCCTTGAGTCAGTTTTATGACTAATGGCTCATTATCCTGATGCGTTTTAAGAGCATATCCTCGAATAGGGAAATGCATATATATATATTCATCATTGCCACTGAAATAATACATTTCGGTATTTATAA
>NZ_CAMKXG010000193.1 GCF_946477055.1 Lonsdalea britannica | reverse complement strand
CACCTGGGTTACATCTTCGGTGACTGGAATCTCAGTCTCGGGCCTTTCAACTATCTGCTGACGCTATTCGCCGTTTGGGCCGCGATAAACGCGTTCAACATGGTGGACGGTATCGATGGGCTGTTGGGCGGATTGTCCAGCGTCTCTTTCGGCGCGATCGGCATTTTGCTGTATCACAGCGGGAACCATAGCCTGGCGCTGTGGAGTTTCTCGATGATTGCCGCGACCTTACCCTATATCCTCCTGAATCTCGGCGCTTTCGGCCGGCGATATAAAGTTTTTATGGGCGATGCGGGCAGCACCATGATGGGCTTTACGGCGATCTGGCTCCTGTTGCAAAGTACGCAGGGAGAAGCGCATCCCATCAATCCGGTGACGGCGCTGTGGATTATCGCTATCCCGTTAATGGACATGGTCGCCATTATGTATCGCCGTCTGCGTAAAGGCATGAGTCCGTTTTCCGCGGATCGTCAGCATATCCATCATCTGGTCATGCGGGCAGGCTTCACCTCTCGTCAGGCATTTGTGCTGATTACGTTGTCAGCCGCCGTGCTGGCGGCGATAGGCATGGCAGGGGAGTTCCTTCCCTTTATTCCTGAATGGCTGATGCTAGCCTTATTCCTGCTGATGTTTTCCCTCTACGGCTTCTGCCTGAAACGCGCGTGGCGGGTTGCGCGTTTTGTGAAGCGGGTAAAACGTCAGCTGCGCGAGCGGTCTTACTCTCAACCACGATAATCTGGGGATAGAATGAGTACAGAGAATCATGTTGTCCGGCACAACCAGTGGGATAATGAACTGGATATCCGCGGCTTGTTTCGGGTGCTTTGGCGAGGAAAACGCTGGATCGCCGGTTCGGTCGTGCTGTTTGCCGCTCTGGCGATGCTGTATGCCTGGCTAGCGCCGCAGGAGTGGAGCGCCACGGCGATTACGGATAAACCTACCGTGAATATGTTGGGCGGTTTCTATTCGCAGCAGCAGTTCCTGCGCAACCTGGATGCCAAATCTTTTGCGACCCCGCCCGCAGATCAACCGCCCATCACGGCGGAAGCCTATGCGGAGTTTGTGATGCAGACCGCGGCGTACGATACACGACGTGATTTCTGGCTACAGTCTGCCTATTATCGTGCCCGTCAGACAAGGGACGCGAGAGCGGACGCCGCATTGCTGGATGAACTGGTCAATCAGATTCAGTTCACGCCATATGACGAAGCCAAAAAAACCAACGATAGCGTGAAGTTGACGGCGGAAACGTCGGCGGATGCGAATGTCCTGCTGCGACAGTATGTTGCTTTCGCCAGCCAGCGTGCGGCGTCGCATCTTAACGAGGCGCTCGACGGCGCCTGGGCGGCTCGTACCGTTTTCATGCGTTCTCAGATCAAGCAGCAGGAATCGGTTGCCAAAGCGGCCTACGATCGTGAGCTGCACGTTGTCGAACTGGCCTTGCAGGCCGCTCGCCAACAGGGCATTCGCCAGAATGCGGCGGAGACGCCTGCCAACGAGCTGCCTCCCTCTGAACTGTTCCTGCTGGGCGTGCCGATGTTACAAGCACGGCTGGAGCTTTTGCAGGCCGGTGGCCCGCAGTACGACAGCGATTACGACCGCAATCGGGCGCTGCTGAACACGCTATTGGTGGGGCCCGTGGTTGAAAAACAATTTCAGACCTACCGCTATCTGCGCACGCCGGAAGAGCCGGTGAAACGCGATAGCCCGCGTCGCCTGCTGCTGCTGGTAATGTGGGGCAGCGTGGGATTGGTGATTGGCGCAGGCGTGGCGTTGGCGCGCCGTCGCTAACCGGCCTTGCCTGTGGCGGAACGCCCTATTTTATCTGACTAAAGAGCATCGAATGTGAAAGTCCTGACTGTTTTCGGCACCCGCCCAGAAGCGATTAAAATGGCGCCATTGATTCACGCATTGGCTCAGGATGCGTTTTTCGAGTCAAAAATCTGCGTCACGGCTCAGCACCGGGAAATGCTGGATCAGGTTCTGGAACTGTTTGGTATCAAGCCCGATTTTGATCTCAATATCATGCAGCCGGGGCAGGGACTCAGCGAGATCTCCTGTCGTATTCTTTCGGGGCTTAAACCCGTTTTAGAGGATTTCCGTCCCGATTTGGTGCTGGTGCACGGCGACACCACGACGACGTTGATGGCCAGTCTGGCCGCCTTCTACCAGCGCATTCCGGTAGGGCATGTGGAAGCGGGACTGAGAACGGGCGATATTTATGCGCCTTGGCCGGAAGAGGCGAATCGCACGCTCACCGGCCATCTGGCGCAGTACCACTTTGCGCCCACGGACAGCGCCCGGCAGAACCTGCTAAAAGAAAACGTGCCTGATGCCGCCATCAACGTGACCGGCAACACGGTGATCGACGCGCTATTCTGGGTTCGCGACCTCATTGCCCGCGATCCCAAACTGAATCAGCCGCTACAGGCGCAGTACGCCTTTTTATCCGAACAGCGCAAAATGATTCTGGTCACGGGCCACCGTCGGGAAAGTTTCGGCGGCGGTTTCGAACGGATATGCAGCGCTCTGGCCGCCATCGCTCAACGTCATCCGGATGTCCAGATTGTGTATCCGGTGCATCTCAACCCCAACGTCAGCGAGCCGGTAAACCGCATTCTCAGCGGTATCGACAATATTTTCCTGATAGCGCCACAAAATTACCTGCCGTTCGTCTATTTGATGAACCGCGCTTACCTGATTCTGACGGATTCGGGCGGCATTCAGGAAGAAGCGCCTTCGCTCGGGAAGCCGGTTCTGGTCATGAGAGACACGACCGAACGACCGGAGGCGTTGGCCTCCGGCGTAGTGCGGCTCGTCGGCACTGATGCGACGAAGATTTTGAATAACGTCTCAGAGCTGCTGACGGATGAGTCAGCCTACCAGGCCATGAGTCAGGCGCAGAACCCTTATGGCGACGGTCACGCCAGCCAGCGTATCCTCGCGGCATTAAAAGAAAATCAGGTAACGTTATGAGTTTTAATACAATTTCAGTCATTGGCTTGGGGTATATCGGTTTGCCCACCGCCGCGGCTTTTGCATCGCGGCAGCATAAAGTGGTGGGGATTGATGTGAATCGCCGTGCTGTGGCGACCATCAATCGCGGCGAAATTCACATTGTCGAGCCGGATCTGGATCGGGTCGTCAGCACGGCCGTGGCCGAAGGCTATCTGCGCGCCTGCGAGCAACCGGTGCCCGCCGATGCCTTTCTTATCGCGGTCCCGACGCCGTTCAAAGGCGACCACGAACCGGACCTGAGCTACGTTCAAGCTGCCGTCGAGTCTATCGCCCCCGTGCTGGTGCCCGGCAATCTGGTCATTCTGGAGTCGACATCTCCGGTCGGCACGACTGAACAAATGGCCGAGTGGCTGGCGCAGGCCCGCCCTGACCTGAGTTTCCCACAGCAAGCCGGCGAAGAGGCGCAAATCAATGTGGCCTACTGCCCAGAGCGCGTTCTGCCCGGGAAAGTGATGGTAGAACTGATCAAAAATGACCGCGTTGTCGGTGGGATGACGCCGACCTGCTCAGCACGCGCCTGTGAGCTTTACCGCCTCTTTTTGGAAGGTGAGTGTGTAGTTACTAACTCCAGAACCGCCGAAATGTGCAAGCTGACGGAAAACAGCTTTCGCGATGTGAACATCGCCTTCGCCAACGAGCTGTCGCTGATTTGCGATGAACAACAGATCGACGTTTGGGAACTCATCCAATTGGCAAACCGCCACCCGCGCGTCAATATCCTGCAGCCGGGGCCGGGCGTCGGCGGTCACTGCATCGCGGTCGACCCGTGGTTTATCGTGGCGCAAAATCCTGCACTGGCGAGGCTGATTCATACCGCCCGTCTGGTCAATGACGCAAAGCCGCAGTGGGTCGTGGACCGGGTGAAAGCCGCGGTTGCCGAAGCGTTAGTGAACACTGACAAACGTCCGAGCGAGCTCCGCGTCGCCTGTTTCGGGCTGGCGTTTAAACCGGATATCGACGATTTACGCGAAAGCCCGGCGCTGGATGTCGCGACCCGCATTGCCGAATGGCATACGGGAGAAACGCTGCTCGTCGAACCGAATATTCAGCAACTGCCGGATTCTCTGCGTGAGACGGCAACGCTGGTGGATTGCGCCACGGCCTTACAAAAGGCCGATGTGCTGGTCATGCTGGTCGATCACCGCCCGTTCCGTGCGATTGCGCCTGAACAGGTCAGCCAACGTTGGGTGGTGGATACCAAAGGCGTATGGCGCTAGCCGCCCGCCGATAACCGCTTTTTTGCGATAACAGGACGCCGTTTATGCCGCTGCATGCCGTTGTGGAACCTTTAAGCTGGGAAAGCGCGTTCTTTCATCGCGCCAGCGGCAGGCTGCTGTTTTCAGACGCGGCGCCGGTGCTCAATGCCGCGGCGATGGCGCAATACGACATCGTGCAGGCGAAAATCCCGACGAATGCGACCGCACAGGCGGATGCACTGGCTGCGTTGGGCTTCCGCCTGGCGGAAAGTGAGGTCGACCTGAGCGTATCTTTGCCCGAACAGCCGGATGTCGAGGCGTTCGACGGCGTACGTCGGGCCGTGGAAAGTGATATCCCCACGCTGTGCGAAGCGGCTCGGACGACGTTTGCGCTGAGCCGTTTCCGCACGCCGTGGTATGCGCCAGGAGACAGTGGACGATTTTATGCCCGCTGGACGGAGAATGCGGTGCTTGGGACGTTTGATGATGTCTGTCTCCTGCTGGAAGACGCGCATCATCGGCCGCAAGGGTGGGTGACATTGCGACAGTTGCCGGAGCAGGAAGCACGCATCGGTTTACTGGCAGTGTGGCCGGGACAAACCGGACGCGGCATCGGACGCCGCCTGATGCAGGCGGCGGAAACGTGGTGCCGACAGCAGGACGTTCGACGTTTACGGGTCGCGACCCAACTTGGCAATATGGCGGCGCTGCGGCTTTATCTCAGCCGCGGCGCGCGAATCGACAGCACAGCCCATTGGCTATACAGGTGACGATATGATCCCATTCAATGCTCCGCCCATCGTAGGCTCCGAGCTGGAATACATGCAGGCCGCCATGCGCAGCGGCAAGCTATGCGGCGACGGCGGCTTTACCCGTCGCTGTCAGCAGTGGCTCGAGCACTATTCCGGCAGTCCCAAAGTGCTGCTCACGCCTTCCTGCACCGCCTCGCTGGAGATGGCGGCGCTGTTGCTGGATATCCAGCTCGGCGACGAAGTCATTATGCCGAGCTACACGTTCGTCTCGACGGCGAACGCCTTCGTGCTGCGTGGCGCCACCATTGTCTATGTCGATATCCGCCCGGATACGCTGAACATTGATGAAACCAAAATTGAAGCCGCGATCACCGACCGCACCCGGGTGATTGTGCCGGTGCACTATGCCGGCGTGGCGTGTGAAATGGATGCCATTATGGCATTGGCGCAGAAACACGGGCTGTACGTGGTAGAAGATGCCGCGCAGGGCGTGATGTCCCGCTACAAGGGACGCCCGCTGGGATCTATTGGCCATATCGGCTGCTTCAGCTTTCATGAAACCAAGAACTATACGGCGGGCGGCGAAGGCGGGGCGACGCTGATCAATGACCCGGCGCTGATTGACCGTGCGGAAATCATTCGCGAGAAAGGCACCAACCGCAGCCAGTTCTTCCGCGGTCAGGTTGATAAATATACCTGGCGCGATTTGGGCTCCAGCTACCTGATGGCGGATATTCAGGCGGCCTATCTGTGGGGACAGCTGGAAGCCGCGCAGCGCATCAACGAGCGTCGACTGCGTCTGTGGGATGCCTATTATACCGCGTTCCGTCCGTTGGAAGCGGCGGGGAAGCTGGAACTACCGACAGTCCCGGCTGACTGCGTACACAACGCCCACATGTTTTATCTACGGCTGCGCGATATCGAACAGCGCAACGACTTCATCAGCTATATGAAAGAAGCCGAGATTTTGTCCGTCTTCCACTACATTCCGCTGCACAGCAGCCCGGCAGGGCTGCAGTTTGGGCGTTTCTCCGGCGACGACCGCTTCACCACCCGCGAGAGCGAACGGCTGGTGCGCCTGCCGCTGTTTTATAACCTGCGCAACGTGAATCAGCGTACCGTCATCAGCACGGTGCTGAGCTTCTTCTCCTGATATGTCGCTCGCCAAGGCATCGGTCTGGACGGCAGCCTCGACGCTGATCAAAATCGGGGTGGGGCTGGTCGTCGTTAAGCTGCTGGCCGTCTCTTTCGGGCCCAGCGGCGTAGGACTGGCGGGGAATTACCGCCAGCTGATTACCGTGCTGGGCGTATTGGCGGGCGCGGGTATTTTTAACGGCGTCACCAAATACGTCGCGGAATACCAGCAGCGTCCGGCGGAGCTACGATCTCTGTTAGGCACGGCGACCACGCTGGTTACCGCGTTTTCGCTGGCGTTAGCGCTGGTGCTATGGCTGGCGGCGGCGCCGATAGCCGAAGCGTTGTTCGGTGAAACGCGCTTCGCCTCCGTTATTCGCGCGTTGGCGCTGCTTCAGGTCGGGATTGCCTATGCCAACCTGTTTCTGGCGATCCTGAAAGGGTATCGCCATGCGCGGGGCAATGCGCTGGCGATTATCGTGGGAAGCATCGTGGGACTGGCAGCCTATCTGGCTTGTTTCTGGCTGGGCGGTTATGACGGCGCGCTGGTCGGTTTGGCACTGGTGCCTGCCTGTCTCTTTATACACATCTGACGCTGCCGACGAA
>NZ_CAMKXG010000192.1 GCF_946477055.1 Lonsdalea britannica | reverse complement strand
ATGCGAACAAATAAAACCAAGCCAATCTATCTGGCCGTGAATAACCCTATTTATTACCGGTAAAAACCCTATTTTTATTATTTTTAAGATGCGTTGTTTTTCTTAATAAATAAGAAATGTGAATGTATCGAGTTATTAACAGCGGTTCAGGCAGAGATAAACATTTAATCCGGGGCGACCACACTCCAGGTATAGTTTTCCGCCGTGTAATTCCGCGATAGCTTTTACCAGCGATAAACCTAGCCCGTGTCCGTCAGGCGCATTTTTTTCGGAGAGCCGCTGAAATCGAGCGGTGGCTTTCTCATGCAGCGCGGTAGGAATGCCCGGCCCCCGGTCGCTGACGTACAACGCCATCCATCCCCGATAGAGCCTGACGCCAAGCGTAATGAATTCCCCCTGAGCGGCGTATTTGATCGCATTTTCAATCAGATTGGCCATGGCCTGAAATACCAGCGCCTTATCGCCGAACAGGCTCGCTCCCGCGGTCGCTTCCACCACCAGATGGCAACGGCGGGATTCGGCCAGCGGCTGATAATATTCGGTCAGATCCTCCAGCAGGTGCTGAACGGAAATCGTTTCGAACTGGTGTATACAGCGCCCGCTCTCAATTTCACCGATACGCATCACCGCACGGAACAAGCTGAGGATTTTTTCCACCTCGCTGACCGCGAATTGGATCTCCTGCTGAACGTCCTGACTGAGCCCCGTTCGCTCGCCCAGCGTGTACAGGCGGTTTTGCAGATGCGTCAGGGGCGTACGCAGCTCGTGGGCGATATGGCTGGAGGTGCTGCGCACTTGCTCCATGAGCCGGTCAATGCGTTCAAGGTTCTGGTTGATGTCCGCGCTCAGTCCGTCGAAGTCGTTGCCGTACAGGGAGATCGGCATACGCACGCGCTGCTCTCCCGTGCTGTAACGATGCAAGGCTTCGCGCATTTGTCTGAGCGTGTTCAGTCCGTGGAGGCTAAAGTGGCGGCTTACCAACAGACAGCACAGCAGCACGATAAAGAGCCCGGTTCCGGCGACGAGGGGAATGGTTCTGATTCGCTCCAGCATCGGGAGAATGTTATAGGCCCGGAAGAAAATACCGCCGTCGCCCAGCTGTACCGACAGACCGATGATGTTGTGCGTCGCCTCGTCCGTGATGAGCGTCTTCAGGCACTCCACGTCCATATGACATCCCACCGCATTCGGCCTTTTCAGGGGCGCGTTGTGGTACAGAAAGTCGCCCTGTTTGTCGATCACCATCACCAGCGGCAGCTCGTCGTTGTTCTCCTGCCGCTCCTGTTGCAACTGTGCGATCACGCTATTGGCATCACCCAAGTGCGTTTTCGCTGAAAACTTATTGATATCGTTGAGAATAATATCCTGTACGTGCGTGCGGATCAGCGATTCACTCAGTAGGCTGAAACCCGTGATGCACGCCAGCATCATGACCAAAAAAAGAAAAACGATGGTAATCGACTGGCGAAAATGGGAGGTGCAGAGAAAATCGGGATAGTAGCCCGCCCCGATGACCTGCCAGTGTTTGATTTTTAACTGTAGCCGTCGTCCCAGCCGCTTGATGACGATCCGCTCAGGGGAAGCGCCTGCCGACACGCGGTTACTCCTTCTCTT
The DNA here is from genome assembly GCF_946477055.1 of Lonsdalea britannica. Lineage (GTDB taxonomy): Bacteria > Pseudomonadota > Gammaproteobacteria > Enterobacterales > Enterobacteriaceae > Lonsdalea > Lonsdalea britannica_A. The sequence goes on along the minus strand of NZ_CAMKXG010000192.1, from coordinate 5,122 downwards.
CCAGACTCAGACAGTAGCCGACGGAGCGGAGGGTTTTAATGAGGGGCTGTGCGAACCCCTTGTCGATTTTAGCGCGCAGCTTGGACATATGAACGTCGATAAGATTGGTCTGCGGGTCGAAGTGGTAACCCCAGACGCGTTCCAGCAGCAGAGTGCGGCTGATGACCTTGCCGGGCGCCTCCATCAGGATAATCAGCAGTTTGATTTCCTTGTCGGTCAGCTCGATGCGCTTCCCATCCCGCCACACGGCGCGCTGCAAGCGATCGACCTTCAGGTCGGAGAAAGTCAGCACGGAACTCGGCTCGACGTGTCGACGTTCACGCCCGACGATAATGTCCAGCCTAAGGCGCAACTCATTAAAGTTGAAAGGTTTTCCCAAGTAATCTTCCGCGCCCAGCTCCAGCCCCATCACGCGATCGACATCACGATCCAGTGCGGACAGCAGCATGATAGGGGGATGTTGCCGATCTTTGAGCTCGCGCAGTACGGTAAAGCCATCCATCACTGGCAGCATTCTGTCGAGTAGAACGACGTCGTAGACCTCTTGCTGTATGGCCGTCAACGCGTGACCGCCGTCATGAACCATTCGGCAGGTGTGGCCGTGAGCGTGTAATTTCGCGCCCAGCCAGTGACACAAGACAGAGTCATCATCAACCACAAGAATACGCATGCGAATCCCCTGAAACCGAGTGCATGTGGGGTTAGCGCTTTTTTGAACACCTGGTGAAGTGATTCAGTAAGCTCAATAATTACCTTATTATTTTCATGGAGATAGGGCGTTATTTATCAGAATATTGCTCTCATCTCTTTACGGATAATAACAATCATTATCATCTTAAGGCAAGATATTTACTTAGCACGCAATTGATTGATATAACGTGAAAAAGTCACTTTTAGCGCAAAAATTAGATTAAATTATCGTCATGTTGCAAGACAGCAGCGAAAAAGCAGAACCCGCATCAACCCATCGTCATGACCTCCGGGTACTAAAATCACCGTTCGGCGCACATTAACAAAAATTAATGGTTTTTGACCCTTTTAAGACCATTTACCAACACTTTGGCGACTTTTCTCCTGATATACGTCAACTTCCTGCGCAGGCGGCTGTATTATGCTCTTCCTCCATCTCCGGAGATAAATGATTTCTATTTTCATTTACATTCAAGAGTGACCGGCAGATTTACAGAGGAACGCGCCATCTATGTCTCTTGATCTTTCACCTTTTTTTGCAGCCGACCAGGGACTTCCCTTCAGCGGTCGTTGGGCCACGATGCCGTGGCGCCAGCAAAGGCCCCTCCCTCCCGAAGACATCAACACGGCCTGGCAGGGGTTACTGAAAAGCACACTTACCGGTAATAAACGATTGTTGTATCTGCATATTCCGTTCTGCGCGACGCAGTGTAAGTTCTGTGGCTTTTATCAGAACAAGCAGGACGATCAGGCCATCGCGCATTACTGCGAGATGCTGCTGCGAGAACTCGATCTGGAAGCCAGCAGTCCGCTACATCAGTCTTCGCCGATCCACGCCATCTATCTGGGCGGCGGCACGCCCTCGGCGCTGACCGCCCGGCAGCTGCACCAGATTATCAGCGCATTGCGTCAGAAACTGCCGCTGGCGGCGGACTGTGAAATCACCGTTGAAGGCCGTATCTTCAACTTCGACGATGAACGCATCGATGCCTGCCTGGAAGCCGGGGCGAACCGTTTTTCCATCGGCATACAAACTTTCGATACGCGCGTGCGCCAGCGGCTGGGGCGACGGGCTAACCGTGAAGAGGCAATGACCTTCATCCGTCGGCTAGCAGAGCGCGATCGCGCCGCCGTGATTTGCGATCTGATGTTTGGGCTGCCCGATCAAACGATCGAGAGCTGGCGGGAAGATCTGGCGATCGTGCGCGATCTTCCCCTGGACGGCGTGGATCTGTACGCGCTGAATCTCCTGCCCAATACCCTGCTGGCGAAAGCCGTGGAAAATCAGCGCGTGACCTTGCCGGACGTCAGCTTCAACCGCGAACTTTATCTGATGGGTGAGCAATTTTTGGCGGACGAAAACTGGCGTCAGCTCAGCAACAGCCACTGGTCACGCCATACCCGCGAACGCAACCTGTATAACCTGCTGATCAAACAAGGGGCGGACTATCTGGCCTTGGGCAGCGGCGCAGGCGGCAGCCTGGCCGGTCAGTCATACATGATGGCGCGTAAACTGGACGACTATTATCAGGCGATCGACGAAGGTCGCAAGCCTATCGCCATGATGACACCGCCCAGCGATCAGTACCGCTGGCGACTGGATCTACAGGGCGGCATCGACGCCGGATTTTACGACCTGAGCCGCGTGCTGGACGATCCCGCGCCCCTGTTGCCGTTGCTGCAACAGTGGCAACAGTGCGGTCTGCTGCGGTTAAACGGCTCGCGCTTTCATCTCACGGCGGACGGGCGTTTCTGGGCAAGTAATGTGTTACAGGCTTTGCAAACGTTGATTCCCCCGTTACTGTTACCTCAGGCGGCGGCATAGCATTTATGGCGAACGGCGGCTGGCGTGATATCGAGACTTAGGGCTGAACAGGAAAGGAACGAATGGAAAAGCATCCGTGGCTGATTTTTGGTGGCGCAAGCGGCGTTGGCCGGGAACTGGTGACGCTGGGATTACAGGAGTCACGCACTATCACCGCGCTGGTCCGCAACACCGAACAGGCGCAGGCGTTGCGTGAGTGTGGCGTCACGGTGGTGGAAGGCGACGCGCTGGATGAGCACAGCGTCCAGCTCGCCTGCGAGACCGCGGGCCCGCTGGCGCGGATCGTTTCCACACTCGGCAGCGCGGAAGCCGACTATCTCGGCAATCGGCTCGTTATCGATACCGCGGAGCGTTGCGGTATCCGCCATATGGTGTTGGTCACATCTATTGGCTGCGGCGACAGCTGGCATCTGCTATCGCCAAAAGCCCGTGAGATATTTGGCCACGCCGTGCGGGAAAAATCGTTGGCGGAAAGCTGGCTGAAGACCAGCCGACTGAACGGGTGCATACTCCGGCCGGGCGGCCTGAAGCCCGGCGCAGGAACCGGCTTGTCCATTCGGTTACAAGAAGAGGCTTTCGGGTTAATCCATCGGGAAGATGTCGCACGTCAAATTCAGCAGGTCATTGATGATGAAGAGGCCTACGGCAAAATCTACTTTCTTATCGACCCCACGCTAACGCCGCCGACTCAGCGTTAGGATAGGAGGGATGCCTGTATGGATCCCCTTTTCGCCCCGCCACTCACTCAGCAACCCAGCGGTATGCCTCATTCATAGTGACGGGCTCGCACATCCGGCCGACGGTCTGTTGAAGTCATCATCGCCATAGGGATCATTGAGATCGGGCTTCCTATACGGCAGTCGAGCAACGAGTTGATTAAAAATAGAAATCGCAGACTGATATCCACCACCCTGTTTTCTTTTTTTATCACCCTATCGTAGTGGATGTTCATTGTGAATCAATCAGGTCCATCGAATATAGAAAACTATTTTGGGCGAATCATAAAATTGGCGTGGATTTTATTTTCTTCCAAAATGGATAAACGCCACCCTGTTAATCATCACAAATAAAAACTATTTTTTATTATCTTATAAATACATCGTCACAAACAATACTCGCGCCAAATAGAATAATGACGGACTCGTCGTACACCATGCCTTAATAAAATAACATCAATAATAAATAAGTGGCGCTACTCGAAGATGAAATCCTTTTTCATTCGTAAAAAGTTTTTCTGAGCAAGGCGTTTTTCATCACCCGAAAGCGTTGAGCGAGCGAATAGGCGATACCCGGCAGCAAGGTTTTGTTTAATCACGTCCCGCCGACTAAAAGCCGCGTCGGTATTGAGGTAGTCGTCGAGAAGTCGGTAGGCTATCAAGTAAGATTCCCCTTTGACCGCCCAGATCGACGGTAAATCCCACAGGTTAAGCAACGCCTCTTGTGCGATAAGAGACGGCGTATCGCGAACCCCATCCAGATAATGCAACGTCGCGCCAGCCGCTTGTTCGAGCCTCCGATGATCTCCGATGACGGCGACTTGCTCGATAGCGTACTGGCCCGCGGCGTAGGGCAGCATGGCTGAATGCGCGTTGACAACCTTGCCGTCGAAAAAAGCCATCCACCGCGTATTCAATGCGAGATCCCGAAACACGACCACGCCTTTGCGACCATGATGATGGTAACGCGCCTGAACCTTTTGCAGACACGCCTCATCAAAATGACGCGCCTGGATGAGATTCTCCGCACTGAGCATATGGTGTACGGGCACGCCATAACGCTCGGCTAAATAAATTTCCGAGCGACTTAACTTTCCATAGGCGTTTTCAAGCAAACCGATATCGCTATCGTTAATAAATTCTTTTGGTGACAATAATGAATGGACGCGATCAAGAACAGCTTTATTCAATTGACGCTGATTCTTTACCACCCACACGACGTCTCTATGGCGCATTCGTTCATATAAAAAGCTGAAGCAAAAGCGCGCCTCCGTTAAACATGAAATCATTCTTATTCTCCTTAATAAATAAAATATTCCTTCTGTTGATTGATTACAGTTCTGAATAGGAAGGAGGAATAAACTATTACCGATGGAAGACTGGCGCTGATTAAAGCTGAGGTTGGCACTAATACCTTTCTCATTCAACTATTTTATTATCATGGAACTATCGCGGCATAAAATAAGGAGATGTTTCTGAAATAACGTTATTTGGGATGAAAAAGAGGAATAGATCGACCCAATATGCATGGTATGACAGAGGACACTCACCGTTTCACAGATCATTATCTCAGCAGCATGAAAGGAAGAGGATGGAGTGAAGGTCGTCTTGTCCTAAGGAGAGTTTACGCCCGCACGAGGTTTGATCACCGAGTTCGCGACCGTTCAGGCAAGGCGATAACACGCCGGAAAGCAGAGAAAGAGAATGAAAGGAGGCGGCAGCAGAACGCCGACGTGATCGATGCAAAACAACAGACGAAAAAAAACCGCCGGTTAAATTAACCAGCGGTTTTTTTATGGTCCCGTTTGAAGACTGCAAACAAGACCCTGAGAATAGTGGTCGGCGAGAGAGGATTCGAACCTCCGACCCACTGGTCCCAAACCAGTTGCGC
>NZ_CAMKXG010000191.1 GCF_946477055.1 Lonsdalea britannica | reverse complement strand
CGATCCGGCTGTTCGACACGCCGCATCAGCAGCAGCAAACCATGTGGAAAGGATTGCGTCGGTTGCTATTGCTGAATATTCCTTCGCCGATCAAATACCTGCATGAAAAACTGCCGAATAAGGCGAAGCTGGGATTGTACTTCAACCCTTACGGCAAAGTGCTGGACCTGATTGACGACTGTATCGCCTGCGGCGTGGACAAACTGATCGCCGAAGCGGGCGGCCCGATATGGACGGAAGAGGGCTACGAGCGGCTGCACGATAAAGTTCGCGCGGAACTGAACGACGCGGTGGTCGACATCGCCAGTCAGGTGGAGAAGATCCTCACCGCGGTGTTCTCCATCAACAAACGTCTGAAAGGGCGAGTGGACATGGCGATGGCGCTGGGACTGAGTGATATCAAAAGTCAGATGAGCGGTCTGGTGTTCCGCGGCTTCGTCACGGAAAGCGGCTGGCAGCGTCTGCCGGACGTCCTGCGCTATTTGAACGCGATCGAACGGCGGTTGGATAAGCTGGCTCAGGATGTCCATCGCGACCGGGCGCAAATGTTGAAGGTAGAGCAGGTGCGTCAGGCATGGCAGCAGTGGCTGAACAAGCTGCCGCCGGAGCGGCAGGAAGACGATGAGGTCAAAGCCATCCGCTGGATGATCGAGGAGTTGCGGGTCAGCTACTTTGCGCAACAGCTGGGCACGCCTTACCCGATTTCCGATAAGCGCGTGCTACAGGCGATGGAGCAGGTGGCGGAATAACGCGACGGCTACCGGACGCGGCTAAGAGCCAGGCAGGCTGAGCGTCCGGTTTTTAATGCCCTGATAGGCCGTTTTAACCTCCTCTTCACCATATTTCAGCTCCAGACGTTTGACCGTGAAATGCCCCTTGGCCATGTTTTGATAATGTCGGGTGAAAAGGGTGTTGATCGTCGCGCCGCTGGCGGCGCCGATCACCGGTACAATTTGCGCCGCCATTTTTTCCGTCAGCGTCACGCCAAACCGGGCGGCGACCGCATCGATCACCTTCGCCAAAATCGACGCCGCGTGGCGAGAGCTCACCGTGCGCGTCGACCCTTTCTTACTGACCAACGCCATTAACTCGCGCGACGCATGGCGAGTGATGTCGGACAGAATCGCGCGGGAGGCGTAATAGCCCGAGTCTGTCGGGTCCAGCGTTTTCTCTCGCCCCCCCAGTGCGAAGACCTCGACACAGGCGCTTTTGACGTCTTCATCCGCCAGTGAAAATCCCTCGCTGCGGGCGATATCGGCGACGGCGCGCATCATGATGGCTGTACTGATCGGCAGCTCCACCAGCAGACCGGCAATCCCAAAGAATCCAGATACCGCGCCGGACGTGGCGGCGGCGATCCGGTGCAGCCCCTGTGACGGAGCGTGGTGCGGGTCGTCTTCCAGCGTATAAAGCGCGGTATCCACTGCTTTATGCAGCGCGGCTCTGACGCTCTGCTGGATTTTGCGTTGCAGGCTCTGCGGCAGCCTCCCAAGGCTCCAGGTCAACGGCTTTCCAATCACATCGGCAATTTGCAGCGTCAGCGCCGGGGCTTCCAGCAGGGTGACGGCCCGCTGGAGCGCACGCAGATCGTCGGGGTGTTCTATGAGGGTCATGAGCAGCTCGCATAATGGCGGAGGGTGATATAGGTGTAATAAATGATGCTGAAATATGCAACGTGAAGACGGTTGTCATCTGTCACGACTCAAGATAGGCTAAGTGTTTTTAAATGCAATTAAAATGCATGAATATTCACTCACCACAGGAGTCATTCTATGATAGTCAGAACCTGGCACGGCTGCGTTCCCCTCGAACATGCGGAGGGATTCGCCCGCCACTTGCAGCGCACCGGCGTCGACCATTCCCGCAGCGTTCACGGTAACTGCGGGGCGGAAGTGCAGCGGAGAAGCCAGGGAGCCTATGAGCACTTTTTTCTGGCGACCTACTGGAGCGACCTGTCTGCGATCAAGGTGTTTGCGGGGGAAGATTACCAGGAGGCCGTCACTTACCCCGACGATGAACAGTTCGGGTTGATCTCCGATCCTCTGGTGCTTCACCATGAGGTGGCGGTCATCCAGCCGCTGTTACCGTCAATCTGATCACGGAGCTGGCCGCTGGGATAACACATCCAGCGACTGGCGGATGGCCGTAACGGCGACCGCCTGATTATCCGCCCGATCCCGCTCGCTGGCGTCCGGCGCGGAGCTTTGAATCGCCACCAGCGCCCAGCTATCTCCGGTTTTCAGCATCAGCGGCGAACCGCTGTCCCCGGGCAGCGTGTCGCAGCGGTGCGTCAATACCGCCTGATTTTTCCACCCGGTAATGAGGCAGTCCTGATGGCGGTAAAGCGTATCGGGATGGTCTTCAGGATAGCCCGCCTGCGTCACCTTGCGGCCCTCCTGTTTCAACGCCGATTTCAGATCCTGTGCGTCCCCCTGCCACAGCGGCAGCGGCGCGATGCCCGGCGGCGTTTTTTCCAGCCGGATCAGCGCATAGTCGAGCGGGGCGGCCGAAGGGGGAACGATCCAACCGTCGCCATCTGCTTTGAGCTGTTTCGCCAACTGTTTATTCACCATCGCTTCCAGCTTGTGCGTTTCATATTTCCATCCCGACGGCGTGGCGTGAAACCGCAGCGCCACCGGCTTGTCGGCGACGCCGGGCGGCGCCAGCACGCAGTGTCCGGCGGTCAGCGCAAGGTGCGGAGATATCAGCGTCGCAGTGCAAAGATTACCGCTGGCGGTTTCTACCTGACCAATGGCCTGCCACGGCCACTGCGCGGTGTCCGGTACGGTATCGCGGTCATCATGGTTAAAGAACAGAATGCGTTGCTGCTGGAGGACGTCTTTCGACGGGGTGGCGTTGACGCCCGTCGATAACAGGGTGACAGAGCAGAGCAGCCAGGCCGATATGCGCATGAAATAATTCGCCTTTAACAAAAAATTTTCTGTTAACAGTATGGTTAAGTTCCCTGATTTTGGAAACGACGTACAAAAATTCTGTGCTGAGCGGGATGACGGTGTTTTCGGCGTTGGCGGACGGGCGGGGTGGAACGCGCTATCGTGGTGTCGAAAACGCTATCGGGCGATCGAACGTTAAAGAAAAAACAGCATGATGATCAACGCGCCGAGGAGCAGAAGCGATAATACAATTTCAAAGGAGTAACGACGTAACATCATCCTGGCTCCATGAAATCGACGCCCGTGAGAGGGGGTGTCGGACGGTTGATAAACGCGCCATTGACTCAACATGATAAAGCCGATCGCTCAGGAATCTATTTTTGTATCAGACGGTTATCGTAAAATAGATCCCCGCTCGCGCGGGGATTGAGTCAGGTACTGTCGTGAGACGTATGACTTATGCAGCCGGAGTTGCTACGGCTTTCTTGGCTTTCTTCACGTGTTTTTTAGCGGCCTGAGCTTTCTGCGCAGCCGGTTTTTTCACATGTTTTTTCTTGGCAGCCTGTGCTTTCTGGGCCGGTGTTACCGCTTTCTTCACGTGTTTTTTAGTGGCCTGCGCTTTCTGCTCAGTTTCTTTCTTCGCCTGTTTTTTCACGTGTTTTTTGGCGTGATCGGCTTTGGTCTGAGTGGTGGTGGTCGTCGTCGTTGTCGTCGGTGCGTTTGCCGCAGGCGCGGTGGTGGTGTCAGCAGCAAAAGCTACAGAGGACAGACCCAGTGTTGCGCCAGCGATCATCACTAATACTTTATTCATCATCAATTCCTCATTGTCCGTTTACGTTTCGAGCCACAGTGGTGGGCCGATGTAAGGAGCATAGGGAATGATGCGCTAGCGGTCTGTGAGTGTTTGGTTTCCGCGTGTAACCGTATGTACAACGTTAGCCGCCAGGCTGTCCGCCGCCGCTGCGCTGGTGACGATGGGCCAGCGGAAGGTCATTTTGGCGCCGCCCAACGCGCTGGATTCCGCGCGGATGGTGCCGCCGTAAGCGCGGACAATCGCGTGGACGATCGCGAGTCCGAGACCGCAACCGCCGCTGCTGTTCTGCATGCCAGCTTCCAGGCGTACGAACGGCTCGAAGATGCTCTCACGGTCCTGCGGCGCAATGCCGGGACCGTCATCCTCTATCTGTAGACAGGCCACGCCGTGATCGAGCGTAAGCCCTACACGAATGCGCTGTTGGCAGAAGCGCAGCGCGTTATTGACCAGATTGTTCAGCACCCGCTCCATCAGCCGCAGGTCCAGATAGCCGAAGCGCTGATGGCGGGGCACGTTCAGCTCCAGCGTTTTGTCGGCATGCACCAGTCGAAAATCGGCGATGCGCTGCTCCAGCCATTCGGACAGATCAATCTCTTCAAGATGCAACGTGACCTGCGGGCGGTCGAGCCGGGCGTAGGTCAGCAGTTCGTCGATCAACGATTCCAGCTGGCCGATGTCGCGATTTATCGCCTCTTGCTCCTCTTCCGGCAGGTTTTCGCTCATCGCCAGACGGTAACGCAGGCGCACCAGCGGCGTACGCAGTTCATGCGCGATGTTGTCGATGAGCTGCTTCTTGCTGGCGATCAACTGATTGAGGTTATCCGCCATCAGGTTGAACGCCACGCCCAGACGAAACAGGCTGGAGGTATTGTCGAAGTGGGTGCGCTCCTCGAGGTGACCGTCGCCAAGCCGTTGCGCCGCGGTTTCCAACTTCAACATCGCCTTCCAGTGCGGCCGCATCCACAGGAAGACCGGCAGCGCCAGAGACAGTCCGATAATAACCAGCATCAGCAGGTTCAACATCCGCATTTCGTGCAGGAAAAACAGGTAGGGGATCGGACCTACCGCCAGCACATAGTGGCTGCGAGGGATGCGTTGAATGAAGGTGTATTCGTCGTCCAGCGCGATGATTTCGCCCTGCGTCAGACGCTGCTGCGCCTTATTGCTGAGCTTGTATTTGTTCATCGGCTCGATGTGCATTTTGAACGACAGATTGAGATCCAGCTGACTGATCGTTTTGTGCCACTCGCGCGGCGGCAGGGTGCGCAGTTCGTTGCGGATCAGATAGAGAGAGCTTTTCATCAGGTCGTCCATCGACTGACGTCCCGCACGCTCGGCGGTGGCCTTGTAGACCAACCCGACCAGCAACGTCATGACCAGAAAGCTGGCGAACAGCAGAAGAAAGAACTGAATGAACAGTTTTTTCATGGCGCGTGGGTCTCCCAGGCGTTGGGCGCAAACAGATAACCCTTGTTACGGATGGTTTTGATGCGCACCGCTTCCGGCGCCGTGTCGTACAGTTTTTTACGCAGACGGGAGATCGCCACATCGATGCTGCGGTCCATGCCGTCGTAGCTGACGCCGCGCAGGTTTTTAAGCAGCGCGTCGCGGTCCATGATTTGCCCGGCATGGGTCGCCAATTGCCACAACAGGTCGAAATCGGCCGTCGACAGGGTGATGTCCTCGCCGGCCAGCAGAACCTGGCGGTTCACCGGATCGATGCACAGCAGACCGAAGTTCAGCGATTTGTGTACCTGTACCGCCGCGCTGGTGTCGAGCGTCGGCTGAGGCGGTGTGGCGTACTGACGGAAATGCAGACGCAAACGCGCCAGCAGCACGGCAGGCGGGGTCGTTTTCAGGATGTAGTCGTCGGCGCCCATTTCCAGGGCGAGAATATGGTTCATGTCGCTGTCCAGCGAGGTCAGCAGCACGATAGGCCCGGAGAAACAGGGACGCAGCTCCCGGCAAAGCGTCATGCCGTCTTTGCCCGGCAGCATGATGTCCAGCAAGACCAAATCGGGTTTCTTCTGCTCAATCGCCGCCAAGGCAGTGTCGCCGCGCGGCTCAATGTGTACATCAATATCGTGTTTGCCCAGATAGGCGGCAATCAGTTTTCCCACTTCGGGATCGTCTTCAACAAAAACAATCTTATACATACCCGCGAGCTCTTTTTGTGATTCGGATACAGCATAGCGCGCGTCACCTTTTGTCACCATGGGTCAAGCGTAAGCGGGTGTTAAATGCGGCCGGGTGAACGGGAAGACGCCGAGCACACGAACGCGGTGTCGGGAGCAAAACAGGTATTGAGAGTGAGGGCGTGACAGCGGTGTCACTTGAGAAAGAAACCGGCCAGCCTTGCGGCTGGCTCGGTAAACAGAAAGACAGCGATTAAGCGCTCAGCGGAAGCGGCGTCGCTTCAAGCGCTTGCTCCAGCGTCGGATAGAACGTCAGGCGGTTTTCTATCGGCACCACGTTGGCGCGGGCCAGCGTTTTCAACGGCTGGAACGGGATGTCGGTAATCACCAGCCGCTTTTCAGTCGGCAGCAATTCGATGAAGCGTAAGAGCGCGTTCAGGCCACCCGCATCCAATACCGGCACGGCATCCCATTGCAGGACAATGGTTTGGTACTCTTTGCTGCGGACCAACAGTTCGCCAAAGATACGTTCGGCGGCGGCAAAGAACAGCGGGCCGTTGATACGAATCACCAGACGCTGCCCTTGCACGGTGGCGGGCAGTTCGCTTAAACGCGTCATTTTCGCTATCCGGCGCATGAACAGGATAGAGGCGAGAACGATGCCGACGGTAATCGCGATCACCATATCGAACAGCACCGTCAGGGCCAGACACAGCACCATCACGATGATGTCGTCTTTCGGCGCATGGCGCATCAGGTCGATGACCTTGCGCGCTTCGCTCATGTTCCAGGCGACGAGCAGCAGCAGCGAAGCCATCGCCGCCAGCGGCAGATAAGACAACCACGGCGCCAGCACCAGCAGCGCCAGGATCACCAGCAGCGCATGTACCACGGCCGAAATCGGCGATGTCGCACCGGCGCG
>NZ_CAMKXG010000190.1 GCF_946477055.1 Lonsdalea britannica | reverse complement strand
AGTTTTAAAACTAATGTAATTCCTGTAAGGAAAATATGAGATCACGCCTGTAATTATTAATATCTCTGTTTTTTATATTTGCAGTGTAATGCCTGCTGGATCACATAATTACCCTTATTTCAGCCAGCGTCCTCATTTTTATTTCTTTTTATTTTGTGATGCTAATCACTCAGCACTCAATCATCCTCACGGATGAACGCTACCCGCAGGCGTTCGCTTCCGGTGTCGAGGTATCCCCTCTGTCGAGCCGATAGCTTTTTAGCCCCTCTTTTTTCACCTTACGCAGATAGTCTTTTTCAGCCACATCAAATGAAAATTTGAAAATCACAATCCCCCCTTTTTTGTGACAAAAATATCATTGTTGCGAGATTAATCCTGAAAACTAACGCGGAGGACAAGAAGGGTAAGATGAATTTCATATAGTTATTTTTCGCCTTTAAATTACCGACTTTGGACTTTTTTGTAATTTTAGGCTTAATTTTTTATGTATATCGGATTTTAAATCTGAAGTGAGAGGCTTTTTTCTTTTTTTAGTTCGTCATAACGCGCTGGAGGACCTTGTAAATCCATATTGGGTGTATTGACCTGAATGTGAACAGTTGACAAATTGATGACACTGCTGGAAATGGCACCGTCCGTGTGTGGGTATTTCCCTGTGTTTTCTTCGACAAGCAGGGAAGCATCGCACGGCTTATTTTCCTGGTTACTGATGCCTGTCACGGTAACGCCGCAGTATGCGGGCCACGAAATAAAAACAACGGTCCGTCTGCTAACACACAACATCCATACTATGAGGCATACGTAAATGGCTAAATCCATGATGAAATCAAGGATGCTGAGGCTTGGCCTTGGACTGCTGGCGCTCTCGGTGACGGCGGGCGTGCAGGCTAAAACGTTAGTGTATTGCTTGGAAGGTTCTCCGGAAGGTTTCAATCCGCAGTTGTACACATCAGGCACGACGTTCGATGCCAGTTCGGTGCCCATCTATAACCGTCTGATTGAATTCAAAAATGGGACCACCGAGATCGAGCCTGGTCTGGCTGAGAAGTGGGATATCAGCGACGACGGCAAAACGTACACCTTCCATTTGCGCAAAGACGTGAAATGGCAAAGCAGTAAAGATTTCAAACCGACGCGCGGCCTGAATGCCGACGACGTGCTGTTCTCATTCCTGCGGCAGCTCGATGTGAATCACCCGTACCACAAAGTGTCAGGCGGCAGCTATGAGTACTTTGAAGGCATGGGGATGCGAGACCTGATCGAGAAAGTGGAAAAAGTCGACGACCACACTGTACGTTTCCATCTGACCCACGCCGAGGCGCCATTTGCCGCCGATCTGGCGATGGATTTTACCTCCATTTTATCCGCTGAATACGCCGATGCGATGATGAAGGCTGGAACGCCTGAAAAAGTCGATCTGAACCCGCTCGGCACCGGTCCGTTCCAGTTGCAACAATATCAAAAAGACTCGCGCATTCTGTATAAAGCGTTCGATGGTTTCTGGGGACAGAAACCGGGCGTAGATCGCCTGGTCTTCTCCATTACGCCTGACGCCTCAGTGCGTTACGCCAAGCTGCAGAAAAACGAATGCCAGATCATGCCCTATCCCAACCCGGCGGATTTGGCCAGCATGAGGAAGGATAAGAACCTGATTCTGCTTGAAAAGCCGGGTCTTAACGTTGGCTATCTCTCCTATAACGTCGAGAAAAAGCCGCTGGATAATCTCAAGGTACGGCAGGCGCTGAACTATGCCGTCAACAAACAGGCCATTATCGAGGCCGTCTATCAGGGCGCCGGTCAGGCGGCCAAAAACCTGATCCCGCCCACCATGTGGGGTTACAACGATGCGGTGCAGGATTACACCTATGACCCGCAGAAGGCGAAAGCGCTGTTGCAGGAAGCCGGACTAAGCGATGGTTTTACGATTGATCTGTGGGCCATGCCGGTCCAGCGACCGTATAACCCAAATGCGCGCCGTATGGCGGAGATGATTCAGTCTGACTGGGCCAAAATCGGCGTGAACGCCAAGATTGTGACCTACGAATGGGGCGAATATTTGAAACGTTCCAAAGACGGGGAGCATCAGACCGTCCTGTTTGGCTGGACCGGCGACAATGGGGACCCGGATAACTTCTTCGCGACGCTGTTTAGCTGCGATGCCGCTCGCAAAGGCTCCAACTACTCCCGTTGGTGCTACAAGCCGTTCGAGGATGTCATACAGCCGGCTCGGGCCATCTCCGATCAGGCTAAGCGCATCGAGCTGTATAAACAGGCGCAGGTCATCATGCACGATCAGGCCCCGGCGCTGATCATCGCCCACTCGACGGTGTATGAACCGATTCGCAGTAACGTAAAAGGTTACGTCATCGAACCGCGCGGCGTGCATAACTTCAACCATGTGTCCCTGGATTAATCACTGACCACGATGCGATGTCGCTGCGTGCTTGCGGGTGCGCAGCGACGATGAATGCTGCAGGTGGCGACTCCTGATCGATCCGCCGACGGGTCGGTCATCCATAGAGAGTGCGGATATGTTTCAGTTCATACTCCGGCGGTTGGGGCTGGTTATCCCCACGTTTATCGGTATCACCCTACTGACCTTTGCCTTTGTGCATCTGATCCCCGGCGATCCTGTCATGATCATGGCCGGAGAGCGGGGGATCACTCCGGAACGTCATGCCCAACTGATGGCGGAAATGGGTCTGGACAAGCCCATGTGGCAACAGTACGTCCACTACATCGACGGCGTTTTGCATGGCGATTTAGGCACATCGCTCAAAAGCCGGACTTCAGTCTGGGACGAGTTCGTTCCGCGCTTCAAGGCCACTTTCGAACTTGGCGTGTGCGCCATGCTTTTCGCTATTGTGATCGGTATTCCGGTGGGCGTCCTGGCGGCCGTCAAACGTGACTCACTCTTCGATCATGCGGCAGTGAGCGTCGCGTTGACCGGTTATTCCATGCCGATCTTCTGGTGGGGAATGATGCTCATCATGCTGGTTTCCGTTCATTTTAATCTCACGCCGGTCTCCGGCCGGGTAGGCGATACCTTATTTCTGGACGAGTCTCTGCCGCTGACCGGCTACATGCTTATCGACACTTTTATATGGGGAGCAGAAGGCGACTTCACTGATGCGGTGATGCATATCATTTTACCTTCCATCGTACTCGGGACGATCCCACTGGCGGTCATTGTGCGTATGACGCGCTCTTCCATGCTGGAAGTGCTGAGCGAGGATTATATCCGCACGGCGCGCGCCAAGGGGTTGAGCCGCCTGAGGGTGGTTGTGGTGCATGCCTTGCGCAACGCGATGCTGCCGGTGGTCACGGTGATAGGACTTCAGGTCGGCACTTTGCTGGCGGGCGCCATTCTGACCGAAACCATTTTTTCCTGGCCGGGGCTGGGGCGCTGGCTGATGGACGCCTTGCAACGCCGCGATTACCCGGTCGTGCAGGGCGGCGTTCTATTGGTGGCGTCGCTGATCATTCTGGTCAATGTGCTGGTGGATCTGCTGTATGGCGTGGTGAATCCGCGTATCCGGCATGGCAAATAGGAGGCCACGATGACGCAACTGACTCAACCCGCGGCGAATACGGCACCGACGCCGTTAACGCCGCTACAGGCGTTCTGGCACGACTTCTGTCGCAACAAAGGCGCCGTCGTGGGACTGGCCTACATCGTGATGATGATATTGATCGCGCTCGGGGCGGGAGTACTGGCGCCGCACTCGCCGTCCGAACAATTTCGTGAAGCGCTGCTCGCGCCGCCGGTCTGGCAGGATGGCGGCAGTTGGTCATTCCTTCTTGGCACCGACGATGTGGGGCGCGATATGTTGTCCCGCCTGATGTACGGCACGCGTCTGTCGCTGTTGGTCGGGTGTCTGGTGGTGGCGATCTCCCTACTGTTTGGAACCGTGTTGGGGTTAATCTCCGGCTACTTCGGCGGTCTGGTGGATGCCGCTATCATGCGGCTGGTGGACATCATGCTGGCGTTGCCGAGCTTGCTGCTGGCGCTGGTGCTGGTCGCGATATTCGGCCCGTCGATTGTGAATGCGGCCATCGCGCTGGTGTTCGTTTCGCTGCCGCACTATGTGCGTCTGACGCGCGCTGCGGTGCTGGTGGAAGCCAACCGTGACTACGTTACCGCCTCTCGCGTCGCGGGGGCGGGCGCCATGCGGCAGATGTTCCTCAATATCCTTCCTAACTGCCTTGCGCCGCTGATTGTGCAGGCGTCCATGGGGTTTTCCAACGCGATTCTGGATATGGCGGCGCTGGGGTTTCTGGGAATGGGCGCGCAGCCGCCCACGCCGGAATGGGGAACCATGCTGTCGGACGTGCTGCAATATGCGCAAAGCGCCTGGTGGGTCGTGACCTTTCCGGGACTGCTGATTCTGTTGACGGTACTGGCGTTCAATTTGGTGGGGGACGGCTTGCGCGATGCTCTCGACCCCAAACTCAAGCAGGCGTAGAGGAAGAGCGATGGCGTTACTTAACGTAGAACACCTGTCCGTGAGTTTCGGCGAGGGCGCGCAGCCGTTCAAGGCGGTCGATCGCGTCAGCTATCAGGTTGAACGCGGTCAGGTTGTCGGGATTGTCGGCGAATCCGGCTCCGGGAAATCGGTCAGCTCGCTGGCCATCATGGGATTGATCGATGCTCCCGGTCAGGTCACGGCCGATAGCCTGACGTTCGACGAACGCGATTTGATCGCCATGCCGGAGAAGGCGCGCCGTCAGCTGGTGGGCGCGGAAGTCGCGATGATTTTTCAGGACCCGATGACCAGCCTTAACCCCAGCTACACCGTAGGATTCCAGATTATGGAGGCCATCAAGGTGCATCAGGGCGGCAACCGCCGGACCCGACGCCAGCGGGCCATCGACCTGCTGACGATGGTCGGGATTCCGGATCCGGCCTCGCGGCTGGACGTTTATCCTCATCAGCTGTCGGGGGGGATGAGCCAGCGGGTCATGATAGCGATGGCGCTTGCCTGCCGTCCGCAGCTGCTGATCGCCGATGAGCCTACGACTGCGCTGGATGTCACCATTCAGGCGCAGATTATCGAGCTGCTGCTGACGCTGCAACAGCAGGAGAATATGGCGCTGATACTGATTACCCACGATCTGGCGCTGGTCGCCGAAGCGGCGCATCAAATCATCGTGATGTATGCCGGGCAGGTCGTGGAGTCGGGGCTCGCCAGTGAGATTTTTAAGGCGCCGCGTCATCCCTACACGCAGGCGTTGCTGCGGGCGTTGCCGGAGTTCGCCGAGGATAAATCGCGGCTCGCTTCGCTGCCGGGCGTTGTCCCCGGCAAATATGATCGGCCCTTGGGTTGCCTGCTGAACCCGCGCTGCCCGTATGTCACGGACCACTGCCGCCAGCAAGAGCCCGTGCTGCAACCTTGGGGCGATCGCCGGGTGAAGTGCCATACGCCGTTGGATGATTCGGGGAGGCCCAGTTTATGAGTCATGACAACGAGGTGCGTCAGGACGTGCTGCTGGAAGCGCGGGCGTTGAAAAAATACTACCCGGTGAAGTCCGGGCTATTTCAGCCTGAGCGGGTGGTAAAAGCGCTGGATGGCGTCTCCTTTACGCTGGAAAGAGGTAAAACGCTGGCCGTGGTCGGCGAATCCGGCTGCGGTAAATCGACGCTGGGCCGCCTGTTGACGCTGATTGAAACGCCGTCTCACGGCGAACTCTATTATCAGGGACAAGACTTGCTGAAGGCAGACCCTGCGGCTGAAAAGTTGCGGCGGCAGAAAATCCAGATCGTGTTTCAAAATCCGTACGCGTCGCTGAATCCCCGCAAGAAGATTGGTCAGATTTTGGAAGAACCGTTGGTGATCAATACGGCGCTGAGTCGCGCTGAACGGCGGGAAAAGGCGCTGGCGATGATGGATAAGGTTGGTTTGAGAACGGAGTTCTACGACCGTTATCCGCACATGTTTTCCGGCGGGCAGCGTCAGCGCATCGCTATCGCGCGGGGATTAATGTTGGACCCGGACGTGCTGATCGCGGACGAACCGGTTTCCGCGCTGGATGTGTCCGTCAGGGCGCAGGTGCTGAATCTGATGATGGACTTGCAGCAGGAGCTAGGCTTGTCTTACGTCTTCATTTCTCACGATTTATCGGTGGTCGAGCATATCGCCGATGAGGTGATGGTGATGTATCTGGGCCGCGCTGTCGAGCAGGGGAGCAAGGCGCAGATTTTTGACCATCCACGCCATCCCTACACTCAGGCGCTGCTTTCCGCGACGCCGCGCCTGAACCCCGATTTGCGCCGCGAGCGCATTAAACTGAGCGGGGAGCTGCCCAGCCCGCTGAATCCGCCGCCGGGTTGCGCGTTCAACACCCGTTGCCGACGCCGGTTCGACGCCTGTGTGGCACGCCAGCCGCAGCTTATCGCCTACGGTGAACGGAAGGTGGCCTGCTTTGCGGTGGATGAGGAAGAGGCGCTGTCCCAGCCCGTATCACAATAAGAACCGGTCATAAAGCCCGTCAGACGTTAGTTCAGGCGTCTGGCGGGTTTCCTGTTTCTGTGCTGTAACGCCGCCGACAACGGCATGCCCGCTCATCCAATCCAACAGACGCGGGGGTTTTATAGCGAAAAGGTGGAAAAGTCCGGAATGTAACATGCTGTTTTTCAAGTCGGAAAAAGGAAAGGTCATGAGGACTTTATCGCGTCGGATAATCCTATTTTTCATCGCAACAATGCCCGAGTCTTGGTAATTAAATATTACGTTTTTTATTATAAAAACTGTCTCTTATACACATCTCCGAGCCCACGAGAC
>NZ_CAMKXG010000189.1 GCF_946477055.1 Lonsdalea britannica | reverse complement strand
CCTTCCGTACTGCCCGCCCCGTTAAATTTTTATACCCGCGAAAAATGAAATTTAAATCGGAGTGATTTATGGCTGGAACTGCGGGCCGTTCTGGGCGTCGCCCAAAGCCAACGGCACGCAAAGAACTGGCCGGAAATCCGGGTAAGCGGGCGTTGAACAAAGACGAGCCTGTTTTTACCCCACTGAAAGGCGTTTCACCCCCTGATTGGTTTGCCGAAGCCGAACTCCCGCTGGCAATGACAATGTGGGAGTTAACGACGAAAGAGCTATGTGGTCAGGGATTGCTGTGCATTACCGATCTGGCCGTGCTTGAGCGGTGGTGTGTGGCATACGAATTTTGGCGCCGTGCGGTAATCAACATCGCCCGCCAGGGGAACACGGTCACCGGGGCCACCGGCGGGCCAATAAAAAATCCTGAGCTGACCGCCAAGAAAGAGCAAGAGTCTGAAATGGGCTCAACGGGCTCAATGCTGGGTTTAGACCCCAGCGCCAGATCTCGACTTATCGGCCTGGCTGGCAAAGGGAAAAGCGAAAACCCATTCTTGAAAATGATCAGCTCATGAGCAGAAAAGCATACCCCAACGTCAATGCCGCAAATCAATATGCTCGGGCGGTCGTTCGTGGGCAGATCCCTGCGTGCCAATATGTGATTCAGGCATGCCAACGCCATATTGATGATCTGGCCGTAGAGAAGAGCAAAAAATTTCGCTACCGCTTCGACAAAGATCTGGCCGAAAAGGCGGCGAGGTTTATCCAAATGCTACCCCACACCAAAGGGGAATGGGCGTTTAAGCGGATGCCGATTACGTTGGAGCCGTGGCAGCTATTCATCGTCTGCTGTGCATTTGGCTGGGTGAGAAAGGGGACAAAGCTTCGTCGTTTTCGAGAGGTCTACACCGAGATCCCCCGCAAAAATGGCAAGTCTGCTATTTCGGCTGGCGTGGCGCTGTTCTGCTTTACCTGTGATTCGGAATTTGGGGCCGAGGTGTATTCCGGCGCCACGACCGAGAAGCAGGCATGGGAGGTATTTCGCCCGGCCCGTCTGATGTGTAAACGCACCCCACTGTTGGTTGAAGCGTTTGGGATCGAGGTTAATGCGTCGAATCTGAACCGGCCGGAAGACGGCGCCAGACTGGAGCCGCTGATCGGTAATCCGGGGGATGGTTCATCGCCGCACTGTGCGATTGTCGACGAATATCACGAGCATGGCACTGATGCCTTGTACACCACGATGTTAACCGGCATGGGGGCGAGAAAGCAGCCACTGATGTGGGCTATCACGACCGCTGGATACAACATCGAGGGGCCGTGTTACGACAAGCGTCGTGAAGTGATCGAAATGCTCAACGGCTCCGTGCCGAATGATGAGCTATTCGGCGTCATTTACACCATTGACGAGGGCGACGATTGGACCCAGCCGGACGTCCTCGCCAAAGCTAACCCCAACATGGGGGTATCCGTTTACCGTGATTTTTTATTGAGTCAGCAGCAGCGGGCGATAAATAACGCGCGGCAGGCGGGCGTTTTCAAAACGAAACATCTGAATGTTTGGGTGGCGGCTCGGGCTGCATATTTTAACCAGGTGAGCTGGCAAGGCTGTGAAGACAAAACGCTGACGCTGGAACAGTTCGAAGGACAGCCCTGCATTCTGGCGTTCGATCTGGCGCGCAAACTGGATATGAACAGCATGGCGCGCTTGTTCACTCGAAAGATTGACGGGAAAACGCATTACTACAGCGTGGCGCCACGTTTCTGGGTGCCGTACGACACGGTCTACAGCGTCGAACAGAACGAGGATCGGCGTACCGCCGAGCGCTTCCAGAAGTGGGTAGAAATGGGCTATCTAACCGTCACCGACGGGGCAGAGGTAGATTATCGCTACATCATGGAGGAGGCGAAGCAGGCGAACCGCCTGAACCCGGTTTCTGAGTCACCTATCGATCCCTTCGGTGCAACAGGCTTGTCCCATGAATTAGCCGATGAAGGGCTGACACCGATCACCATCACTCAGAATTACACCAATATGTCGGACCCGATGAAAGAGATTGAGGCCGCCATAGCGTCCGGCCGTTTCCATCATGACGGCAACCCGATCATGACGTGGTGTATCAGTAATGTGGTGGGAAAAACGCTGCCTGGAAACGACGATATCGTGCGGCCCATCAAGGAGCAGGCCGAGAACAAAATCGACGGCGCGGTAGCGCTAATCATGGCTGTGGGGCGGGCAATGCTCTACGAGAAAGAAGAAACGCTTTCTGAGCGAATCGAATCCCACGGTATACGAACACTCTAATTGAGGTATCCATGATTCTAAAAATATTGGCGCCTCTTGTGGGCGTTGCTGGCGCGGCTTTACTGTCATATGCCGGGTGGTTGGTATTTGTACCACTCGGTTATGCATCTGCTGGCGCTTTATGTCTTTTTTGGTCGTGGCTTGCTGCGCGCGCGGTTGGCCGGGGAGGTAAATGATGTTTTTCTCCAGCCTGTTTAGAAAGTCATCATCCGCGCCTATCACCACTCCAGCAGAACTGGCTCAAAACATCGGGCTGACATATGACACTTACACCGGCAAGCGAGTCAGTAGTCAAACAGCGATGCGGCTTACAGCGGTCTTTGGCTGCATCAGGGTGCTGTCTGAATCTATCGGAATGTTGCCCTGCAGCTTGTACAAGTCCACAGGGAAGGGGAAGGAAAAAGCGACAGGTGAGCGCTTGTACAAGCTGTTGTCGCTGAAACCTAACGACTATATGACCCCACAAGAATTTTGGGAGCTTCTCACTGTTTGTCTTTGTCTGCGCGGTAACTTCTATGCATACAAAGTGAAAGCACTAGGGGAAGTGGTCGAGTTGCTCCCTTTAGATCCCGGCTGTGTTACCCCTTCGCTTAATAGCCAGTGGCAGCCGGTGTATCGGGTCACTTTTCCTGACGGATCTACCGACATTCTTGGTCAAGATGATATCTGGCATGTTCGTATTCTCACGTTGGATGGTTTGGTTGGACTGAGCCCAATAGCTTACGCCAGAGAGGCGATTTCTCTCGGTTTAGCGACGGAAGAACACGGGTCAAAGCTATTCAGTAATGGGGCTGTGACATCGGGCGTTCTTCGCACTGAACAGACGCTGAGTGATACAGCGTTTAATCGCCTTAAAACTGATTTTGAAGAGCGCCATCAAGGGCTGGGGAATGCCCACAAGCCCATGATCCTTGAGATGGGGCTGGACTGGAAGTCTATGGCACTGAGCGCCGAGGATAGTCAATTTCTTGAAACCAGAAAATTTCAGTTAGAGGAAATTTGTCGACTCTTCCGCGTTCCGATGCATCTGGTGCAAAACACCGACCGCGCCACTTTTAGCAATATTGAAAATCTGGGGATCGGTTTCATCAACTATTCCCTGGTGCCATATCTGACCAGGATAGAACAGCGAATCAATATCGGGCTGGTAAAGGAAAGCAAGCAGGGAGCCTATTACGCCAAGTTCAACGCTGGGGCATTACTTCGAGGGGATATGAAGTCTCGCTTTGAATCGTATGCCACGGGGATTAACTGGGGCATGTTTTCGCCGAATGACTGCCTGGAACTTGAGGATCGCAATCCTCGTCCAGGTGGCGATGTTTATTTAACCCCGATGAACATGACAACCAAGCCGTCTGACGGCAGCAAACAAAAGCAGGGTGAGAGCAATGAGTACGCTGACTAAACAACGCATCGATGTGCCGTTGAAACTGAAGGCTGTCAGTGAAACGGGTGAATTTGAAGGGTATGGCTCTGTTTTTGGCGTAAAAGACAGCCACGACGACATCATTGTGCCGGGGGCATTTACAGCATCATTAAATGCCTGGAAAAACAAAAATTCCCTGCCTGCAATGCTTTGGCAACATCAGATCTCTGAGCCAATCGGCATCTATACCGAAATGAAAGAGGACGATGTCGGTCTTTACGTCAAAGGGCGGCTATTGATAGATGACGACCCATTGGCAAAACGCGCACATGCCCACATGAAGGCCGGTTCTTTAACCGGCCTTTCTATTGGCTACATGCTGAAAGATTGGGAGTACGACCGGGATAAAGATGCCTTCATCTTGAAAACTATTGACCTTTGGGAGGTCAGCCCGGTGACGTTTCCTTCGAACGATGAAGCCCGCGTCAGCGATGTGAAATCCGCATTTGCTCGCGGCGAAACCCCATCACCTAAAAGTATTGAACGAGTCCTGCGCGACGTTGGGCTCTCCCGCACCCAGGCCAAAGCATTCATGGCTGGGGGTTATGGTGGCATCAGTCAGCGTGAGGCTGACGTAGTCGCCGGATTGAATGCACTTAAATCCATAAAATTTTAAACCGGAGAAGACAACATGGCAGTAGAACAGAAAGATGTAGAACAGGTCGCGCAGGAGCTCCAGCAGAAGTTTGATGCGTTTAAAGAGAAAAACGACCAACGTATCGATGCGATCGCGCAGGAAAAGGGAAAGCTGGCGGGTGAAGTAGAAACTCTCAACGTTAAGCTGTCTGAACTCGATGCTCTGAAAAGCGCTCTTGAGGACGAACTGAAACAGGTTAAGCGCCCTGGCGGCGGCACGCAGAGTAGAGAAGCCGGGGAACACAAAACCGCATTCATCGACTTTGTGCGAAAAGGAAAAGATGATGGTTTGCGTGATCTGGAAAGAAAGGCTCTGCAAGTCGGGGTTGATGAAGAGGGTGGCTATGCTGTTCCAGAAGAACTGGACCGTACCATTCTGACCTTGCTGAAAGACGAAGTGGTTATGCGGCAAGAAGCCAACACGATCACCGTTGGCGGTGCCAGTTATAAAAAACTGGTTAACCTCGGTGGTACCGCTTCTGGTTGGACGGGGGAGACAGATTCTCGCCCGGAAACCGCAGGATCTCGATTGGCACAGATCGAACCCTACATGGGGGAAATCTATGGTAATCCACAGGCAACTCAGACCATGTTGGATGATGCTTTCTTTAACGTTGAAAGCTGGATCAACAGCGAGCTGGCTTCCGAATTTTCAGAGAAAGAAGAAATCGCATTCACGACCGGTGACGGTTCTAAAAAACCGAAAGGGTTTTTGGCTTACCCGTCAAGCGATGCTGCTGACGCAACCCGAGCGTTTGGGACGCTGCAGCACATTCTGTCGGGTGCAACTGCTGGCGTGACAGCGGACGCGATCATCAAACTGATCTATACGCTGCGAAAATCTCATCGTACCGGCGCCAAGTTCATGATGAACAACAATTCGCTTTTTCAAATCAGGATTTTGAAAGATGCCGAGGGGAACTACCTGTGGCGCCCCGGCGTTGAACTGGATCAGCCATCGACGCTGGGAGGGTACGGTATTGCTGAGAATGAGCAGATGCCGGATATCGCTGCCGATGCAAAGGCAATCGCGTTTGGTAACTTCAAACGGGGTTATACCATCGTTGATCGGATTGGAACTCGCATCTTACGCGACCCTTACACCAACAAGCCTTTTGTCGGGTTCTATACCACCAAACGTACGGGCGGCATGCTGGTCGACTCTCAATCTATCAAGTTGCTGCAAATCGGCGCAGCGTGATTTATGGGGCTAAGGCCCCCTTTCATGGGGATTAACATGAATAAGTTGACTAAAGACCTTAAGTGGTCACCGGATGGTTGCACCATCGAAACCATTTCAGCAGGGGAATATCAAGCGGGTGATCTTCCTGAACGAGCGATTGCTATCGCTATGCAACTCGGTATCTATGAATCTGACGGTGCTGATGATGTAGGTGCCGATGACGGTGCAGGCGAAACTGAGCCAGCAGGTAAAAAAACGAAGAAATAAACCGCTACGGCGGTTTTTTATTAGGTGCTATCGATGATTCTCACACCAGATGAAATTAAGTCTCAGTTGCGGATTGACCCGGATATCACCGATGAAGATACCTTGCTGGTGGCGCTAGGACAGGCGGCTGAGGCCAGAACATCGACGTTCTTAAACCGTTCGTTGTATGCCCGTTCTGACGACGTGGATCCTGACGATGAATCTGCGCTGGTGGTGACCGCCGATCTGCGGCTTGCGATGCTGATGCTGGTGACTCATTT
Source organism: Lonsdalea britannica (assembly GCF_946477055.1). GTDB lineage: Bacteria > Pseudomonadota > Gammaproteobacteria > Enterobacterales > Enterobacteriaceae > Lonsdalea > Lonsdalea britannica_A. The sequence goes on along the minus strand of NZ_CAMKXG010000189.1, from coordinate 735 downwards.
TTACGAAAACCGGTCATCGGTATCTAATTTCGAAAACACTCCGGTCCCAATGTCCTACGAGTGGATCGCGAGTCCCTACCGGTTCATCCCATTATGAAATCACAACCATCAAAAACCAGCGCTGATTACGCGTATCCAGACCCTGGCGAACTGAACCAGCGGGTACGGCTTCGCCAGCGGGTGGATCTTCCCAATGCTGATTTCGGTGTGACCGCGGAATTTACCGGTGAAAAAACCGTATGGGCCAAAGTGCGCCAGGTTGGCGCCACCACATACCGGGAGTCAGTACAAACTGGCGACGCGGTAACGCACTATCTCACCATCCGGTATCGGCCTGGAATAACAGCCGACTTCGAAGCAGTAATGCCCGGCGGTAATGCCCTGCGTATCCGGCGGATCCGGGACTTGAATTCGGCCTGCCGTTTTTTGCTGTTGGAATGTGAAGACTTGGGCAGTGACACACCTGTCGAGGTGATCTATGGCTAAACCCTCTGCCGCGGCCTCTCTGCATATTGACTTCGATCAGCCGGATGAAATGGTGTTTAACCGCGCCAAAATGCGGCGGGCGTTTGTCAAAATCGGCCAGGTTCACATGCGTGATGCCCGTCGCTTAGTGGTTCGGCGCGGGGCATCAAAGCCGGGGGAGAATCCAGGCTACAAAACAGGGCGGTTAGCGCGGTCCATTGGCTATTACGTTCCCAGGGCTGTCTCTTATACACATCTGACGCTGCCGAC
>NZ_CAMKXG010000188.1 GCF_946477055.1 Lonsdalea britannica | reverse complement strand
TCTACACTATCCTCTTCGTCGGCAGCGTCAGATGTGTATAAGAGACAGAACTAGGACAGTATTTTAATGGGTAAAATCAATAAATTAAAAGTCATTGACCTATTTTGTGGCGCTGGTGGTTTATCCTGTGGCTTCATAAAAGGGGAAATGGGTGCTCATTTTGAAAGTGTCCTAGCTTTGGACAATGATAAGGCTGCTATCCGGACATATAATGCCAACTTTGGCGAGCATGGCATTGTGGCGAACATTGAAGAATGGATTGCTGAAAACCGCATTCCTGACGCTGATATCGTCATCGGCGGCCCACCATGTCAGGGGTTTAGCTTACTCAACAAGAACCGAAAAGGGGACCATAGACGTGCGCTCTGGGAACCGTATATGGATATCATCGAGATGTCTTCTGCTTCTCTCTTTGTGATGGAAAATGTTCCAGGTCTTTTATCCAGTGATGAATTTGAGGACATCTGTGTTCGCGCTGAAAACATGGGCTTTCTGCTTCTTAATCCATCTGTCCTTAACACGGCTGACTACGGGGCTCCGCAGACACGCAAACGTGCTATCGCTATTGGAATTAAGAAGGAGCGATTTCTGTTGGATGACATCCCAATATTCCCGCCTGTACAGTCGCACCAGAATCCTGATAAAGGTGCGGATCTTCCAGCATGGCTGACAGTCAGAGATTTTATAGGTGATTTGCCTGAACCGGTTGGAACTGAGGTGCGTGATCTCCCACCCCCTTTAGATCTCCACTTTGGTCGAAATCCAACTGCACTTTCGCAGGAACGCTACCGTGCCGTTCCCGTTGGGGGAAATCGTTTTGATTTGCAAAAAAATAGACCTGACATTACACCTGCCTGTTGGATTAAAAAAACCTCGGGTGGCACGGATTTGTTTGGCCGTTTATGGTGGGAGCGGCCCTCTGTCACCATTCGCACTGAGTTCTTTAAGCCAGAGAAGGGGCGTTATCTCCATCCGGAGCAGCATCGTCCAATTACGCATCGTGAAGCTGCGCGTCTGATGAGTTTCCCAGATGAATTTGTTTTTATGGGTTCAAAAACCGAGATCGCAAGGCAAATTGGTAACGCAGTACCGCCTGTCTTTGCACAAAAGATTGCAGCTTATGTTCTCAATTTAATGGAATGTTTGATTCAAAATGGCGAGAAGATCCAAGACGAGCATACCGGAAATGCTGCGTAAACAGCTTCTGACGTTGATTATCGACTTTGAGTATAAGCTCAAGGACGACTCCCTACGGGAAAAGGTTTTGGCATTAGTTCCCGCTAATCATTTGTTGCGGGATTTAGGTAGCTCCCTGATGATGGACGAGAATTGCAATTCAGCCCGTGATCGAATCCTGGCTTATTTACTTAAATACCCCGGCGTCATCATTCATGGTGACGAGCTGATGGTTGTTGCGGGTATCAGTGAATATGCTAGAAGGATCAGAGAGCTGCGAGTGCAGTTTGGTTGGTCAGTATTAAGCGGCACCACGTTGAAGGAGATGATTGATCAAGGAGAGTCGGCATTGGATGAACTCCATGCCAGTGAGATGAACGTGCTTAAAACTGACGTATATGCGCTGATGGCAACAGAACAGGATAAGGAAGCCGCTCTGCGTTGGAATGAGGCTAATGTCCTCAGACGAAGCAAGCTCTCCACGAAAGATAAAATTCTGTCTCATCTGCGTAATAATGTTGGACGTCCCGTGACTGGCGAAGAGTTACGGTATCTTGCAAACGATAGTAAGGAATGGGCCCGACGAACACGGGAACTACGTACCGAAGATGGCTGGCCAATTGCCACAAAAAATTCAGGAAGACCAGAGCTTGAAGTGGGTGCTTATTTACTTGAGGAAGATCGGCAGGCTGAGGTACATGACCGAAAAATCCCCGATCCTGTACGTGTCGCTGTACTTGAGCGTGATCATCATGCATGCAGGCACTGCCACTGGTCTCATGCTCGTAAAACAGTTAATGACCCCAGAACGTTCCTCGAGTTACATCACATAGAACATCATGTAGATGGCGGGGAAAATACACTGGATAACTTAATTACCCTCTGTAACGTTTGCCATGATGAGGTACATCGTCGCAGGATTTCGCGAGAGGAGCTCATCCGTCTTCTGTATATAAATTGAGCTTTAAGTTTTGTCTTATTATTAAACCCGACCATACCCAAAACTCCGATCACCTTGACTAAAACCTTTGAGTCAAATGTAGATAGTGGAGCCGCTTTAAAAAAGCATGATGTTCAAAAATGAAGGATGGAAAGTTTTTATCTAGAATATATTTATCCATTTTCAGGGAAATGAGCCAGCCTTGGGCAAAGTTACAGGGCAGGATCGTCTACAGGGGTGGGGCAGTCCAAAATTGAGACGCTATAAAAGAAAAATCCACGCAATTGCGTGGATTCTATGATTTTTTTGCGATTCGCATGAGATTCCCTGAAACCCCATGCGACAACAAAAATGATTTAGACGTTAAACAAGAAGTTCATGATGTCGCCGTCTTTCACGATGTACTCTTTACCTTCTGAACGCATTTTGCCAGCTTCTTTAGCGCCTTGCTCACCTTTGTAGGTGATGAAGTCTTCATAAGCGATGGTCTGGGCACGGATGAAGCCTTTTTCGAAGTCGGTGTGGATTTTACCGGCGGCCTGCGGGGCAGTCGCGCCGACAGGGATGGTCCACGCACGGACTTCTTTTACTCCAGCGGTGAAGTAAGTCTGGAGGCTTAACAGCTCATAGCCTGCACGAATAACGCGGTTCAGACCCGGTTCTTCCAGTCCCAGCTCTGCCATGAACTCGTCACGTTCTTCATCATCCAGCTCGGCGATATCCGCTTCAACGGCGGCACAAACCGCAACCACGACGGAACCTTCTTTCGCGGCAATCTCACGCACCTGATCCAGATACGGGTTATTTTCGAAGCCGTCTTCGTTGACGTTGGCGATGTACATCGTGGGTTTCAGCGTCAGGAAGCTCAGGTAACGGATCGCGGCTTTTTCTTCGTCGCTCAGGTCAATGGCGCGCAGCATACCGGCGTTTTCCAGCTGCGGCAGGCATTTTTCCAGTGCAGCCAGCTCAGCTTTAGCGTCTTTGTCGCCGCCTTTGGCTTTTTTCTGGATGCGGTGGATAGCGCGTTCGCAGGTGTCCAGGTCGGACAACGCCAGTTCGGTGTTGATGACGTCGATATCGTCAGCTGGGTCGACTTTGTTGTTCACGTGAATGATGTTGTCGTTTTCGAAACAACGTACAACATGGCCGATCGCCTCAGTTTCACGAATATTGGTCAGGAACTGGTTGCCCAAACCTTCGCCCTTAGAGGCGCCTTTAACCAGACCGGCGATATCCACGAACTCCATCGTTGTAGGCAGGGTGCGCTGCGGTTTAACGATCTCGGCCAGTTTGTCCAGACGCGGATCCGGCATCGGTACAACGCCGGTGTTCGGTTCGATGGTACAAAACGGGAAGTTGGCCGCATCAATACCTGCTTTAGTCAACGCGTTGAAGAGGGTGGATTTACCCACGTTAGGCAGCCCAACAATACCGCATTTGAATCCCATGTTTATATCACCTTAAATAACTTGTTAATCAGACTGTTAATGCAACAGCCCGTCTGAATACGAAAATGACGCCCAATTATACACAAATGCAGGGGCGTTATGCGATTGACCCCGTCAAACCTTAAGATGCCTTGAAGGCATGCAGCCGATTCATCGCTTTGACCATGCCTTCGCGCATCATGATGTCGGTGCAGCTCAGAGCTTCATCAATAGATTGATCGATCAAGGTCTGTTCGCTGACGGGCGGCTTGCCCAGAACGAAACCAACGACTTTATTTTTGTCACCCGGATGGCCGATGCCGATACGCAGTCGGTGAAAATTCGGGTTATTCCCCAACTTGCTGATGATGTCTTTCAGGCCGTTGTGACCGCCGTGGCCGCCACCCAGCTTGAGTTTGGCGACACCGGGTAACAGATCCAGCTCGTCATGTGCGACCATAATTTCATCAGGCTGAATGCGGTAAAATGTCGCCATCGCCGCTACGGCCTTGCCGCTGAGGTTCATAAAGGTGGTGGGCACCAGCAAACGAACGTCATGCCCAGCTAATGTCAGGCGCGATGTGTAACCGAAAAACTTGCTTTCTTCTTTGAGCGGCTGGCGGTGGGATTCAGCCAGACGGTCGATATACCAGGCGCCTGCGTTATGGCGGGTAGACGCATATTCAGCTCCCGGATTCGCCAGCCCCACAATCAGTTTGATACTGCTCACGATACTATTCCAGATAGGGCGTTACGCCAGTAACGCTAAAGTCAGAGACAAATAACAGGCTCGCTAGTTTACACGCCGGGGAAGGGGATCACCAATATCACTGCCGCCGTGAGGGACACAAAGCCGTCATTTGTCTGGGTAATGAAAATAAATTGTCGGCAAGGTGACTATTTTTTATTCATTTTCTGTGATCGCGTACGCAACGGGGAATAGCCCAGCGCCTATAATTTTGAGTAATAAGAGGGACCGCCAGAATATCCCCGTTATCTGTCAAACCTTTTTCAGGAGGTGGATATGAGACGCAAACATGCCGTAATGACAGGAAATCTGCTGATGAGCGTCGGTCTTGTACTGATGGTCGCCAGCGTCGCCTATGCCATTATCAGCCAATTACCGGGCTGGCACCTGCTGGGATCGGGCTACTATCTGGATCTGATGGGGATCTTTTCTGGTGCGATCGTCTGGCTTATCGGCGCACGTATTGGCGGAAGAGATTCGGTGTCGGACCGCTATTGGTGGGTGAAGCATTTCGATAAACGCTGCCGTCGAAGAGAACGTCTTCCCTAAGCGCTCGTCAACGTCGTACTGAACCAACAAAAATGCCATCGGAAAACCGATGGCATTTTCTTACATCACTGACGTGAACGATTAATGTTCGAACATGGCAGAGATGGACTCTTCGTTGCTGATGCGGCGAATGGCTTCAGCCAGCATGCCTGACAATGTCAGCGACCGCACATTCGGCAGCGCTTTGATGTTATCAGCCAGCGGGATGGTATCGCAGACAATCACTTCATCGATCTGAGAATTTTTGATGTTGTCGTGAGCATTGCCGGAGAAGATCGGGTGAGTAGCGTAAGCGAACACACGTTTCGCACCACGTTCTTTCAACGCTTCTGCTGCTTTACACAGCGTACCGCCGGTATCAATCATGTCATCCACCAGGATGCAGTCACGACCCGCGACGTCACCGATGATATGCATCACCTGAGAAACGTTGGCGCGAGGACGACGTTTATCGATGATGGCCATATCCGTATCGTTCAGCAGTTTCGCAATGGCACGAGCGCGAACGACACCACCAATATCCGGAGAGACGACGATTGGGTTATCCAGATCTTGCTGCAGCATATCTTCCAGCAGGATCGGGCTACCAAATACGTTATCTACCGGCACATCAAAGAATCCCTGGATCTGCTCAGCATGCAGGTCAACCGTCAGAACGCGGTCAACACCAACGCTGGAAAGGAAGTCTGCAACAACTTTTGCCGTAATAGGCACACGAGCGGAGCGGACGCGACGGTCCTGGCGAGCATAGCCGAAATAGGGGATTACCGCGGTGATTCGTCCAGCGGAAGCACGGCGCAGAGCATCAACCATGACAACCAGCTCCATCAGGTTATCGTTGGTCGGTGCGCAGGTGGACTGGATGATGAAAATATCACCACCACGGACATTTTCGTTGATTTGCACGCTGACTTCGCCATCGCTAAAGCGACCGACGGCGGCGTCACCAAGGCTGGTGTACAAACGGTTGGCAATACGTTGTGCTAGTTCCGGGATGGCGTTACCAGCAAAAAGCTTCATATCAGGCACGAGAAGAACCTCAAGCTTGCGTCCAGAGAAATACTCGACCCACTGGGGTAGGAAGAATATGCATACGGGTATGGGTAAAGAGCGTTAAAACACCACTGATGCCGGTGGTTTTTTAGCGACCCTCGGGTAGTCCGGAAAGCGTTTGTTGCAAGGGGGATACATTAGCACCGCGAGCAATAAAACCGTTTAAATTTTCCGGGGCTTGGTCGAGCACATGACGAGCAGCAGACTCGGTGTCGAACTCTGCAAACACACAAGCGCCTGTGCCGGTCAAGCGCGCCGGGGCGTATTCTAACAGCCATGAAAGTAGCTGTTCAACCTCACGAAAACGTTTTCTTGCTACAGGTTCACAATCATTGGTGAAGGGATAAGCCAATAATGACTGCAATGTGCGCACTGGCGAATCTCGTTTGAGATCGGGATCGTTGAAGATCTCCGGCGTCGAAATGCTGATGCCGGGGTGGGCGACCAGATACCATTTTTCTTCCGGCTCGACGAACGTTAGTGCTTCGCCAATGCCTTCTGCGAAGGCGGCGTGACCGTGGATAAACACCGGGACATCGGCGCCGAGTCGTAATCCCAGCTCCGCCAGCGTTTCGGGCGACAATCCGCATTCCCATAAATAATTCAGCGCCACCAGCACGGTGGCTGCGTTCGAGGAACCGCCGCCCAGTCCGCCGCCCATTGGCAACCGTTTATCGATAGCGATGTCTGCGCCGGAGAAGGGGCGGTCGTGCTGGCGGCAATACATTTGCAGCAATGTGGCCGCCCGAACGATGAGATTTTGTTCAGCGGGAACGCCGTCCATGTCGGTCAACAGCGAAATCGACTCTCCGGCGCGTGGCGTGATGGTTAACGTGTCACCATAATCCAGAAACTGAAACAGCGTCTGCAGATCGTGATATCCGTTAGCCCGACGCCCGGTGATATAGAGAAACAAATTCAATTTGGCCGGAGATGGCCAGGTTATTTTAT
>NZ_CAMKXG010000187.1 GCF_946477055.1 Lonsdalea britannica | reverse complement strand
TCGCAGTCGAATTCAATTGAAACGCTCGGGTGTGCTGACTGGATATGTGGGAAATGGACGATGTCTCCCCATATCAACAGGCGTTGATCCTCTGAATCGATGCGGTAGCCGGTGTGGCCGGGTGTGTGACCCGGCAGCCATTCCGGGAGAATGCCCTCGATTATCTTGTTCCCGTCAATAAAACGCAGTTTCTGTGCATAAGCCTCTAACGTTCGGCGGACCAGCATAAAATTGCGTTTCCTACGTTCGCTGGCAATTTTGAGTTTTTCATCATCCCTCCAGTATTGCGCCTCGAGAGGATGAAGATGAAGTTCAGCCTGTCTAAAGACTGGCTGGCCATCAGCGTCCAACAGGCCGCCAATGTGGTCAGGATGGCCGTGCGTCAGTAAGACCGTGTCCACGTCATCAGGGCTGACGCCAGCTGCCCTGAGATTTTCTCTGAGCAGCCCTCCCACGTTGTTGAGTCCTCCCGCACCAGCGTCAACGAGGAGGGTTCGGCCCCGACCACGGATGAGATAAGCGTTGATATGGATATTGCCGGGTTCAGCGATCCCGGCACTGTCCTGAATGAGCTCTGCATCCGCGGTCTCTATGCCTGACAGTAAATCCAGATTGGCTGACATATGGCCGTCACTCAGGGCCGTCACCAGAAAATCCCCGATCTGACGAGATGTGAAGGGTGAAGGATTCATTAATACCTCAGGGTTAGTTTCGAACATGTATGGGGGGCGCAGTAGAACCCAAACAGTGAATACGCGCCGTGAATTCTGTCGCCGCATTTCCAGCGCCCGGCACGGCGGTAAAATTCATTCCAGTCTTCCTCGCTTTTGGCATCATTCTTGGGGCATTCCACGACGTAGGGCATTGACTGACCGCGACATGAATCAACGGCAGGAACCTTATTGATGAGTTTTCATCATGCTACATGCTGTGTTTTCGGGTATGAATCGATACTATTTCATTAATCAGTGACATTCACTCACTGGAAGGTCGTTATATGCACAAAGTGAGGGACGGTTTTATGCGGAAAAAAATTCCCACTAGCGCTTCTCTGCAGGCGTTTGATGCCGCCGCAAGGCACGGTAATTTTGCCCGGGCCGCAGAAGAGTTATCGCTGACGGAAGGCGCCATCAGCCGGCAGATTGCACGCCTTGAATCGTTGCTGAATTGCAGACTGTTTGACCGAACGGGAAGCCGCGTAAAGCTTAATCCCATAGGAGCGCGCTATGCACACCACGTACGCGAAACGCTCGAGCGGCTCGAAAGGGATACGCAGTCCATCATGGGAATGCCGGAAGGCAGTAAAAGTCTGGATATTGCCGTCCTGCCGACGTTTTCCAGTCGATGGCTTATTCCCCGCTTGAGCGGCTTTAGATCTCTGTACCCGGACATAACCGTAAATATTGCGGCCAGAACCGACCCTTTCATTCTCACTGGGAGCGGTTTTGACGCCGTGGTTCATTTTGAGCATCCCGCATGGGCTGGCATGCGCATGCACTTTCTCTTTCAGGAAAAACTGGTGCCGGTATGCCATCCCGCACTGGTAACGGATAAGAACATCTACGATCAATTGAACGAACTGCCGCGCATTCATCGGCGGCAAAATCCGGAAGCATGGCAAACCTATGCCCAGGAAAGCGGGATAGTCCTGGATAATCCGGCGCAGGGTGTCCGGTATGACCTTCATGAAATGGCCATCGCGGCGGCATTGGTAGGACAGGGCGTGGCCATGGTGCCGCGAATGTACGTAGAAAAAGAACTGAGAAGCGGAGCGCTGGTCGCGCCTTGGCCAGAATCAGCACTCCTGAGCAAAAGATTCTGTTTAGTCAAACCTAGTGAAACGGGGATAAATGAATCTGCGCTGCTGGATTTTGAACGCTGGTTGCTGAGTGAAATGGTTGACGGTGCCACGACAACATGAGGATGAGAAAGCGTCAGGCAAGTTTGTGCCAGAAGCCAACATGGCTGATACCGAAGTTCGCTTATCAGCCGAAAGCGGGCCAACCATTATCAATAACGCTTGGCGTGTAGCGCGACCATCGTGGCAAGGTATTCTTGGTCGTGGGCCGCGATGTCTGCCTTTCGCTTATCGCAGCGCTGACGCTTCAACGCCCCGCGACTCTGTGCACCGAGTTGACGTGATGCATCGCCTTAGAACGTCCGCATTAGCCCGATCCGTAATGAAGATAACGCATGCTCACGGCTTAGTCAGGAGAAGGACCGCGCTCAAGGAAGGTGGAAAGCGCAATGTAGCTGCGCACAGAACGAACGCCATCAACGCACTGAATTTCCATCAAGAAATTCTCCAAAGACTCGGTGTTGGCGGCCCGTACTTTTATAAAGACACACCCGTCACCTGCGACGGTATGCAGTTCTTCCACTTCCTTCCGTTCAGTGAACTGCAGCAGGGCGCGTGTTGCGCTATAGCTGCTGGTCGTGATCACCAGAAACGTTAACAGCGTCCGTCCTAGCTTGCAGCCATCCAATACCGCCACGGTTCCTTTGATCACACCATCACGTTTCAGACGCTTCACGCGATCGTGCACCGCTGGCGCCGATAAGTTTACAATCTCGCTCAATTCCGTGTAACTTCGGCCTGCATCTTCCGCCAACGCACCTAATATTTTTCGGTCAATGGCATCAAGTTCTGCCGGTTTATGCTTTGTCCGCCGAATACCATCTTTTTCTTTATCGAATGTGCTCATAAGGGTGCCTGTCAGAATGAGAGCCTGAATATACTGGATTCTACCTAATATCATTAAGCCATAAAATGGATGATGGAGTTGCAATGCCCATAGCACTTTTAGCCCTCGCCGTCGGTGCATTCGGTATAGGCCTTACTGAATTTGTTATTGCCGGTATCCTCCCGCAAATTGCCGCAGAATTTAGCGTCAGTATCCCCAAAGCGGGAATGATGGCGACGTCCTACGCCCTTGGTGTCTTTATCGGTGCGCCGCTGTTAACGGTGTTGGGCGCAAGGGTTCCGCGCAAGGCCATGTTGATAGTGCTGGCTGGCATTTTCACGGTGGGCAATATCATTACGGCAATCGCACCGACGATGACGATCGGGATTGTTGGCCGTATTGTCACGTCCTTCAATCACGGCGCTTTTTTCGGTATCGGCTCAATTATTGCCGCGTCGTTGGTGGCACCTGGCCGTCAGGCAAGCGCAATTGCCTTTATGTTTTCGGGGCTGACGTTGGCAAACCTGGTCGGCGTTCCGGCAGGGACTTGGCTTGCGCAGACATTTAGCTGGAGACTGGTTTTCTGGGTGATAGCAGGTATCGGGCTGCTCACGATGGCCAGTATTGCTTTGCTGATCCCGCCTATCAAGAAAGGGAAGGCAATTGCATTGCGAAATGAGCTGCGTGCCTTCGTTGATCCGCAGGTGCTGCTCGTGATGGGGATTACCGTTTTTGGCCCGGCGGCCTTTTTCACCTCAATCACTTATATCGCCCCCATGGTGGTTCACGAAGCGGGCTTTTCTGCTGGCGGCGTTGCATGGCTGATGGTGCTTTTTGGTTTGGGGCTTGCCGTGGGGAACTGGGTTGGCGGACGCTTCGCCGATCGTTCACTTTTCGGCACGCTTTTCGTTACCCTTGCTGCTCAGGGTGTGGTTCTGCTGGTGTTATGGGCGGGTGTCGAAAGTCAGTGGGTAACCGGTGTCTCGGTATTCCTGATGGCGGCTTTCGGTTTTGCGACGGTCTCGCCGATTCAGAAGCTGGTGATGGATCGCGCCAGCCATGCGGGCGCCCCCACAATGGCCGCATCGGTCAATATCGGCATGTTTAATTTGGGAAATGCGCTGGGAGTATGGATCGGCGGGATAACGATCTCCGCCGGTTTTGGTCTGGCGTCACCCAACTGGGCGGGGGCCATTCTGTCGTTTATTGCGCTGGGCCTTGCTTTCCTGGTGTGGCAAAGCGCCCGTAAAGGTTACGCCCTGCCGATACATGAGTGATTTCAGAATACGGTGGGCACCCACTTAGCCGTGGGTGCCCTTTTCAAGAGATCAACGTCACCTTCTACTACTGCCGGGTTTTCATTGAGGCGCTGGCTCGCCACATCCGAGGTCTGCTCATTGATCTGGGCCAAACGCTCTAGAGGCAACAGGTTGAATTCAACGCATATTCGCTTGGGCAGTGCTTCCGGTTGGCTATGACGTAAAAAGTAATTTATTTACAACATGTTATTTGTTTTTTTATCGCTACCCCTTTCACCCCTTTCTGAATACACCGTCTCCTACTCGATGCCATCTTACCGAGCAGCAATCGCACTCCTTTTGCGCGGTGATGTGTCATGCCACCATCGTCCTGATGATTCTTCTCTGGCGCCAAATTGCCCCTCCTTTTTCCAGCCATAGGTGAGATAACCTGCACTCTTCTTTCTTATCCCTTGGGAACAGCCCACGGTGCAGAGGCCAGCTGTTTTCGCGGACGTTTTGCGCAAGATCGGTCAGGCAGGGCGCACGCCTTTCACACATACTGATTTGCACGGAGGATGCCATGTTTGACGATAAAACCGATCATTACACCCAGCGTTTTAAACGGGTCTTGGATTATATTGATCGCCATCTCGATGATGCTTTATTGCTGGAGGCGCTGAGTGAGGTCGCCCACTTTTCTCCTTTTCACTTCCATCGTCAGTTTTCAAGCTATTGCGGGATGCCGCCGGGTCGCTATATCCAAATGATGCGTTTGAAACGCGCTTCTTATCGATTGGTCTTTAATCCGTTAGAAAGCATCACCGATATCGCGTTCGATGCCGGTTTCCAGCACACGGAATCATTCAGCCGTGCTTTCAGGCATAGGTTTGGCCTGTCGCCGACGCAGTTTCGCCAGCAGCCAACCTGGATTGATTGGCATCAACGCCTGGCTACAACGCAAAGAGTAAGGAGGTATACCTTGCAATCTCAGGTCAAGATCGTCCACTTCCCGGCAACACCCGTTGCGATGCTGACTCATCGAGGGCCGTCGGAACGAACCAACGAAACGGCGACTCGCTTTGTTGAATGGCGTAAAACGAGCGGCCTTTCCCCAGTCGGCAGTAGTCAGACTTATGGCGTCGCTCCTGACGATCCGATAAGTACGCCCACAGCCGATTTTCGCTTTGATATCTGTGGTTCAGTGGTCGCGCCTGTCGATGAGGATAATCCGTTTGGCGTCGTGAATGCGGTCATCCCCGCAGGACGTTGCGCCGTGGTGCGGCATTGTGGTTCGCATGATGCTTTGTCTGATGGCGCACGCGATCTCTACGGCAAGTGGCTGCCCCAAAGCGGCGAGGAGTTACGAGATTATCCGCTGTTTTTTCACTACCTTAATTTTGCCCATGAGGTAGCGGAGCACGAATTGGTAACGGATATCTATCTGCCGTTAAAATGACCGCGATAGCCCGGGAGCGCGCGTAACCGGGTTACCGTTTCTCTTCACGGATCATCAGCCATCCATCAACCTGCGCATAATTTGTGCGTTCGGTAATGACTAACGTCACGTCTAAACGATCTGAGTCACATTCAGCAGACCGCTCAACGAGCGTCTTTCATCGGCATGGTTAACATGCGATGGCGCAAAACCGATGAAAATGGTCGGTATGTGTTGCATGGGTGAGTTGAAAAATAGCGTCACCGCATTTCTTGGTGCGCAAAAAAAACGCACATTCTCCTCTCCGCCGCTTATTTTTCGTTTCTTAAATTTGATACCTTTTACGTGCAAATGTATAACCTTCTGAACGTCATGATGGTAATTAACGGCCTCGGTAATGAAGAATAGAGCGCATCCATGACGTTGAATGTAATTATTATACGTTTTTTGTTTTTAAAGCATTATTTCTTAATCGGTTTCCAAAATTAAATGAATTTGAAATAATAAATAACTCTTATTTGTGTTAGTGAATGTTAAGAATCATGTATTTAATAAATTTACAATTCGGCGTGATACTAATTTTTATTTTTATGGATTTCGTTTGGGCCTTATTAAGGGAGGAGTGATTAAACAGAAATTTTTAAAAGGGGGTTGTTTTTATTAATTGCATGCTTTCTAATAGCGAAGGCTGATTTTTGTTATTTTAAGACATACTAAAAATACGCTTCTTTACCTTTGATTTTTTGATTTATCTTCTTGATTTTTATCTACTAGTTTTTTCATGTCAGGGCGCTGGTTATTGAGTGTGCTTATAGGGCTGTTACTATGATGTGAACCAATGTGGGGTTGTTGAGTTTATTTTTATTCGATTGTTTCAGCTCGTGACATTTGAGATTCTTCTGTTATCGGTGACTCTATATTTAATCTTGTGTCTGCTTTGTGATGAAGCGCCCTAAGGCATTTGTCATTATCTATTTCTCAGGTTTTATTTTATTTTTTCAGCCGGTAGCTCTGTCTTTTTCACCATAAAATATTTCCCCATATCTCATTATTGAGACGGTTTTTGTTATTTATAAAGATTTATCTCGCAGTGTTAATTAATGGCGAGACAATAATTTATATGAAAACGAAAATAGCCGGACTGATGGGGCGTAAGCGGGTTTATAACGAGTTTGGTCAGTGACCTCATTGAACGATGTAAGAAAGGAGTCCTATGTCAATTTTTGATATGCAGCCCTGTCTGACACGGGAAGCACAGTCCATTTACCCCCTCAGTCGTGCTCAGCAAGGCCTCTGGTTTGCTCAGTACCTCAATCCTGAGGCGAAGGCAAACGTCTTTAACGTTGCCGAATATGTTGAAATATCGGCCGCACTGAATCCAGCGCGTTTTGAAATGGCGGTAAGAACCGCCGTTCAGGAGACAGAATCCCTACGAGTGCGTTTAGACGTTTCGTCCCTTGACGTCACTCAGTCCCCGGACGTGGCAT
>NZ_CAMKXG010000186.1 GCF_946477055.1 Lonsdalea britannica | reverse complement strand
GCGAAGTTTTCCCGCCGATTGCGTGGACGTTTGGCGATGAGCTTAAAAAATACAGCGATGAGATGTCGGCGTCTAAAATCATTCCTTCTATTAGCGAACACAACGCTCGTAACCGCGACACGATCATCATCGTGCTGCTCGCCGGTATCGTGGTGCTGATCTTTACCGAATACTACCTGCGCAACTATCTGGTTAAACCGATTGCGGTCATTAAATCGCATTTGGCGCAGCTCACGGCGGGCCGTCTGGGTTGCGAACTGGTAGAGTTCGGCCGCAACTGCGCTGGTCGGTTGATCCCGGACATCAAACTATTGCAATCGCGACTGCGCGATACGGTGACGGCTATTCGCGACACCACCCGTTCGATTGACCACGGCACGTCGGAGATCAAGGTGGGCAGCGACGACCTGTCTCGACGCACTGAGCAACAGGCCGCGGCACTGCAGGAAACGGCCGCCAGCATGGAACAGCTGAGTTCGACCGTTAAACACAACGCGGATAATGTGCATCAGGCGCGTCTTCTGGCGCAGGATGCTGCAGGCGTAGCCAAGAAAGGGGGCGAAATCAGCAGCAACGTGGCCAAGACGATGGCCAAAATTACCGCCAGCTCCAGCAAGATTTCTGATATTACCAACGTGATTAACGGCATTGCATTTCAGACCAATATTCTGGCGTTGAATGCGGCGGTAGAAGCCGCGCGCGGCGGCGAACAGGGCCGGGGATTTGCCGTCGTGGCGAGTGAGGTTCGCAGCCTCGCGCAGCGCAGCGCTCAGGCGGCGAAAGAGATCGCTGAACTGATCGCCGAATCGGAAGTCAACGTGCAGGTGGGCGATAAACAGGTTCAGCAATCTGCCGAGGCGATGGAAACCATCATCAACGCGATCGCGCACGTCAGCGATTTGATTAGTGAAATCAACGCTGCCACCGACGAACAAACTCAGGGCATCACGCAGGTCGGGCAGGCCGTACACGAACTGGACGGCGTGACCCAGCAGAATGCCGCGTTGGTCCAGGAGTCGTCGGCCGCCGTCGCGCAGTTGGATCAGCAGTCGCACGATCTGGCGAAGGTGGTGGATCTCTTCCAGTTGGAAGATGACAACTGTCCGATTTCCACAACGCGGATCCCGGCGGTGAAACCGAAACCAATGCCCGCCGTGAAACTGCTGCCGGCCACGCGTGCCAACAACAATGACGGCTGGGAGAAATTCTAAACGTCTTGCCTCTCGGTGAACCGGCGATGCAACCGCGCCGGTTCACCGTCATCCCTCTTGATGGCGGTCGCTATCATTCATAACTTGCAGCGATTTCATCAATCATGACATACAATCACTGGATAATCGCCGTACTCTCCATTAGGCTGTGTCCCTCATTAAAGGGCGCTGATCCGCGCCTGGTGCATCCGTCAGTGGCACTGTATTGATTCCATGTTTGCAGTCATCAATTCCACGGCCTGTTGCGGGAAACGCCTGAAGACGGTAGGGCGCCGCATATAAGTTACACCTGCTGGAGAACGATAATGTCATCACCTTTGACCCAAGAAGCTGCCCTGGTCCATGAGGCGCTGCTGGCGCGCGGTCTGGAAACGCCGTTACGCGGGGAAATGCTCGATCGGGAGACCCGTAAAAGCCGCATTGCAGAGCACATGACGGAAATCATGAATCTGCTGAGCCTGGACCTCACGGACGATAGCCTGACGGAAACGCCGCATCGCATCGCTAAAATGTACGTCGATGAGATTTTCTCCGGCCTGGACTACACCAACTTTCCCAAAATCACCATCATTCAAAACAAAATGAAAGTGGATGAAATGGTGACGGTGCGCGATATCAATCTGACCAGCACCTGCGAACATCACTTTGTGACCATCGACGGCAAGGCTACCGTGGCTTATATCCCCAAGGATGGCGTCATCGGCCTGTCCAAGATCAACCGCATCGTGCAATTTTTCTCCCAGCGTCCGCAGGTGCAGGAGCGTCTGACCCAGCAAATTCTGGTCGCGCTGCAAACGCTGCTGGGTACGAATAACGTCGCCGTCTCCATCGATGCGGTTCACTACTGCGTGAAAGCGCGCGGTATCCGCGATGCCACTAGCGCCACGACGACCACGTCGCTGGGCGGTCTGTTCAAGTCCAGCCAGAATACGCGTCAGGAGTTCCTGCGCGCGGTGCGTCACCACAACTAAGGGTACGCACGATAAAATTCACCGGCGTCGGCTTCATCAACGACGCCGGTTTTTTATGCCCGCCACGCCCGTTTTCTCCAGCCGTTTGCGCTATCTCATTGCCCGGTGAGGTAAAACCGTAGGTTTTTACGCGCTCAGTCATTACAATTTACGGACCGAACCACCCCCGTATTTACTTAGACTGCGAGCTACCCTTACGCCTATGGTCACTCCACCCCGAGTACAACCCCGCATCGCCACGTTGGATTTTGTCCGCGGCGTGGCGTTGCTTGGCATCCTGCTGATGAACGTGTCCGCCTTTGGTTTACCCGAGGCCGCCTACCTTAATCCCGCTTATAACGGCCTGCCGTCACTCCGTGATGCCTGGACCTGGGCGGTCATGGATATTCTGGTGCAGGGGAAATTTCTGACCATGTTCGCCTTGCTGTTTGGCGCGAGCTTGCAGCTGTTGCAGCCAAGAGGGCGGAGCTGGATTCACGCTCGCCTGTTCTGGCTGATGATCTTCGGCCTGATTCACAGCCTGTTCTTCTGGGATGGCGACATCCTGCTGGATTACGGGCTAATTGGTCTGGTGTGTTGCGGCATGTTGCGCATGGCCGACAGTCCCAGACTGTTGCTGCGCGCGGGTACGATCATGTATCTGGCGGGGGTCGCTATATTGGTGGTGCTGAGTCAGCTGCTGAGCCAAACCGGCGGCCGCTTTTGGCAGCCTGGCCCGGCCGATCTGGCCTACGAGGCGCACTGGCTGGTGACTGGCGGACCGGAGGCCTGGAGCCATCGGCTGTCGATGCTAAGCCAAAGTCTGTTATCGATGGGCGTACAGTACGGCTGGTTGCTCTGCGGGGCGATGTTGCTCGGCGGCGCGCTGATGCGCAGCGGGTGGCTGAAGGGGGAATTTAGCCTGAGTCACTATCGCCGAATTGCATGGGTGCTGCTGATCCCCGCATTGCTCATCAACGGCGCGGGCGTCGTGGCGCAGTGGCAGCTGAACTGGGAGTATCGCTGGTGCGGCCTGCTGTTGCAGATCCCCGGCGAGCTGAGTGCGCCGTTGCAGGCGATCGGCTATCTGGCGCTGTGCTATGGCTACTGGCCGACGCTGCGACGCTGGCGCCTGACGAAATGGATTAGCGATATCGGTCGGATGGCGTTAAGCAGCTATCTGCTGCAAACACTCATGTGTACCACGCTGTTTTACCAGCTGGGCTGGTTCATGAAGCTGGACCGTCTGGCATTGTTAGCCTTGGTGCCGCCGATGTGGATCGTCAATCTGCTGTTCGCGCACTACTGGCTGCGGGTTTTCCGGCAGGGGCCGATGGAATGGCTATGGCGTCGCCTGACGCGGTTTGTCGCGGGCAAACCCGATGTCGCCATCGGCAAATAACGCCAATTTTGAGTTAAGGTCGGAACGCGTTGGCTGACTTCTTGCCGGTCGTCTCCGTTGTGTCGTCCGGCAGATACTCGGGCGGCACGGCCGGATAGCCGGGCTCATCGGCGGAAATCGTATGCGGCGCGGGGATAGGGATCATCGGACCAAGAAACCGCGGCTCGCGCTTCAGCACATACAGATCGAACAGGGTGCCCAGACGGGCGCCGAACTCCCGAATCCGCACCATCCAGATATCCTTCGGCGACGGCACCGCATAACACTGCGCCTGAATCCCCAGATGCAGCGCGATAAACAGCGCGCGTTCACAGTGGAAGCGCTGGGTGATGATGGTGAAGTCGTTGGTGTCGAACACTTTGCGGGTGCGAATAATCGAGTCGAGCGTGCGGAACCCCGCATAGTCGAGCACAATATCCATCGGCGGAACGCCTGCGGAAATAAGGTCACGGCGCATCGTCATCGGTTCGTTATAGCTTTGCTGAGCGTTGTCGCCGCTGAGTAGCAGATAGCTCACTTTCCCGCTGTTATAAGCGTTCAGCGCGCCCTGAATACGAAACAGATAATATTGGTTCACGCCACCGGCGCGGTAGTATTTTGCCGTGCCCAGCACGACGCCGACGGGGCGGGCGGGAAGGTCTTTGAGATCGTCGAAAATATAGGGGGCGGTGCGCCAGCTGATACAGCGGTCAAGCAGAAATGCGCCTCCTGCCAGCACGAGGATGCTGGTGAAAAAACCAAATGTCAGGCGTTTCCACATGCGTCTGCCTTACTCAGCACGAATCAAATCATCCGGCAAGGCTACTTTACCTGCCGAGATCGCGCAAGGCGAAGCGTCCCGCAGGAAGGCTTAATGACGATTTTTAGTGCAAGGGATCAATCAAAAGGAAAAAAACACCGGGGGACGGGGGGAAATTATCCCCCGGTGTGACGTCATCAGACCCGGCTGCCCCACAGATCGTATTCGTCAGCGTGTTCGATTTTTACGGTGACGAGATCGCCCGGCTTGAGGCGAGTTTCGCCGTTCAGATAGACCGCGCCGTCGATTTCCGGGGCGTCGGCCATGCTACGACCGATAGCGCCTTCTTCATCGACTTCATCGATCAGTACCGGCAGCTCCAGGCCGATTTTCGCCTGCAGGCGCTGTGCGGAAATCCGCTGTTGCAGCTGCATGAAGCGGTGATAGCGCTCCTCCTTGATCTCCTCCGGCACCGGATCGGGTAGCGTATTGGCGGTAGCACCTTCCACCGGGCTGAACTTGAAGCAGCCCACGCGATCCAGCTGCGCTTCTTTCAGGAAGTCCAACAACATCTGGAAGTCTTCTTCCGTTTCGCCGGGGAAGCCGACGATGAAGGTTGAGCGCAGCGTCAGCGCCGGGCAGATCTCACGCCAGCGTTTAATGCGCTCCAGCGTGCGTTCGACCGCGCCGGGGCGTTTCATCAGCTTCAACACTTTCGGGCTGGCGTGCTGTAGCGGAATATCCAGATACGGCAGGATTTTGCCTTCCGCCATCAACGGGATAACCTCGTCGACGTGCGGGTAAGGGTAGACGTAGTGCAGGCGGACCCAAATCCCCAGCGTCGCCAGCTGCTCGCACAGGCTGACCATGCTGGACTTAACCGGCTGGCCGTTCCAGAAGCCGGTGCGGTGTTTGATGTCGGTGCCGTAGGCGGAGGTATCCTGCGAGATCACCAGCAGCTCTTTCACCCCGGCGTCGGCCAGACGCTTAGCCTCATCCAGGACGGAGCCAACAGGGCGGCTGTCCAGTTTTCCGCGCATGGAGGGGATGATGCAGAAGGTGCAGCGATGGTCGCAGCCTTCCGAAATCTTCAGGTAGGCGTAGTGTCTCGGCGTCAGTTTCACGCCGGATTCCGGCACCAGGCTGGTGAACGGGTTGTGCGCGGGCTGCGGCACATAGTGATGGACGTGGGACAGCACCTGCTCGTAGCTGTGCGGCCCGCTGATTTCCAACACGTTGGGATGCACTTCGCGAATTTGATTCTCTTTAGCGCCGAGACAGCCGGTGACGATGACCTTGCCGTTTTCATTCAGCGCTTCGCCGATGGTTTCCAACGACTCCTGCACGGCGCTGTCGATAAAGCCGCAGGTGTTGACGATCACCAGATCGGCGTCGTGATAGCTTGGCACCACCTGATACCCTTCGGTGCGCAGCTCCGTAAGGATGCGCTCGGAGTCCACCAGGTTTTTGGGGCAGCCCAGGCTGACAAAACCGATTTTATTGCCCTGCGGCTTGTCGCCGCCGTTCTTTTGCTGGGTCAGCGTTTTCTCCGGGGCCGCCAACGTGGTGGTCTGCGAAGGATCGAAGGAGTTAACAGTCATAGCGTCTCATACATCGGGTTGTACGGGAAAAAGTCGGCGGATTATACCTGAATCAACGGCAGGAAACAGGCCCGGCCGCCAATCTTGATGGAGTACCCGATGGTTTAGCTCAGGGGGATCATCACTTTATTTTTGAACGCCGCACGCGTCGTTAATTGTTGATACCAGCGCTCCAGA
The DNA here is from genome assembly GCF_946477055.1 of Lonsdalea britannica. GTDB lineage: Bacteria > Pseudomonadota > Gammaproteobacteria > Enterobacterales > Enterobacteriaceae > Lonsdalea > Lonsdalea britannica_A. The sequence goes on along the minus strand of NZ_CAMKXG010000186.1, from coordinate 768 downwards.
TGGGGGTGCGACTGGCGCGTGATGGGCATGCTGAACCAACCGTAGGCGATGCAGCCCAGCGGGATATCGCCGACGCCAAAGTGCTCCCCGGATAGCCAGGGCTGGGAAGCCAGCGCGTCATCGGCGATGCTCAGCAGCGATTCGCAACGCGCGATATTCGCTTCAACGGCGGCCATATCGCGCTGGGCGGGAGGTGTGCGCATCATATTGATAAACACCGGCCCAAAAAACGTGGCTAAGGACATCGCCCAATCCATCCATTTCTCCGCGCTGGCGCGCGCTTTCGCATCGGCCAGATACAGCGAACCTTGCCCATACTGCGCTGCCAGATAGCGCACGATGCTGTTAGATTCCCACAGCACCAGCTCATCGTCCCGCAGGCAGGGGATCAGTCCGTTGGGATTCAGTGCCAAATAGTCGGGGTCGTGATTACCACCGAAAGCCCCGCCCAGAGGAATGTGCTGGTACGTCAGCCCTAACTCCTCGGCACACCAGAGTACCTTTTTGACGTTCGTCGAATTCTCGCGTCCCCACAGGGTTAGCATTGTGTTGATCCTTCTGTTACGTTTTGACCCACAGTGTAGATAAGACCATGCGGATGGCGCGAAATAAAGTCGCTCATCGTTATGCCTGCATATCATAGGGTTTTTTATTATTTATTTATTACGCTGATTCCCCTAATAATCATGATAACCAATGACAACAATGACTCAGACAGGAAGGGTGTTATGACATTTTCACATTCTATTCGGGCGACGTTTGCTGCAG
>NZ_CAMKXG010000185.1 GCF_946477055.1 Lonsdalea britannica | reverse complement strand
GCTGCAGGCGACCGGGTTTGCACCCGCGTTTTATTTAGCGAGATAATAGCGCCGCGATTCCGGCCATCTTGTTTGCCCGAATGCAATGACCGCGTGTTCTTACCGCGGCGCTCACGGAAACTGGTATTTAAGGATGTATTTCCCGCAATGAAGATTTCTCCTCTGCTCAACGGCGTTTTCGCTAACGGCTCGTCGTCCCGTTTGGTCTTATCCTCGGCTTTCGCTTCAGATAGGTGCATCGCCAGATGATCGCCGTCCTGACGGCTCATTGTTTTCCCGCACGTTTCGCCCGGCCTGACTTCATTCGCCGGTCGTCTGTTTTATAGGCATTACTCGCTCAGGAGAGAGTTGTATGAGCTCAATTCAGGAAAGCAGCGCGGTCTTTGACACCGCCTCCACCTGGCGCAAAAGCGATACCGTCTGGATGCTGGGACTGTATGGCACGGCCATCGGCGCCGGGGTGCTGTTTCTGCCCATCAATGCCGGTATCGGCGGTTTGCTGCCGCTCATCATCATGGCGATTATCGCGTTTCCGATGACGCACTACTCGCATCGCGCGCTGTGCCGTTTCGTCCTTTCTGGCAAAGGCGATGCGGAAGACATCACCGAGGTCGTGGAGGAGCACTTCGGCGCCCGGGCCGGTCATCTCATTACCCTGCTGTATTTTTTCGCGATTTATCCCATTCTGCTGGTCTACAGCGTGGCGATCACCAATACCGTCGATAGCTTCATCACCCATCAGCTGCACCTGCCGTCGCCACCGCGCGCCTTGCTAGCCTTGGTGCTGATTCTGTGCCTGATGTTCGTCGTCCGCCTCGGAGAAGCCACCATCGTGAAAGCGATGAGCGTGCTGGTCTATCCGTTCTTGACCGTGCTGTTGCTGCTGGCCTGCTATCTGGTGCCGCATTGGAATCTGTCGGTGTTTCATCATCTGTCTTTATCGGGCGCCGTCAGCGGCAGCAGCCTGCCCGCGACGCTTTGGCTGGCGATCCCGGTGATGGTGTTTTCGTTTAACCACTCGCCGATCATCTCCTCGTTTGCCGTCGCCAAGCGCAAAGAGTACGGCGATGCGGCGGAGAAGAAATGCACCCGCATTCTGTCCTATAGCCATGTGATGATGGTGCTGACGGTGATGTTTTTCGTGTTCAGCTGTGTGCTAGCGCTGTCGCCGGAAGAACTGATGTCGGCAAAAACGCAGAACATCTCGATTCTGTCTTATCTGGCGAACCACTTTGATAGCGCGCTCATCGGCTATGCCGCGCCGCTGATCGCGACCGTCGCTATCTCTAAATCGTTCCTGGGTCATTACCTTGGCGCAGGCGAAGGGTTCAACGGGCTGATGGTGAAAACGCTGCGTCGGAGCGGGAAAACGTGGGCTCCGCGCACGCTGAACCGCATCACCACCCTCTTTATGCTGCTGACCACCTGGCTGGTCGCCACGAAGAACCCCAGCATTCTTGGGATGATCGAAACGTTGGGCGGCCCGATTATCGCCTGCCTGCTATTCCTGATGCCGATGTATGCGATTCATCGCGTCCCCGCCATGCGGCGTTACAGCGGACAGCTCAGCAATCTCTTTGTGACCCTGGCCGGTCTGATTGCGATGACCGCGATTATCTACAGTCTGTGCCAGTAAGCCCCGGCGTGCGGCGTTTCGCGCCGCACGCCGTCCTGTGAGCTTCTCCCCGCCCTGTCATACCAGTAGCGTTTGTGAAACGCAAAATCTCGCTGCCCCCGTTGACCAGGATGAGAAAAAGTCCATTTGAAGACTCGCCATGCCCGTCATTCACGCGCCATAATGGTAATGGATAGTAGAAACACTTCAGTAAAATCATTTAACGGAGTGAGAATGAGTCAGGACAAACTCTACATAGACAAAGAGTTGAGTTGGTTATCTTTCAATGAACGCGTACTTCAAGAAGCCGCCGACAAGAATAATCCGCTGATTGAACGTATGCGCTTTCTGGGCATCTACTCCAGCAATCTGGACGAGTTCTACAAGGTCCGATTCGCCGACCTCAAACGTCGTATTCTGATTAACGAAGAACAAGGCTCCGCCAGCGGGCTGCGTCATCTGCTGAGCAAAATTCAGATGCGCGTGCTGAAAACCGATCAGCTGTTCGACAACCTGTATAACGAGCTGCTGCTAGAGATGGCGCGTAACCAGATTTTTCTGGTCAACGAGCGGCAGGTGTCGCCCAATCAGCAGGCGTGGCTGCGCGATTACTTCAAACACCACCTGCGCCCGCATATCACCCCGATTCTGCTGCTGCCTGAAACCAATCTGATTCAGTTTTTGAAAGACGATTACACCTATCTGGCCATCGAAATCATCCGCGGCGAGAAGACGGACTACGCGCTGCTGGAAATTCCGTCCGACAAGGTCGCTCGCTTCGTCGATCTGCCGCCGGAAGCGCCGCATCGCCGCAAAACCATGATTCTGATCGACAATATCCTGCGCTACTGTCTGGATGATATCTTCCGGGGATTCTTCGATTACGACGTGCTGAACGCGTACTCCATGAAGATGACGCGCGACGCCGAGTACGATCTGGTGACGGAAATGGAGTCCAGCCTGCTGGAGCTGATGTCATCCAGCCTCAAACAGCGGCTGACGGCCAAACCGGTCCGCTTCGTCTATCAGCGCGATATGCCGGATGCGATGGTGGAGTGCCTGCTCAAGAAACTCGATATCACCTCCTATGACTCGGTCATTCCCGGCGGCCGCTATCACAACTTTAAAGACTTCATCGGCTTCCCGAACGTGGGCCGCGCCAATCTGGTCAACAAACCGCTGCCACGCCTGCGTCATCTGGGGTTCAATCACTTCCGCAACGGTTTTGATGCTATCCGCGAGCGCGATGTGCTGCTGTACTACCCGTACCATACCTTCGAGCACGTGTTGGAAATTCTGCGGCAGGCGTCCTTCGACCCCAGCGTGCTGGCGATCAAAATCAACATCTATCGCGTCGCCAAGGATTCTCGCATCATCAACTCCATGATCCACGCCGCGCACAACGGCAAAAAGGTCACGGTCGTGGTGGAATTGCAGGCGCGTTTCGACGAGGCGGCCAACATTCACTGGGCGAAAAGACTGACGGAAGCGGGCGTTCACGTCATCTTCTCTATTCCCGGACTGAAAATTCACGCCAAGCTGTTTTTGATCTCGCGTCGTGAAGGCGACAACGTGGTGCGCTATGCGCATATCGGGACCGGGAACTTCAACGAAAAAACCGCGCGGCTGTATACCGACTACTCGCTGCTGACCGCCGACGAACGCATCACCAACGAGGTGCGCCGGGTCTTCAACTTCATTGAAAACCCCTATCGGCCGGTGAGCTTCGATCACCTGCTCGTCTCTCCGCAAAACTCTCGTAGCCGTCTTTATGAGCTGATTGACCGCGAGATTGCCAACGCGCAGGACGGGCTGGAAGCGAAAATCACCCTGAAGGTGAACAATCTGGTGGACAAAGGTTTGGTCGACCGGCTGTATGCCGCCTCCGGCGCCGGGGTGAAAATGAACCTGTTGGTCCGCGGGATGTGCTCGCTCATTCCCGATATTCCGGGGATCAGTGATAATATCCGCGTCACCAGCATCGTGGACCGCTATCTGGAGCACGACCGGCTGTATGTTTTCCACAACGGCGGCGATCAGAAGGTGTTTCTCTCCTCCGCCGACTGGATGACCCGCAACATCGATTACCGAATCGAAGTCGCGGTGGAAGTGCTGGATCAGACGCTGAAAGCGCGAATCCTCGATATTCTGGAGATTCTGTTCAGCGATACGGTCAAAGCCCGCGTGCTGGACAAGGAATTGAACAATCACTACGTCACCCGAGGCAACCGGCGCAAAGTCCGCGCCCAGAATGCGATCTATGAATATCTTAAGGTCCTTGAGCAACCCGAAGAGTAGGCCACAGCCATGCCTTTAACCGACAATATCGCTGAAAAACCCCAGGAATTCGCCGCCATCGATCTGGGCTCCAACAGTTTTCATATGGTGGTCGCCCGCGTGGTCAATGGCGCGCTTCAGGTACTTAGCCGCCTGAAACAACGGGTGCATATGGTAGACGGACTCGACAGCCAAAATCGGCTGAGCGAGGAGTCTATCGAACGTGGTCTGAACTGCCTGACGCTGTTTGCCGAACGCCTTCAGGGATTTCCGGCGGCCAATGTCTCTATCGTCGGGACGCACGCCCTGCGCGAAGCGCACAACGCGCAGGATTTTTTGCAGCGCGCCGCCAAAATCATCCCCTACCCGATCTCCATTATTTCCGGGCATGAAGAAGCGCGACTGATCTTTATGGGCGTCGAGCACACGCAGCCGGAAAAAGGCCGCAAGCTGGTGATCGACATCGGCGGCGGGTCGACGGAGCTGGTGATCGGCGAAGATTTCGAGCCCAAGCTGGTGGAGAGCCGCCGGATGGGATGCGTCAGCTTCGCCCAACTGTTTTTCCCCGATGGTGAAATCAACGCCAACAACTTCAAACGCGCCCGGCTGGCCGCCGCGCAGCAGTTGGAAAATCTGGCCTGGCAATACCGCATCTACGGATGGGACTACGCGCTGGGCGCATCCGGCACCATCAAAGCAGCCAACGAGATACTGCTGGCGATGGGCGAGAAAGACGGCCAGATTACGTTGGAACGTCTTGAGATGCTGCGCGATGAGATCCTGAAGCACAAGAACGTGAAAGCGCTAAGTCTGCCGGGCCTGACGGATGAGCGGCAGAACGTGCTGGTTCCCGGCCTTGCCATCCTCTGCGGGGTCTTCGATACGCTGGCTATCGATACGCTAAGGTTGTCGGACGGCGCGCTGCGCGAAGGCGTGCTGTATGAAATGGAGGGGCGCTTCCGCCATCAGGACATTCGCATCCGTACCGCGAAAAGTCTGGCCAGCCACTACAACATCGACCGCGCACAGGCCCATCGCGTCCGTGAAACGGCGGAACTGCTCTACATCCAGTGGGAAGAACAGAACCCCTCGCTGGTGGATCCGCAGCTGGAGGCCATTCTGAAATGGGCGGCCATGCTGTATGAAGTGGGACTCGGCATCAACCACAGCGGTATGCACCGCCACTCCGCTTACATCCTGCAAAACACTAATCTGCCAGGGTTCAATCAGGAACAGCAGATGGTGCTGTCTCTACTGGTGCGCTGGCACCGTAAGGCGATAAAAACGGACGAGCTGCCGCGCCTGAATCAGTTCAAAAAGAAACAGTACATGCCGATGATTCTGTTGCTGCGATTGGCGACGCTGCTGAATAACCAGCGTCAGGCCACGACGTCGCCGCAAACGCTGCGTCTGGCGACGGACGATCGCACCTGGACCCTGATTTTCCCGTTCGGCTATTTCAGTCAAAATACGCTGGTACAGCTCGACCTGGAAAAAGAGCAGGAATATTGGCAGGGCATCAGCGACTGGACGTTGTTGATTGAAGAGGAAAAAGAGTCACCGACGCAAAGTTAGACCGGGACAGCGCGGCCTGCGCCCTACTCCTGCTTCATGTTGTGAGATTTTTCACATTTGCGCCTGAGGGTGATTTTTTGCCTCAGGCGCATTGACCCCACCGCCAGCTTGTGCCTAAATAAACAACAGCGAATGTCCGCTTTTATCAGGAATACATCCGGTAATGTCTACGGTTACCCACAGGCGAAGAATCATGTTACGTCAACGACGAAGTAGTACGCGTATAGCTCGTACCGTACTCATGATCAGTCTCATCATTCTGTTAGGCCGTTTTGTTTATTCCGCCGTCGGCGCCTTTCTTTATCACCAGGAAGTTCAGCAGCAAACCCGCGTTGAGCATTCTCTGGACACGTCTTCTGTCACTACACCCGCTCAACGAGAATAGTCGCTTAGTCCACACATTCTGCTGATTTCAGCTATTTTATGATTACCGACTCGCACCGAGGCGGAGGCAACGTATTCGTGTCAAACACGCAACATGCGTTGACCGCGTCATCCCGCAAGCAGGAGGTCAACAATGGCAAGTGGTTGGTCAAGTGACGGCTCCGTTCAGGAGCAAATCGATGCTACCGTCGATGATGCTATCGCTCAGGCGCGTAGCCAGTTACATCGCGGTGAAAGCGCTGATTATTGCGAGGAGTGTGGAGACCCCATACCGGAAGCCCGACGTAAAGCGTTGCCGGGCGTGCGCTACTGCGTTGCCTGTCAGGCGAAAATCGACAAACAGCGCAGCATCAATGCTGGCTACAACCGCCGCGGCAGTAAAGACAGCCAGCTTCGTTAAGCGTTGGACGCCGCCAGATTGCGCAGCGTCCCCACGTCGTTAGCGCGCCACCAGCACCGACGTTTTGGCATGGCGCACAATCGCCGAGGAGTTAGACCCTAGCAGATAGGTTTTGACACTCGGACGACGAGAACCGACCACGATGAGATCGGCATGGATCTCCTCGGCCAGCTCCAGAACCTCATCACGCGGCGTACCAAAGGTAATACTGTGATCCAGCTGCTCCGCCGGGAGGTCTATCTGGCTCAGAAGTTCGTGCAACTTTTCATCCGCCTTAACCACCGCCTCGTTTTCAAACTCTTTCAAACCAAACGCATAGGCGGAGATATAAGCGGAGACATCCGGTAGAACATGAAACAGATGCAGTTTCGCTCCGGATAATTTAGCCAGAAAAGTGGCCTGAGACAGGGCATTCTTGGTCAGATCTTCTTCATCAATATCGACAGGCACCAAAATGGTCTTATACATAACAGCCCCCTTTGACTGTGTACTTTGACACTTTCAGCGTAGCTCTGTTTTTCGCTCAGATAAATGATGATGTGCCACTTTTGTGAGATGAGAGAAGATTAGTGACATGATGAAAATATATCTAATATACAAATAGTTATATTGTTATAGCTTGCTTGCCGCTGTCTCTTATACACATCTGACGCTG
>NZ_CAMKXG010000184.1 GCF_946477055.1 Lonsdalea britannica | reverse complement strand
TGCCGTACCACGCGATATCGAGCCGGAAGTTGGCAAGCTGCCCAACGTTTACCTGTACAGCGTGGACGATCTGCATGCGATCGTGCAGCAGAACCTGGCGCAGCGCAAAGCGGCCGCTGTACAGGCGGAATCTATCGTGCAGCAAGAAAGCTCGGAATTTATGGGCTGGATACGTTCGCAGACGGCGGTAGAAACCATTCGTGATTACCGCTCTCAGGCGGATATGTTGCGTGAGGAAATGACGTCTAAAGCGCTGGCCGCGATCCAGCAGGGCGGGGACGTAGAAGCTATCGTGCAAGAATTGACGTATCGCCTGACTAACCGGTTAATTCATGCTCCAACCATCTCTCTTCAGCAGGCTGCCCGCGACGGCGATCAAGACCGTTTGCAAATTTTGCGTGACAGCCTCGGCTTGAACTAGCATCCTTCTCACCCTTTTCGATTAACGACAGGATATAACACCACGCATGAAGCCTTCTATTGTTGCCAAACTGGAAGCACTGCAAGAGCGCCATGAAGAGGTCCAGGCGCTATTGGGCGATCCCGGCGTGATCGCCGATATGGACCGTTTTCGAGCTTTGTCCCGGGAATATGCTCAGCTGACCGACATTACCCGTTGTTTCCAGCGCTGGCAGCAAACGCAGGAAGATATCGTGACGGCGGAAACGATGCTGGACGATCCTGAAATGCGCGAAATGGCGCAGGAAGAGCTGAGCGAAGCAAAATCCGCAAGCGAGGAGTTGGAACAGCAACTGCAGGTGCTGCTGTTGCCGAAAGATCCTGACGACGATCGCAGCTGCTATCTGGAAATTCGTGCCGGCACCGGCGGCGATGAAGCGGCGATTTTTGCCGGCGATCTCTTCCGCATGTATAGCCGCTACGCAGAATCACGGCGCTGGAAGGTGGAAGTGGTCAGCGCCAGTGATGGCGAGCATGGTGGTTACAAAGAAGTGATCGCTAAAGTTATCGGTGACGGCGCATACGGACAGTTGAAGTTTGAGTCCGGCGGCCATCGCGTGCAGCGTGTACCAGCGACGGAGTCTCAGGGGCGCATCCATACCTCTGCCTGCACCGTGGCCGTGATGCCGGAAGTGCCGGAGGCCGAATTGCCGGAGATTAATCCGTCAGATTTGCGCATCGATACCTTCCGCTCATCCGGCGCGGGCGGACAGCACGTCAACACCACTGATTCCGCCATCCGCATCACGCACATTCCTACCGGCATTGTCGTGGAATGTCAGGATGAGCGTTCGCAGCATAAAAACAAAGCCAAAGCGCTTTCCGTGCTGGGCGCGCGCATCCGTGCCGCAGAAGTGCAAAAGCGTCAGCTTGAAGAAGCGTCGACACGCCGAAACCTGTTGGGCAGCGGTGATCGTTCCGACCGTAACCGTACCTATAACTTCCCGCAGGGGCGCGTAACCGATCACCGCATTAACCTGACCTTGTATCGTCTGGATGAAGCGATGGAAGGCAAGCTGGATATGCTGATCCAACCGATCGTGCAGGAATACCAGGCGGACCAGCTCGCCGCGTTGTCCGAGCAAGAGTAATGAATTATCAAAGCTGGCTGCAGCAGGCCATACAACGGTTGCAGGACAGCGACAGTCCCCGGCGCGATGCGGAAATCTTGCTCGGTTTCGCGACGGGCAAGGCGCGGACTTTTATCATGGCGTTCGGTGAAACCACGCTGTCAGAGGCAGAGCGACAACAACTGTCGCAGCTGCTGGAACGGCGTGTTGCCGGTGAGCCCATCGCCTATCTCACCGGGCAAAAAGAGTTCTGGTCACTACCGCTTCATGTTTCTCCCGCCACGCTCATTCCGCGTCCGGACACTGAGTGTCTGGTCGAACTCGCATTGAGTTACCTTCCGACAGAGCCTGCCGACATACTGGATTTGGGCACCGGCACGGGCGCTATCGCATTGGCCCTCGCCAGTGAGCGACCGGATTGCCGCGTGCAGGGCGTGGATGTTCAGCACGAGGCGGTGACGTTAGCGAAGGAAAACGCCCAACGGCTTGGCATCAGCAACGTCTGTTTTACTCAGGGAAGCTGGTTTTCAGGCGTGGAGGGGCGACGCTTCTCGCTCATCGTCAGTAATCCTCCCTACATCGACGCTGAAGATATCCACTTGTCGCAAGGCGACGTGCGTTTCGAACCGAGCAGCGCGCTGATTTCTGGCGAAGCGGGCCTGGCGGATTTGCGCGTTATTATCGCCGCATCTCCCGAGTATTTACTGCCCGGTGGCGGTTTGCTGTTGGAACATGGCTGGCAGCAGGGCGGAGCGGTGCGTGATTTGCTGAAACAGCGCGGTTTTATCCGGGTTGAAACCTGCAAAGACTACGGCGGCAACGATCGGGTTTCGTTGGGTTTTTGGCCGAAGTGATGCTCCTTTCACCCCAAATGCCGGCAAAGTGATACACATCGCGCATTTTGCCTCTCCCTGTCCGTGGAATGCTGGCTGCGAGAGAGCCCGTTTGGCATAATTACTTACATTCTGTCTCGCGTCCGGGGGTTGTGACACCTGTGATGACGACAGTAAATTAGCAGGATAGCGTTAATGTTTTGCCTTGGTGGGCCTGCTATCTTTAAAACGCTGGATTATCACCAAGTTACCTATGCTGATGGAATACCTATGAGTGCTATTGCCGATTTCGAATTCAACCGCTCACCGTTGAGTGAAGGGGTAATCTTAGTTTCCCAGGAAATACGCTGTGACTTCTCTGCGACGGAAGTGCGACGAAATCTGCAACACCTTGTCGATGAGGCCCGGAAGGCCATCCCGACGCATCTGGCCCCGGAACAGAAGCTGGAAAATCTGATTGCGCTGTTTTTCGGCGCTTGGGGCTTTGGCGGCGCCAGCGGCGTGTATCGGCTGTCAGACGTGTTATGGCTGGATAAAGTTCTCTCCACACGTCAGGGAATGCCGGTTTCGCTGGGCATTATTTTTATGCACATCGCTCAGCAGATTGATCTGCCTTTGATGCCTGTTATTTTCCCTACCCAGTTTATTATTCGCGTCGATTGGCTGGATGAAGAGATGTGGCTCATCAACCCGCTTAACGGCGACACATTGAGTGAGCATGTGCTGGATGTCTGGTTGAAAGGGAACATTGGCCCTTCAACGCGCCTGTTGGATGAGGATCTGGACGAAGCGGAAAACGTCATGATTGTCCGCAAGCTGCTGGATACGCTGAAAATCGCGCTAATGGAAGAAAAGCAAATGGAGCTGGCGCTGCGCGCCTGCGAGGCCGTGCTGCAATTCGACCCGGAAGACCCTTACGAAATTCGTGACCGGGGATTGATCTACGCTCAGCTTGATTGCGACCATATTGCGCTCTCTGACCTGAGTTACTTTGTAGAACAATGTCCGGAAGACCCTGTCAGCGAGATGATCAAAGTGCAGATACACTCCATCGAACAGAAAGACATTGTGTTGCATTAACTGCGAATTTGGTTTTTTGATTTATCCGACATTAAGGTAACTGTATGAATAACAAAGTGGTAAACGTCGGGGATATCCCGGTTGCCAACAATCTTCCCTTTGTGCTGTTTGGCGGTATGAACGTACTCGAATCTCGCGATCTGGCGATGCGGATTTGCGAGCACTACGTCACCGTCACGCAAAAGTTGGGCATTCCCTACATTTTCAAAGCGTCGTTTGATAAAGCTAACCGTTCTTCCATTAACTCTTACCGTGGCCCAGGGCTGGAAGAGGGGATGAAGATTTTTCAGGAACTGAAGCAGACCTTCGGCGTAAAAGTAATCACCGACGTTCATGATGCACAGCAGGCCCAGCCGGTATCTGAAGTCGTTGACGTTATTCAGTTGCCCGCATTTCTGGCGCGTCAGACCGATCTGGTTGAAGCAATGGCCAAGACGGGTGCCGTGATCAACGTGAAAAAACCGCAGTTCATCAGCCCAAGTCAGGTCGGGAATATCGTTGATAAGTTCCGTGAGGGTGGCAACGAGCAGGTCATTCTGTGCGATCGCGGCAGTAACTTCGGCTATGACAACCTGGTTGTCGACATGCTGGGCTTCAACGTCATGAAGCAGGTCTCTGACGGTTCTCCGGTGATTTTCGACGTCACCCATGCTTTGCAATGTCGCGACCCGTTCGGTGCCGCATCCGGTGGGCGTCGTGGTCAGGTGACGGAATTGGCGAGGGCAGGGATGGCCGTTGGTCTGGCCGGTCTGTTCATTGAGGCTCATCCAGACCCGGATAACGCCCGTTGCGACGGTCCTTCAGCATTACCGCTGAGCAAGCTGGAGCCGTTCCTGCAGCAAATCAAAGCCATTGATGATCTGGTGAAGAGCTTCCCTGAACTGGATACCAGCCATTAACTGACGGCATTTCCGTCAATTTAAACTTAGCCTGCGCATCAGCAGGCTTTTTTGTGTCGTAATCAATAAAAAAGTCTTCTTTAGTTACAACATGCTATTCGCTATGAAATAAAGACCATACTTAAACTTCTGTGCAACACTTCATTATTCCAGCAGAGAATCAGGCAGCGAGTCATTTAATTGTCACCGTGATTGCGGCGTTCTAAGGCGAGAAGGGAACAGCCTGTCGAAAATCCTCAACATTGCTATACCGCATTCTGTTCGCGACCAATACCCTATAAAAACAGGAAGTTTGCGTTCTTGTGGAACGTCTTCTGACTTCATCAGATTCAATCAGCCCCAATAGAAGTTAGTATCTCTATTCTCGATATCACTACTCAATACTTTGTTGTAACGAAAGCAATCTAAAGAACGGACGACAGTCTTAGTCGCTGTGACACTTGAATACAGGGATTACATTCAATGTTCCGCTGTTATGGTCAGTTAATCAGAGGCGTGTTGGCGATACCGTCACAGGTGCATTGAATGAAATGAAATACGGATAGGGGCAGAAGGGAAGCAACGGGATACCGGCTATAGGCCGATATCCCGTCAGGGGCGCATTACTTGTAGAGATCGGCGCTAATCGTGTAGCGATCGGCGTTATCCTGCCACTCCTTGGTAATGTGGTAATACTTCGCGCCTTTTTCTGCCGCACGCTTGGCAATGGCTTCGGTGATGTCGGTCGGCGTGCTGAAACGGCCGCGGATGCTGACAGAATCAAATGGCACCATCTGTGCCGCCGTCGCATTGTTCAATTCCTGAATACGATTACCGTCTTTTGTCGTCACCGTATAACGTGGCCCCACGGTAGAAGCCTGCGTTTGGAAGAAATTGCCGACATTGCTACTCAGGCTGGAAGAGGTGGCGACGCCAGGGATTTCAACGTGTTTAGCCGCTTCGCCGCCTGCGGCCAGCGCCGCTTTACCGGCCTGGGAATCAGCAGGGATGACATCCGGGCTCTGGACACGACGTTTAGCCGCATCTTTTTTGTAGATGAAGGCGGTAATGCTCTGGCTGTTGCCGCGGGAGTTAATATCGACCTGGCGAACAATAAAGAAGGAGTAGGCACCTTTGCGCTGTGCGGCTTCGCCAATCGCCGCAGTCACATCAGGCTGCGTTGGGAAATAGCCGCTCACCGTCACCGTGTCAAAAGGCTCCAGCTGCGACGCCTCATTTTTTGGCAGCTCTTTCACGCCGCTAAAGGTGCGGTAGGTGGTGACGTTGGAAACCTTCGGTGCATCATTATGATACAGGTCGACCGTCACCGCCCAACGACCGCCGTTTACTTCAGCCGTGCTCTGGATATAAAACGCATCTGCGCCTTTTTCGTCAGCACGCTTGGATGCATCGGCCGTCGCTTCATAGATAGCGTTATAACGGCCCATAAAGGTAATACGTTCGAAGGGTTTAACGGCTTCGGCTTTTTCCGGCGTCAATTCCTGCGCAGCCTGCGCGGAAAACGCTAATATGGAGAGGAGGGTGGAGGCAATAACGCGAGTTCTCAGCTTCATAAAAAATCCTTTCGCCTGACGCAGTACGGTTAATTCGAATAGGCACACTGTGTGTTAGCCGCCGATTATGTCACGTAATAATGCCTAGTGCTTCAGCATTTTAAAGCAAACGCTTTTGCCGAATCATCGACCGGAAAGAGGAGGGAAAATGTGGCAATAAAGACCACTGATATCATTGAGTCCATCATCACAGTTTTTTATCAGCACGCCCCGCCAATAACCGCGATTTTCGGCTAATTTTGTGAACCAATCGAAAATAATTTTTCGACAATTATGTTAAGGAACATGGGGTTTTAGGGGCCGCCGACGCGAAAAATCGTGGTTTGACTCGCCCTTACTGGGGTTTTAGATCAAAATTATTTTACGAGTGGATCATTACTTCCATTTTCAGTAGGTTATAACGGCATTTATCGAAAAGTTCGAGGGTATGAACTTATGCGATAAATAATTCTTCAGGTAAATCATTATAACAACCTTCGTTAAATCTGAGCGAAAAGGGATTCCGTATGCGTATTGGTGTACCAAAAGAACGGCTAACCAATGAAGCCCGCGTGGCCGCAACGCCGAAAACGGTGGAGCAGTTGCTAAAATTGGGCTTCGAGGTAGCAATAGAACGTGGGGCAGGGAAACTTGCCAGCTTCGAAGATTCCGCCTACGAACATGCAGGCGCGACGATCCTGGATACAGCGGATATCTGGCAGAGTGACATCATTCTTAAAGTGAATGCGCCGGAAGACGACGAGGTCGCGCTGACTCGTGCAGGAAGCACCGTAGTCAGTTTCATCTGGCCCGCACAAAACCCTGAACTACTAAAAAAACTGGCCGACCGTCAGGTGACCGTGATGGCGATGGACTCCGTGCCGCGTATTTCCCGTGCACAGTCGCTGGACGCCCTGAGCTCGATGGCGAATATCGCCGGCTACCGCGCGATTGTTGAAGCCGCCCATGAATTCGGCCGTTTCTTTACCGGACAAATCACCGCAGCGGGTAAAGTTCCCCCGGCGAAAGTCATGGTGATCGGCGCTGGCGTTGCCGGGCTGGCGGCTATCGGTGCAGCGGGAAGCCTGGGCGCTATCGTTCGTGCCTTCGACACCCGTCCGGAAGTGAAAGAGCAAGTGCGCAGCATGGGCGCAGAGTTCCTGGAACTGGACTTTGAAGAAGAAGCCGGCAGCGGCGATGGCTACGCCA
>NZ_CAMKXG010000183.1 GCF_946477055.1 Lonsdalea britannica | reverse complement strand
ACGAGATTCGCCTTAGTCTCGTGGGCTCGGAGATGTGTATAAGAGACAGATGTGGCGCAGGCGGTGGTTTGCGCGCGCGAGCTGGGCGAACGCCACGGCGCGCTGGCGGGGGCCGATGCCCGCCAGTTGGTGGCCTGGGTGATCCCGCAGGAGGGCGCGGCGCTGGACACGACCGCGCTGCACCAGGCGCTGGCGCAGCGGCTGCCCGCCCACATGCTGCCGGTGAGTTATGTTGGGATGACGGCGTTCCCGCTGAGCGCCAACGGCAAGCTCGATCGCAAGGCGCTGCCGTCCCCGGCGGGACAGACGCAGGCGGGACGTGAGCCGGAGACGGAGGAGGAACGCCTGCTGGCGGCGCTGTTCGCTGAGATGCTGTCGCGGCCGACGGTCTACGCGGACGATGATTTCTTCGCGTTGGGGGGACACTCGCTGCTGGCGATGAGGCTGGCGGCGGAGATCCGCCGTCGTCTGGCGCGTTCGCTGACGGTCGGGCAGATCATGGCGGCGCGCAGCGTGGAACAGATTGCGCGACTGCTAGCGGACGAGGGCGCCGCATCGCGTCACAGCGGCGGGGATGAAACGCTGCCGCTGCGGGCAGGCGACGGCCCGACGTTATTCTGCCTGCACCCGGCGTCCGGGTACGCCTGGCAGTATGCTGGGCTGCTGCGCTATCTGGCGGGAGATTACCCCATCGTCGGACTACAGTCGCCGCGTCCGGACGGCGTGATTGCCGCCTGTGATTCGGTCGAGGCGATGTGCGAACGTCACCTGGCGACGATCCGTCGTCTACAGCCGCAGGGGCCGTATTACCTGTTGGGTTACTCGCTGGGCGGCACGCTGGCGCACGGCATCGCCGCGCGTCTGGAAGCCGCGGGCGAGACGGTGGCGTTCCTCGGCCTGTTTGATACCTATCCGCCCGAAGGGCAGGATTGGCGCGGACCGAGCGAGGAGCAGGCGCAGCAGGAGGTCGCGCAGGAGCAGGCGGAGTTTATGGCCGAGGCGGAAGAGGAGACGGACGCGCATCTGCGTGCGGAAAAAGCCGCGATGTTCCGCGATATCGTGGCGAACTACCGTGATGCGGTGCAGCGATTGTCCACAGCGTCGACGCGGCGCTATCACGGCGAGGCGACGCTGTTTGTGGCGACCGGCACGCTGCCGCCGGAGATGGATGTGCAGGCGACCTGGGCGCCGTATGTCGGTCGTCTGTCGACCTATCTCCAGCCCTGTGAGCATGCGGATATTCTGTCGCCCGCCTCGCTGGAGCAGATCGGGCCGCAGCTGGATCGACTGCTGACGCCGCTGGCTAAGCTGAAAGCGCGGTGAGTCCGACGGGCGGGGCGGTTGATCCGCGGCGCCCGAGACGTCAGCGGATCAAAGTCCTTCGGGCGCGGGGTGATAGCGGCCGCAGGGCACGATCAGCGGCATGTGGGACACCGGGTCATCGATAATCACGCAGGTCATACCGAAGACGTCGCGCACCAGATCGGCGGTGACGATCTCGGCGGGCGCGCCCTGCGCCATCACGCGGCCCGACTGCATCACGATGAGATGGTCTGCATAGCGGCAGGCCTGATTCAGATCGTGCAGGACGGCGACCAAGGTGTGGCCGCGCTGCTGATTCAGTTCGCGAAACAGATCGAGCAGGTCGATTTGATGGGCGATATCGAGCCAGGTCGTGGGTTCATCCAGCAGCAGCAACGGCGTTTGCTGGGCCAGCACCATCGCAATCCAGACGCGCTGTCGCTGCCCGCCGGACAGTTCGTCCACGCTGCGATCCGCCAGCTCGCTGACGTTGGTGGCCTGCATCGCCTGTTCGACCGCCGTCTGATCCTCCTCGCTCCACTGGCGCAGGAGGCTTTGGTGCGGATAGCGTCCGCGAGCGACCAGATCGGCCACGGTGATGTTATCCGGTACGATAGCGTGCTGGGGCAGGAGTCCGATCTGGCGGGCGAGCGCTTTGGTCGGGATGGCGTGAATGTTTTTTCCCTCCAGCAGGACGTTGCCCGCGAGAGGTTTTAGCAATCGGCACAGCGCGCGCAGCAGGGTCGATTTGCCGCAGGCGTTGGGGCCGACGATAACGCTGAACTGATGCGCCGGGATCGTCACGTTAAGATCTTCAGCAATGATTTTATGGTCGTAGCCCAGCGTCAGGTGGGCGGCGTGTAAAAACGGTGTCATCAATCACTTACTCTCATCAACGGGGTGAGCCCGCTCCCGCACGGAGAATGCCGGAGAGGGGCGTTAGTCAATGGCGCGACTCGCGAATCAGCAGCCAGATTAGATAAATGCCGCCGATGCTGACGGTCACGGCGCCGACCGGTAGCTGGATCTGGCGGAAGGCGTGCTGGGCGATCATATCCGCCGCCAGCAGCAGCGTGGCGCCGACCAACGCGGAGGACACTAACGGCGTGGCGCTGGCGCGGGTCATTCGGCGGGCGATCTGCGGGGCGGCGAGGGCGATAAAGGAGATCGGCCCTGCGGTGGCAGTAACCAATGCGGTCAGCACGATGCCGAACAGCATCAGCCACAGGCGGCTGGCCTCCGCGTTGACGCCGAGCGCGCGGGCGCTGTCGTCGCCCATTTCCAGCAGCTGAAGTCGTTTGCCCAGCAGCAAGACGGCCAGCGTCGCCAGCGGCGTGAGCCACAGCGCGGGCTGCGCTTTGGTCCAGGTCATGCCGTTGAGCGTGCCGGTTCCCCACAGCGTGGCGGTAATGGCATGTTCCAGCGAGCCGGTGATCACCAACCAGGTATTGAAGGCATACAGCACGGCGCTGACGGCGATACCGACGATAATCAGCCGGAAGCCGTTAATCCCTTTGCGCCAGGCCAGCAGATACACCAGCGCGGCGGCGGCGATACCGCCCAGAACCGCGCCGCTGACGATCTGGTAGTAGTCGCCTTCCCACACCATGACCGCCAGCAACACGCCGGTGAACGCGCCGGTATTGAAACCGACGATATCCGGACTGCCGAGCGGGTTGCGAATAATAGATTGAAAAATCGCGCCGCTGAGGCCGAGACTGGCGCCGAGCAGCAGCGCCATCACGGCCCGCGGCGCTCGCCATTGGGTCACCACGGTCTGAATTCCGCCGTCGGCGTGACCGGCCAGCGCCCGCCATACGTCGAGCGGCGCTATTTTCAGCGTGCCCAGTCCCATCGCCACCGTGAGCAGCAGCAGGCCTAGCAACAGTAGCAGCCCGTTGACGAACAGCGTTCGTCCGGCGAAGCGGCCGCTGACGATGCCGCCGGGCGCGCGAAGCGAGAGTGTCTTACTTGCCATCACCATTTCCTCAGGCTTTACGCTGGCGAACCAGCCAGATCAGAACCGGTGCGCCGACAAAGGCCGTCACGATGGAGACGCGCAGCTCGCCAGCTGCCAGCAGACGGCCCGCGATATCGGCGCAGAGCAGCAGGATGGGGGCGAACAGAAACGAGTACACCATGATCCAGCGCTGATCCGGTCCCGCCCACCAGCGGGCGACATGCGGGATCATCAGGCCGACGAAGCCAATCGGGCCCGCCAGCGCGGTGGCGGAACCGCACAACAGCATGATCGCCAGCACGGCGATGACGCGAATCAGCATGACGCGGGTGCCCAGCGCCATCGCAATATCTTCGCCCATGCTCAGCGCGTTCAACGAACGGGCGGCGAACAGCGCCAGCACGGCCCCCAGCAGGATGGTCGGCGTGACGATGCCGACGTTACGCAGCGAACGGATATCCAGCGAACCGGCTTCCCAGATACGCATTTGATCGAAGGCCTGCGGATCGAGCAGCGAGATGGACGAGGACAAACCTGTCAGGACAGCGCTGAGCGCCACGCCCGCCAGCGTCAGCCGAATCGGGTTGATGCGCCCGCCGCTCAGCGTACCGATCAGCCAGACCGCCAGACTGGTGACGAGTACGCCTATCCAGGCGAATCCCAGCCAGGCCGTCATGCTGTTAATGCCGAAGCAGGTGATGCCGATGACGATGGCGAAGCTGGCGCCTGCATTGACGCCGAGGATGCCGGGGTCGGCTAAGGGATTGCGCGTCAGCGCCTGAATCACTGCGCCCGCGCCGCCCAGCGCGAGGCCGACAATGAGGCCCGCCAGCGTGCGCGGCAGGCGCGCATTAAGAATGATCGTGCTGTCGGCCGTATCGAGCTGACCGGTCAGACTGTGCCAGACCACCATCGGAGAAATCGATTTAGCCCCGATAGTCAGGCTGGCGACGGCGACGAGCGCCAACAGCAGCAGGAAGAAAAGCAGACCGGCGCGACGCCGAACAGTTTGAGAATAGCGGGTGGGCGGCTGATTGGCGGCGACTGGCGCCTGATGCGAAGGAAGTGACATCGCCAACGAACAGCTCCTTAATATGTGAAGATGAGTATGATTATCATTAATGTTATCGCGCGGCTATGTTAGCATGCCTCGGTGAGCAAATACATTGACGTAGACCGCGTGTTGACGCCGTTCAGCCCCCGCTGAACGGGCGGTATCACCTTTATTTTCACGGAATATTATGGCTAAAACCTCCATCTTGCTTGACTTCAGTTTGCTGAAAAACAACGCCCATTTTCGCGCGATTTTTGTCGCCAGAATGCTGTCCGTCTTCTCGCTGGGCATGCTGGCGGTGGGCGTACCCATTCAAATCCAGTCGATGACCGGCTCCACCCTGCAAGTCGGGGTGGCGGTGGCGCTCGACGGCGTGGGGATGTTCATCGGTCTGATGTGCGGCGGCGTGCTGGCGGACCGTTTCGACCGGCGCAAACTCATCCTGTTCGCGCGCGGCACCTGCGGGCTGGGTTTTGTCGCGCTCAGCCTCAATGCTTTTTCCAGTTCACCGTCGCTGGCGGCGCTGTATGTGCTGGCCGCGTGGGACGGATTCTTCGGCGCGTTAGGCATGACGGCGCTAATGGCGGTGATCCCGCTGCTGGTGGGGCGCGAGAATCTCCCGGCCGCCGGGGCGCTGAGTATGTTGACGGTGCGACTGGGCGCGATCCTCTCGCCCGCGCTGGGCGGGGTCATTATCGTGGCGGGCGGCGTCGGCTGGAGCTTCGCCGTGGCGGCAATCGGTACGTTAGGCACCTTGATCCCGCTGATGCGGCTGCCGTCTCTTCAGCCGGAGGCCAGCGAGCCGGAGCATCCGTTGCGTTCGCTGGCGGGCGGAGTGAAATTCGTCTGTTCGCATCCGGTCGTCGGCTGGGTCGTGGTGCTCGGTCTGCTGGTCAGCATGATTGGCGCGATGCGGGTGCTGTTTCCGGCGCTGGCGAACGATGTCTATCACGCCGGTCCCTCCGCCATTGGCCTGATGTACTCCGCGGTGCCGCTCGGGGCAATGCTGGGTGCGTTTACCAGCGGTTGGGTTTCCGGCGTACGACGGCCGGGGATGGTGCTGCTGGTCTGTACGACCGGGGCATTTCTGTCGGTAGCGCTACTGGGCGTGGCGGGCTATTTCGCCGTGGCGCTGGCGGCGTTGGTCTGTTACGGCTATCTCAACGCGATCGCGTCTCTGCTGCAATTTACGCTGATCCAGACGCATACGCCGGACAGGCTGCTGGGGCGCGTGAATAGTTTGGGGTCGGCGCAGGACGTCACCGGCGATTCGCTCGGCGCGCTCGGCTTAGGGGCGATGACCCGGCTCATGACGCCCGCGCTGAGTATTCTGTCTTTCGGCGGCGCGGCGGCGATATTAGGACTGGCGCTGATGTTGCTGGTTCGGCCTTTGCGCCGGTGTACGTTCGGGCAGGTCGATGAGGGAGAACCGGCTGACGATGAAGCGAACGAAGCGGAACCTTCCCCCTCGCGCCACGCGTAAACGCCAACCACCAACCTGGCGACCGGCCGCAGGGACGCGGCCGAATCGAGGTCACTCAGCATCACGGCTGACGGAAGAAATGCTCGATATTGTTTAGCATATTATTGGCGCTGTAATAATCGAGCCGGAACGTATCCGGTCCCATCGCCCACACGTGCTGTTGCTCAACGGGTTCGATATGGCGCAGGAACGGATTATTCATCAGGTTGCCGACCGTCTTTTCATCCGCGGAGAACAGCAGCAAAGATTTCCCATTCAGGCTGTCGGCCATGTTCTCTCCCGAGATCTGCACGATGTCGCGGCGTTTGCCCTGACTGGTTTCGGTCGGCAGGTTGGGCGGCAGATCGGCTAGCTGAAAGCCTAACTCCAACAGGAGCTGGCCTTGCGCGGAAGCGCGGGTCCAGATATTGACCCCTCGTCCATCTTCGTAATACACCAACGCTGACACCGGCTGCGGCGGCAGCGTAATCGCCTGTTTGATCGCCTGAACGCGTTGTTCGAAGCGGTCGACGACGTCGTGGGCCTCTTTTTCGCGGCCCGTCGCCACGCCCAGCTGTTCGGCCAACTGCTGCCAGCTCTTATCGCCGTAGTCGATCACCAGCGTAGGGGCAATGGCGGAGAGCTGGTCGTAGAGTTTCAGCGCGGAGTCGCCGCCGGTGGCGGCAATGATGATCAGGTCCGGCGACGCGGCGGCGATGGCTTCCGCGTTAGGCTCGGTGATGTATAGCGGCTTGATGTTGCGCGCTCTGGCTTCTTTCCCCCACTGGATAAAAAAGCCCTGATCGTCGGACACCGTCGAGTTGCGGCTGGTGGCGCCGGAACCGATCACCTGCGCATCAATCGCCAGCAGCGTACCGGTAATGGTCACGCTGGTGGACACGATGCGTTGCGGCGGATGTTGCAGCGTCAGCGGGCCTTTTAGCGTTTGCACCGTTCGCGGCCAGCCGTCGTGTGCGGCAGTGGAAGAGGATGTATTGGGAATGGCGCTGTTCTGATTATCGCAGCCGCTGATGAGGGTGAGCAGGGCGCTGAACATTAGCGCGCACAGCCGGGTAAATTGGGAATAGGCGTAGCCTTGCATAGCCGTCAGACTCCTCCTGATACGGACAAGGTAGTGCTCGGATTCGGGAAGGAGAGTAAACGATAACCACGGTGACGCACAACTTGAAATCCCCGGCGACGCCTGCCTCGCCGGAGAGCGATTAACGCATGACGCGAGCGCTGCGCTGATCCGGTGCGTCGTCATCGATATCAAACCATTGAAACTGTCTCTTATACACATCTCCGAGCCCACGAGACTAAGGCGAATCTC
>NZ_CAMKXG010000182.1 GCF_946477055.1 Lonsdalea britannica | reverse complement strand
GTCTGCTGTCGGACATCTCTCACGAACTGCGTACGCCGCTGACCCGGCTGCAGCTATCGAGCGCGCTGCTGCGTCGCAGGCAGGGCGAAAGCAACGAACTCACCCGCATTGAAACAGAGACCCAGCGTCTGGACAGCATGATCGGCGATCTGCTGGTGCTGTCGCGTAATCAGCACAAGAATGAACTGCACCGTGAGCCGTTGAAAGCGGACGAACTGTGGGGCGATGTCCTGGACGACGCCAGCTTCGAAGCAGAGCAGATGGGCAAAACGCTGGACGTGCTGTCGCCGCCCGGCCCATGGCCGCTGTTCGGCAATCCATCCGCGCTCGACAGCGCGCTGGAGAACGTGGTCCGCAACGCGCTGCGCTACTCCAGAACGCATATCGAGGTCTCGTTCTCCGTCGACGGTCAGGGCGTCACCATTATCGTCGGCGATGACGGTCCGGGCGTCAGTCCGGAAGACCGGGAACAGATTTTCCGTCCCTTCTACCGTACCGATGAAGCCCGCGACCGCGAATCCGGCGGAACCGGCCTCGGACTGGCGATCGTCGAAACGGCCATCTCGCAGCATCATGGCTGGGTCAAGGCCGACGCCAGCCCTCTCGGCGGCCTGCAGTTGACGATCTGGTTGCCGCTTTATCACCGCTAATCAGCCCTCGTAAAAAGCGGAAGAGCGCGCTGCTCTTCCGCCCCGATCCGCCCCTTCGCATTGAGTTTTTCCCGACGTCGGGTAGAGTGTAAACCTCATAGGGTCGCACAATTAGCGGCTTGCAACGCTGTCTTCGGCGCCAGCCGTCATCTGGGCAGCGTTCCTGAAATCGCCTGACACCTCACCCACAGGAAAAGGACATGAAAGGATTGGCCCTACTGGCTGGTTTGGTTACGACACTACTGATTTCTTCCGCTCACGCCTCTGGCGATGGAATATGCGGATTCACAGATTCTGAATGCGGTATGCCCGCGCTTCCCTACCTGCTGCCGGATAACGATACCCGCACCAACCTGATGCTGCTGCAAAGCAGCCGCAACAAGATAGCGCTCCCCATCCCGCAGCCAACCCCCGATCCAGGACAGTCAAGGACCGATCCTTTTACGGCCTACCGTGTGATGGGAATGGTCGCCACCGAAGCGCCCGACGAGGCGCCGTCGCCCTCTTCTGATATCGCGGACGCTCAGGTGATACAGGTAGAAAATGCCGAACTGCTTCCCAAAGCGGAGCGACTGCACCTGCCCGCGTCCATGATAGAAAAACTCAAAACCCTGTCCCCGCAGGATATGGAAGGCCGCGGGATCTCCAATGGCCTCAGCACGCTGGGCGATTTTTTCGATGTGCTGAGCAGTGACGCCGACCTGACGGAAGCACAAAGGATCCTGCTGGCGCAGGGGCGTATCGCATTGGTCTCAGCGGATTACTCCGCCACCCGAGCCGTACTGGATAAAGACTCACAGCTCGCCAACGGTCATGCGGCCGATTTCCTCCGCTATCTGAACAGCGCGCAAACCTTCTACAACGGCGAGTTGGAGCAGGCCGACAGCGACTTTCAGCAGTTGCTGACCGCGGGACAGCCCTGGGTCGCCGAAACCGCCCGCTATATGTTGATTCGCGTCGCGATCAATCAGGCCACCCAGCACGCACTGGACGAATACGGCATGTTTGATATCCGCAAAACGGACAAAGCGGCCGGACAGCGCGCCGTCGAACGTATCGACGGCTACTTGAAGCAGTATCCGCAGGGATTCTATGCCGATTCAGCCCGCGGACTGTATCGCCGCGCCTACTGGATGAACGGTGACCACATTGCGTTAGCCAACCTCTACGATCAGGCGCTGACGTCGGTCGACAACGTGCCCGCCCTGCTCGATATCAGCAACGAAATTGACGACAAATTGTTGGAAAACAGCGATTTCATCTCGTCCGACGCGGTGCCGTTGCTGGATCTGGTGCAAGACCTCAAACGACTGCGCAGTACCGACGGCTGGATGAACTTACCGGCGCTGACGCAAGCTGAGATTGAACAGCAGCGATCCGGATTCGAACGTGCGGGTATGCACGCGGAGTTCCTCTATCTGCAAGGTGCTTTTCAGTTCTATGCCCAGCGGGATTACGAGGCGGTGCTCCGCATCTTCCCCGCCGCCACCGGCCAGGACCTGACGAATACCGTCGCCTATAGCAGTCAGGTGCTGCGCGGGCTGGCGTTGGAGCAATTACAACGCTGGCCGGAAGCCGAAATGCACTGGCGTCATTTGCTGACGATGAGCACCCACTACACCCAGCAGCAGTTCCTTCAGCTCGCGCTGGCTCAGACGCTGGTCGATAGCGGCCATCCGGAGCAGGTGTTTGCTGCCAATAGTCCGGTCAAAAACCTGCGCTTCCGTTCCGCCATTCTCAAAGTCAGCGCCGACCCCAACCTGCTGCGTCAACAGACCGGCCCGGAGCAGACCCACGCCGAGCGCGTTATCGCACTGGATACGTTGCTGACCAAGGAGCTCACGCACCGGGATTACACCGGGTATCTGAAGGACAGCGAAAAACTCGCCGCCATTCCTCCGCTGAAAAGCACCGAAAACATGAGTTGGGATGAGGAAGATCTGACAGCCTTCTCCTGGGACGGCAGCGATACCGAGGAAGGCTATCAGTGCCCGAGCCTGCAGGAAACGGTGGTCCGTCTGAACCAGAACCCGCATGACGCACGCGCCGTCAACTGCCTCGGCGAGTTCTTCCTGCGTACCGGCAATACCGTGGGTTTCGACTGGGGGGAAAACAACATGCTGAACGGACTGACCGACGCCAAAACCCAATATCAGGGGCCGGAGTTTAATCGGCTGGACGGCTATATTGAGGTGATCGCCAACCCGCAGGCCCCGCCGGAAGACAAGAGCTACGCGCTTTACCGTGCGATCTACTGTTACTCGCCCAGCGGCTACAACAGCTGCGGCTCTCAAGACATCAGCAAGGCCACTCGCAAAGCCTGGTTCAGACAGCTCAAAACCGAGTTTAAGGGCAGCCAATGGGCCGAGCAGCTCAAATATTACTGGTAGCGCGTCGCTTTATCATCGCCAGCCTGCTGCTGACCAGCGTCAACGCGGGCGCCACGACCGTCAACGCCGCCCGCTATAATGCCTTCTGGCTGTGGGCCGCCGTGCAGCCCCAGCCGGTGCTCCATCAGGCCGACACGCTGTATCTGCATCAGGGAGAGATTGCGCTGCGGCGGGGCGACGTCGTGTTCCTGCGACAGGGGCTGCCTGCCAGCAGATTGACGGTCAAACATCTGTGGCTATCGTTCCGGGTGACCACGCTGGACTTCGGTGAGCCTCAGCTGGCGCGCATCCTCAACATCGCCCAACGCTGGCGCGCGCTGGGCAATCGAGTCGAGGGCATTCAAATTGATTTTGATGCCGCCAGCTATCATCTCTCCGGCTACGTCGCTTTTCTACAGCAGCTGCGGCAGCGTCTGCCGTCGGACTACCGTCTTAGCGTGACTGGGCTGCTCGACTGGGCGAAAACCGGTGAAATCGCTCAAATCAACCGGCTAAATGACATCGTGGACGAACTGGTGGTGCAGACTTATCAGGGGCGCAGTACGGTGAACCGCTATACAGAGTACCTTCCGGCGTTGCTAACCTTGCGGGTGCCGTTCCGACTTGGGCTGGTGCAACATGGGCGCTGGGACGAGCGCTGGCAGCATCGACTGTCTGCCTCGCCGTTTTATCGCGGGGCCGTCGTCTTCCTGCTCAATCCCCCGCCCGCCAAGCGTGTCACGTTGACGCGTTAGCTTCTGCCGCCGAAGCCGTTCTGACGCCAGGCTTCGTAGCTGATAATCGCCACCGAGTTGGAAAGGTTCAGACTACGGCAGTCCGGCTCCATCGGGATACGAATTCGATATTCCGGCGCGATGCCGTTACGCACAGAGTCAGGCAGTCCGGCCGTTTCCGAACCGAACAGCAACACGTCTCCCGGCTGATAGGCAGGGCGATCGTAGGGCTGACTGCCTTTGGTCGTGCAGGCAAAAATGCGACAGCCAGGCACCGACGCCAGAAAGGCGTCGTAATTCGCATGACGCTGGACCACGGCCAGATCGTGATAATCCAGTCCGGCCCGGCGCAATTTCTTCTCTTCGAAGTCGAAGCCCAGCGGCTCGATGAGATGCAGAGAGCACCCGTTATTCGCCGCCAGCCGGATGATATTGCCGGTGTTGGGCGCAATTTGCGGTTCGTACAGCGCAATATGGAACATTCAGATAACGTCTGTCGTCAAAAAGGTGGCGGCAGTATATCGTATCCCTGCGCACCACCCCAGCCTGCGGGCGACGGCGAAACGATTAGCGACTAAACTCAACTGACAGGCGTCTTTCCCGCGGAGGACATATGCACCACAACGTGATTCGGATAGTCATGCTCGGCGTTTTACTCTCGCCGATGGCCCCGTTGGCAAATGCAGCCCCCCTGCCACCGACCCAACAGCAACAGTTTGAAAACGGCATCAGCAGCCAGAAACGGCTACAACAGCAGATGCAGCAAGATCAGAAACTGCAACAGCAGCGGTTGAATCAGAGCATCCAGCAAAACAGCGCCGCGCGACAGCAGCAGCTCAGGCAGCAACAACAACAAACGCAACAGCGCGTGATGCCGTCAACCACGCCCTGAAAGCCGACGTTATATACGAACGCCCATTAGCGTCAGAATGAGCGGCGTCGTCACCGCCGCCAGCAACGTGGATAACAACAGACTGGCGGCCACCGGGCCGCCCAGCGCGTTGAATTGGCGCGACATCAGATAGATATTCACCCCGACGGCCATCGATCCCAGCAGAACCACCACTCGTGTTTCCATCTCGGGCAGCCCCAACGCTATCGCCAACAGCCAAACAATGCACGGTTGTACCAGCAACTTGATGATGCAGATGGCGATGCTGATCCGCCACCCCTCGCGGATCTGATATTCCGCCAGCCCCATGCCCAGCGCCACCAGCGACAGCGGAACAGCGCTCTGACCCAGCATATTCACCGAGCGCTCCGCCACCTCGGGCAACGGCAGACCGGTAAATCCAAACAGCGTGCCGGAAAGAATGCCGATGATGAGCGGGTTTTTGAGCACGCCCAGTGCGGTGGTGGTAAACCCCTGCAACGAGAGCGAACCATTGCGAGCCCACTCGACGGACACGGTGACCAGCGTCCAGAGGATCAGGCCGTTGAAGATCAATACCAGCGCCACCGACGGGATCGCCTCCGGGCCGAGCATCATCGTGGCGATAGGCAGGCCTAGCATGACGTTGTTGGAGAAAATGCCACTCAGCGCAAAAATCGAGCCGGACACCCCGTCCAGCTTGAATACCCAGCGGGCCATCACGCGCCCCAATATAAACACCGCCAGACAGCTGCCGAAAAAGGCAACCAGCAGGCGCGCATCCACTGCCGGACGGTCGGCGAAGTCGCACATCATACGGAACAGCATCGCGGGTAACGCAACGTTGAAAATGAAACGGGTCAATGCGTCAGCGATGGCGGCCGGCCAATGGCCCACACGAATGAGGCCATATCCCAGCGCGATCAGAACAAACAGAGGTAGCGACAGATATATTTGGTGCCAGAGTGAAGCAATAAACGCGGACATAGCCCCTCTTCCTTAACGTTCGCGCCATCGTCCATGCACCGCCTTGCAGCAGCAGGCTCGCTCTATCCATACAGGGATAAAGCGAAACTGCCGGATGACGGCATTCAGTGCGGGTAAGAATGACAAGCGCCGAGAGTTAACCGACGTGCCATAGCGGAGACAGGCTCCGCCCGGGCAGGTTTAGTCGGCAATCTCCGCTGCCCCAATCAAATCTATCCGGTCAGTGCAGATAGCGTCAACGCCCCAGCGCAATAAGTCTTGCGCCCGTTCCGGCTGGTTGACGGTGTAAACCAGAATTCGCAACCCAGCCTGCTTCAACTGCGCCACGCGCGCTTCGTCGAGGAGCGCATGATTGAGGTGAATCGACACGCACGCCAGCCGCTGCGTGAGCGTTAGCCAGTCCTCGCGCCACTCGTCCAGCAGCAGCCCACGAGGCAGTTCAGGCGCCGCCTGCTGAGCCGCTTCCAGCGCGTCGACGGAGAAAGAGGACAGCAACGGCGGAACGACGCGATGTTGCCACAGTTCCCGTGCCGCTAACGCGACGACCCGGCCGGTTTCCGCTTCCTCACCGGTGGTCGGCTTAATTTCGATATTCACCAGAATATCGTAACGGACGCTGCGCTGCGCCACGTCCGCCAGCGACGGCAGATGTTCGCCACGGAATGTCCGCCCAAACCAGCTGCCCGCATCCAGCCGGGATAGCTGTTCCCAGGTCTGCTCGCCCGCAATCCCCCACCCGTTGGTGGTGCGATCCAGCGTGTCATCATGCAGCAGGAAAACCTGCCCGTCGCGCGACAACTTGGCGTCAATTTCAATCATTCGATGCCCGTAACGCGCTCCAGCATCAATCGCCGCCAGCGTATTTTCCGGCGCCAGTGAACCACCGCCACGATGGGCGACATAAGCAGGATAAGGCCAAGAGTGTGTCATCGTTCCATCCGTAATCCGCTCTGCGAATCAAATATATGCCACGACGAGGCCGGCACATGCAGCCAGAGGGTAGCGCCCACGGCCGGACAATATTCGTGCGACAAGCGCACTACGACATTCTGCCCTGCCCACTGTCCATACGCCAGATTATCTGCGCCCAATAATTCCACCGTGTCGACCGTCATTGGCACGGCATTATCCGGCCCCTCCGCCAGTAAAATGTGTTCCGGCCGAACACCGAGGGTCACTTCTCGTCCCCGCCACTCGGGTTTTGAAGCAGGAAGCGTTAACGCCAGATCGGGGGATAAGATCAGCCGTTCGCCGTCGTCGCCGATCCGACCTGAGAGCAGATTCATGGCGGGCGACCCAATAAAACTCGCGACGAACAGCGTTGCCGGGCGACGATAGATCTCGGCGGGCGCGCCGATCTGTTCAGCCACGCCTTTGTTCATCACGATCACTCGCTGCGCGAGCGTCATCGCCTCGACCTGATCGTGCGTGACGTACAGGCTGGTGGTCCGCAGCCGCTGATGCAGCTGTCGCAGCTCCAGCCGCATCTGGACACGCAGGCGGGCATCCAGATTCGATAACGGTTCGTCGAACAGAAACACCGCCGGTTCTCGCACGATGGCGCGGCCCATCGC